>NZ_CADEGK010000076.1:0-18225 GCF_902826855.1 uncultured Phenylobacterium sp. | reverse complement strand
ACCGGCTTCGGCTCCAAGCCCTACCGCAGCTACGTGCTGACCGCGCTCCTGGTGATCTACATCCTGAACTTCATCGACCGCGCCCTGCTCTCCGTGGTGGCGCCGCAGATGAAGCCCGAACTGGGGATCTCCGACACCGCCTTCGGGCTGCTCACCGGCTTCGGCTTCGCACTGCTCTACACCGTGGTCGGCATCCCGCTGGCCCAGTTTGCGGAGACCCGCCACCGGGTCTGGATCATGACGGTCTGCATCGCGCTCTGGTCGCTGATGACGGCGCTCTGTGGCCTGGCCGCGGAGGTCACCATCGGCTCGCTGACCATCGGCGCCTTCTGGGTGCTGCTGGCCTGCCGGGTCGGCGTGGGCATCGGCGAGGCCGGTTGCACGCCGCCGGCCAACTCGCTGATCGCCGACTACTATCCGCCCAAGAGCCGCGCCACGGCGCTCGGCTACTACGCCATGGGAGTGACCCTCGGCACGGTCATGGCCAACCTGATCGGCGGCCCTGCCACCGACGCTTTCGGCTGGCGGATGGCCTTCCTGATCGTCGGCCTGCCCGGCGTTCTCGTCGCCATCGTGCTCAAGCTCACGGTCAGGGAGCCGCCCCGCGGCTACACCGACCCACCCGGGGCGGTGCGACGCACCACGGCGCGGTTTTCCGACGCCATGGGTGAGATCCTGTCGAAGAAGTCCTTCTGGAGCATGGCGGCCGCCTCCACGGTCGCGGCCTTCTGCGGCTATGCGATCAACACCTTCCAGTCGCTATTCCTGAACCGCACCTTCGGGCTCTCGGCCGGCGAGGCGGCGGTTTGGATCAACGTGCCCGTGGGCGTCGTGGCCGCCTGCGGCACCTTCGCCACCGGCTGGCTCGCGGAGCGCCTGACGCCGCGGTTTCCAAATGCCATCGCCTGGCTGCCCGGCTGGGGCATGATCCTGAGCGTGCCCTTCTACCTGGTGGCCTTCACCACCGGGAACCTGTGGGTGTGCGCCGTCGGCCTCTGCATCGGCGGCGCGCTGAAGTACTCCTACCTCACCGGCCAGTACACGATCGGCCAGGGCGTGGTCAGCGCCCAGACGCGCGCGGTGGCCATCGCCATCGTGCTCTTCATCGTCAACCTGCTCGGATACGGCCTGGGCCCCTTGTTCATGGGCGCGCTGTCGGACGCGCTCTTCACCCTGCAGGTCGCCGGCCTCGGCGCACCCGACCTTGCGCGCAAGGTCTGCGAGACGGCGGGCCGCGCCGCGCTGTCCGCCGAGCTCAAGGCGGTGTGCGACATCGCCAACCCGCAGAGCCTGCAGCGCTCGATGCTGATCACCTCGATGATCTACGGGCTCGGCGGCCTGTTCTTTCTGCTCACCTGCCGCTGGCTGCGAAAGGACATGGTGGCGAAGTAGCCGCCGGAAGCCCGGGCCTAATACTCCGCGACGAGGGCGGCGAGGTCCCGTCCGGCCGCCGGCTCCGCCTCGCCCATGATCATCCGCTTCTTCTCCGCGTTGAATCTGAGCAACTGGGCCATATGCGCAAAGCGGACGTGATCGCGGCCCTGGCCGCTCATCTTGTCGAACCAGTCGTCCTCGCCCAGCATCTCGCCCAGCCTGGGCGGGTTCCGGTGCAGCATCCGCGCGTCGACCTTCTTCGGCTCAAGGCTGCGCAGGATCCCGCGGTTGAAATGGTTGTGGATGGTCACCCGCGTGCCGGGCTCCGTGCGGTCGCCCTGCCAGTGCCAGACCCCGTGGTGGAAGTAGACCACGCTGCCCTTCGGCATCTCGATCGGCACGCCCTGGTTATGGCCCTCGCCTTCGCGCGGCGGGCGGCGGTGCTTGTGGCTGCCGGGCACGATCCAGGTCGGCCCGCTCTCCACGGTCCAATCCTCAAGGGCCCAGACCCCCACGCCGGTCAGCGAGAACTCCGGATAGGGCTCGGGCACGTGGCTGTAGTCTGTGTGCATGGGGATGAAGCCCTTCCCCGGTCCCCGCTTGATCGCAGAGATCGAGGCGATCACCGCCCCGCGGCCCAGCGAAGCGTCGATCAGGGTCATCAGCTGCGGGTTCTGCACCAGCCGCTCGAACTCGCGGCCCTGGTAGGTCATCCACTGCAGGGAGACACTCTGGTGCTCGGCCAGCGAGCGCAGGGTCGCCGCGCGGACTTCGTCGGCGAAGTCGTCGGAGATCGCCTTCTCGATCACCGTGTAGCCCTGGTCCTCCATCTCCCGGATGTGGCGGGTCACGCCCAGCCGCCGCGCCCGGTGCTCCAGGTCGGGGTTCTCCACCGTGTGGCGGCCCATGTGGTCGTGGAAGTGGCCCATCAACTCGACAGCCGCCTCCGGGACCTCGCCGCGCATCCGGATCGCGTCCTTGCCGAACACGGTCGTCATCTCGCGAAACAACGCCTCGGTCGCGCCGGGGACCAGCATGCCCACCCACTGCGCCGCCATCAGCGCCGCCTGGTAGTCGCCTTCGCAGGTGACGTCGGCGGAGGCGTCGAAGCCGCGCGCCACGCTCGCCGTCTCGCCGTCCCAGCGCAGCGTCCAGCTGCCCACGTTGTCCGGCAAGCCCAGGTGCGGCGGCGCGTCGGCGAACCGTTCGCTCACGCTGAACGGCGCGCCGAGGCCCTCGCGGCGCTTGGCGAACCAGTCGCGCGCCTCGTCGATCCAGGCGTCGGAGAGGAATTCGAATTGGCCCGGCAGGGTGTACATCGGCAACTCCCACGCAGCTCTGATTGGCCGCTGAACCTAGAGTCACCTCTAAGTTTCTGCAGGTCAACGCCCATGAACGGTCGCCTAACCCCGGCCGTCGCATCTTGGCGCGGGGCGGAACACCGCAGGGCCCTCGCCCAGAAGTAGCGTAGCCGCCGCCCTGAAGGTCAGTGCGGCGCGTCGCGCCGAACCCCGGCCTCCATCCACGGCTCGTCGATCTCCGCCCTGGCGGCGGCGGCCCCTTCGAGGGCCAGCGCCTCGATCCCGCCGGGAGAGAAGTCGGTCCAGGCGCCATTGCCCGCCTCGCTCGCCCGGGTGATCGCCAGCACCCGCGGCACGGCCACATAGTCCCGGTCGGCCTGCTTGAACGCCTCGCTGGCCGCCAGCGCCGCCCATTCCGGCTCGCCGCGGATCTTGTCCAGCAGGACCGACACGGCATTGAACCGCGCAAGCAGCTTCAGGTCCGATTCCGTCTTGTTGGCGAAGGTCAGGTTCAGCACCCGCTGGCTGACGTCGCCCAGGCTTGTCGGCGCCGGCCCCGCATTGGGGAAGAGGTTCACGACGATCACCTCCCGCTCGCTCGGATCGCCGCCCCGTGACAGGCGGGAGAGCACATCGCCCAGCGGCGTGTTGTCGAACAGGCCGCCGTCCCAATAGTCGCGTGTCCCGATCCGCGTCATCGGAAAGGACGGCGGCAGGCTGCCGCTGGCCAGGATGTGGTCCAGACTGAGCCCGCCGGGGTCGGCGCTGTCGAACGAGATGATCTGGCCGGCGGCGATGTCGGTGGCCGTCACCACCAGCCGCGGCAAGCGCGTGGGGTCCGCCAGGGCCGCCACGTCCACCAGCCCCTCCAGCGTGCGGCGCAGCGGCGCGGTGTCGTAGAGGCTGGTCCAGCCAGGCGCCGCCCACAGGTCGGTGCGCGGGATGAAGAAGGCCGGGTTGCCATAGGCCGACGCGTAGCGCCGAAGCGGCTGCGGCAGCCACGGCGCCGCCACCGTAACCGCCGCCCAGAACGCCTCCAGGGCCTCCAGCGGCTCGCGGTCGCGGGGCCGCGCCAGCAAGACCGCCGTGATCGCCCCGATCGAGACGCCGGAAATCAGGTCCGGGCGCCACCCGCGCGCACCGTACAGCTCGCGGATAGCCCCCAGTGCGAAGGCCCCCAACGCCCCGCCGCCCTGCAGGACCAGCGCCTTGCGGATTTCGTCGGCCATGGCATCCCTCGTCGCTGCCCGATCATGGCGTCGCGATGTGACAGCCGCCGTCAACGCATGGTTGCCCGGTCCGGCCGTGTCGCGCAGACCTGCCTTCCCTGCGGGCGCCTTCAGGCGCGAAACCGTTGACCGACCCTTAGGTCATGGGCACATCTGCGCCCCATGCCTGATCTGCCCCCCAACCTCCCCGTCCGCGACGTCGTCCCCGCCCACCGCTTCGATGAAGCCAAGCTGGCTGCCTGGATGGCCGCCAACGTCGAAGGCTACCAGGGCCCGCTCAAGGTCCAGCAGTTCCAGGGCGGGGCCTCGAACCCGACCTTCCTGCTGACCGACGCGACCGGCCACCTGTACGTCCTGCGCAAGAAGCCGCCGGGCCAGCTGCTCTCCAGCGCTCACCAGGTCGACCGCGAGTACCGGGTCATGAAGGCGCTGGCGGGCCAGATCCCGGTGCCGGTCATGCGCGCCCTGTGCACGGACCCGGAGGTCATCGGCACCACCTTCTATGTGATGGATTACCTGGAAGGCCGCATCTTCCGCGACGCCACCCTGCCGGGCCTCACGCCCAAGGACCGGTCGGAGATCTACGACGACCTGAACGCCACCCTGGCCAAGTTGCACAAGGTCGACTTCGTGGCCGCAGGCCTCGGCGATTTCGGCCGCCACGGCGCCTATTTCGAGCGCCAGATCGCCCGCTGGACCAAGCAGTACATCGACGCGAAGACCGAAGAGATTCCGGAGATGGACGCGCTGATCGAGAAGCTGCCGGCGCGCATCCCCACCGACCCGTCGGTCTCGATCGCCCACGGCGACTACCGGCTCGAGAACGTGATGTACCACCCCACCGAGAACCGGATCATCGCGGTGCTCGACTGGGAGCTCTGCACCATCGGTCATCCGCTGGCCGACATCGCCTACAACGCCTACCTCTGGCGCTCGCATTCGCCGGGCTGGGGCAGCCTCGACGGCGTCGACTTCAAGACCAGCGGCATCCCCACCGAGGACGAGTACGTCGCCAAGTACTGCGAGCGCACGGGCCGCAGCGAAGTCCCAGACATGGCGTTCCTGATCGCCTTCTCCATGTTCCGCCTCGCCTCGATCGGCCAGGGCGTCTACGGCCGCATCCTCGCCGGCAACTCCGCGCGCGAATCCGAAGCTATCAACGGCTGCAGGGCGACGGCCACACAGGCCCTGGCGGTCCTGGAAGGCCGGGAGTGACCGGCGACTTGGCTCTGGAGCACGGCGCATGAACCTCGGACTGGACGGCAAGGTCATCTTCGTGGCCGGCGCGAGTCGCGGCATCGGGCTGGGTATCGTCGAGACCTGCCTGGCCGAGGGCGCCAAGCTGGCCATCGCCGCCCGCGGCGCCGAAGCACTGGAAGCGACCCGCGCGCGCCTCGCCGACCAGTACGGTAAGGACCGCCTGCTCGCGATCAGCGGCGACATGCGCGACTCCAAGGTCATCGAGGACGCCGTCGCCCGCGCCGAAGCCGAGCTCGGCCCGATCTTCGGCGCCGTGGCCAACGTGGGCATCAGCCCCTCGGGCCTGGGCATCGACATCGACGACGCCACGTGGGACGCCGGCTTCGCCCAGAACCTCGACTCCGCCTTCCGCCTGGCCCGCTCGGTGCTCAAGCGGATGATGGAGCGCGGCGAGGGCTCGCTCGTGGCCATCAGCTCCATCGCCGGCCTGGGCGCTCTCGGGTCGCCGCTCGTCTACGGCACCGCCAAGGCCGCCATGAATCACATGGTCAAGGAACTGGCCCGCGTCGCCGGGCCGAAGAACGTGCGCGTCAACGCCATTGCCCCCGGCAACATCATCTTCCCCGGCGGGTCGTGGGAGGCCAACTCCACCGGCCCCCGCGCCGACACCTGGGCCAAGTGGGTCCGGCGCGAGGTGCCCCTGAACCGTTACGGCAAGCCCGAGGAGATCGGCGCCGCCGCCGCCTTCCTTATGAGCCCGGCCGCCAGCTTCATCACCGGCGCCATCATCCCGGTGGACGGCGGCCAGACCCGCTAGCGCCGGATCGCGTCGATCGTCATCGTGACCGCGACCACATCGCCGGCGGTGACGTCGATCTTGTGCCGCACCGCGTTCTTGAGCGGCAGCAGGTAGGTTCCGTCCTTCGGGAACAGCGAGGTGGTGAACGCCACGCCGCGGATCTCGGCCGAAACCGGAATCACGCCCCAGCCATAGGTCACCGCGCGGGCCAGTCGCCGCAGCTCATCCGCGTGCTCGGGCGGCGCCGGGGCGTAGAAGTACGGCGCCGGCCCGCGCCAGTAGATCACCTCGGTCTCGAAGCTGAACACGACCGGTGATCCCGCCCTCTCGTCCATCCTGTCCCCGCCGTCATTGCGAACCGACATTTCTTTGCAAAACGACGAGACCATCAAGCCCTGCGACGGCTACGGTTTGCCGAGAAGCGCCTGGGGAGCGACGAACACCATGACCGCGACGAGCCCGGCCACCGACGGCCACCTCACCGGCTACGGGACCCGCCCCTATCGCAGCTACGTGCTCACCGCGCTGCTGATCGTCTACATCCTGAACTTCGTCGACCGTGGCCTGCTCAGCGTCGTGGCCCCGGTGATGAAGCCGGAGCTGGGCATCTCCGACACCGCCTTCGGGCTGCTCACCGGCTTCGGCTTCGCGCTGCTCTACACCATCGTCGGCATCCCGCTGGCCCAGTTCTCCGAGACCCGCCATCGGGTCACGATCATGACTGTCTGCGTGGCGCTCTGGTCGCTCATGACCGCGCTGTGCGGGTTCGCGGCGGAGGTCACCGTCGCGGGCCTGACGATCGGCGCGTTCTGGATCTTACTGGCCTGCCGCGTGGGCGTGGGCATCGGCGAGGCCGGCTGCACGCCGCCCGCCAACTCCTTGATCGCCGACTACTACCCGCCCAAGAGCCGCTCGACCGCGCTCGGCTTCTACGCCATGGGCGTGACTCTCGGTGGCCTGCTGGCCAACCTGATCGGCGGCCCGCTGACCGACGCCTTCGGCTGGCGCACCGCCTTCTTCGTCGTGGGCGCGCCGGGGATCGCCATCGCCCTGATCCTGCGTTTCACGGTGAAGGAGCCGCCGCGCGGCTATACCGACCCGCCCGGCACGGTGCGCCGCGACAAGGTCAGCTTCGCCGACGGCTTCCGCGAGCTCGCCTCCAAGCCCTCCTGGTGGACCAACGCCGCCGGCTGCACTATCGCCAGCTTTTGCGGCTACGGCATCTCCTCGTTCCAGGCGTTGTTCATCAACCGCACCTTCGGCCTCTCCGCCGGCGAGGCCGCCGTCTGGGTGAACGCCCCCGCCGCCGTTGCGGGCTCCCTGGGCGCGCTCGCCACGGGCTTCATGGCCGAGCGCCTGGCCCGGCGCTATCCCAACGCCATCGCCTGGATCCCGGGCTTCGGCATGCTCATCTGCGTGCCCTTCTACGCCCTGGCCTTCTCCACAGACAGCGTAGGGGTCTGCGTCGCCGCCCTCTGCATCGGCGGGTTCGCCAAGTTCGGCTACCTCGCCGCCCAGTACACGATCGCCCAGGGGGTGGTCTCCGCCCAGGTCCGCGCCGTTTCCACCGCAATGCTGCTCTTCATCGCCAACCTGCTGGGCTACGGCCTCGGCCCGCTGTTCATCGGCGCGCTCAGCGATCTCATCTTCACCCTTCAGGTGGCCGACCTTGGGGCCGCCGACCTCACCCGCAAGGCTTGCGAGACCGCTGCGCGCAAGGCGCTGTCGGTCGACCTTCAATCGGTCTGCGCCATTGCCCACCCGCAGAGCCTGCAGCGCTCCCTGCTGCTCACTTCGTTGCTCTACGCGGTGGCCGGCGGCTTCTACCTGCTCACCTGCCGCTGGTTGCGTCGCGACATGGTCGCGAAGTAGCGGGCGGTTTCAAGCGGCGCCCGTCGCGCCCCGGTCGGCGCCGGTCGCGGGGGCCTCCAGCACGCGCTCAATGCCTTCGACGAGCGACTTGGCGGTGACCGGCTTGGCTACGTGCAGATCGGCTCCCGCTGCCATTGCGGCATCAGCGTGCTGGGCCATGGCGTTGGCGCTGAGCATGAGGATCGGCGTGCGGGGCCCGCCCGCCAGCGTCGCCTCGTGCGCGCGGATGGCCCGGGTGGCGATCAGGCCATCCATGACCGGCATCTGCATGTCCATGAGCACCAGGTCGAAGGGGCTAGCCGTGAAGGCCGCGACGGCGTCGACCCCGCTGCCCACCGTGGTGATATCGACGCCGTAGGGGGCCAACAGGAGTTGCACCACCTTCTGGTTCACAGGATGGTCTTCCGCCAGCAGCACCCTAAGCGGCGGTCCGCCCCTGAGCGCCGACGCCGGAAGATCACGCGCCGCGAGAGCCTCGCCGGCGGCGTCGGCCAGAGATGCGTCACGTGGGAGCGGCAACGCGACCCGGAAGACACTGCCGCGCCCCGGCTCGGACGAGGCTGTGATCTGACCGCCCATCATCTCGACCAGCGCCTTGCAGATGGAAAGGCCCAGGCCGCTGCCGCCAAACACGCGGGTTGTCGAGGTGTCGGCCTGGCTGAAGCGCTGGAACAGCCGCTTGCCGCTCTCGGCGTCGAACCCGACGCCGCTGTCGCGCACCTCCAGGACCACCTCGCTCGGCCCCTCCGCCGCCGGCGGCGTCGAGACGTCCACGGTGACGCGCACGTCGCCCGCATGCGTGAACTTCACGGCGTTCGACAGCAGATTGCCCAGGACCTGCCGAATGCGGACGCTGTCGCCGACGAAGGCGCCGCGGGCGTGTTCGCCGAAGCCAACCTCGAAGGCCAGCCCCTTGGCCTCGGCGCGGGAGCGATGCAGGTCTATCGGACCGGCCAGCGCGGCCCGCAGGTCGAACGCGCGGCTCTCCATCTCCAGCAGTCCAGCTTCGACCTTCGAGATGTCCAGGATGTCGGACACCAGCCGCTCCAGTGTCGCCCCCGAGGTCTGGATCAGCTCGACCATCTCGGCCTGAACGGGGCTCAGCGGTGTCTGGCCGAGGGCCTCGACGATGCCGATGACGCCGTTCAGCGGCGTTCGGATCTCGTGGCTCATGTTGGCCAGGAAGTCGGTCTTGGCTTGATTGGCGGATTCCGCGGCCTGGCGGGCCGCGTCCCGCTCCGCCTCGACCGCCAGACGCTCGGTGACGTCGCGCGCCATGGCGAAAACCTTGTCGCCGGACCGCCGCGCGCGCCACTCGAGCTGGCGGTACTGTCCGTCGCGGCGCCGGTAGCGGTTCACGAACGCGACGACCCCGGTCTCGGTCTCGACGCGCAGCATCTCGGCGCGTGTCAACGCCACGTCGTCGGGATGGATGAGGGGCAGGAGCGGCATACCCTCCAGCTCCTCGACCGTGTAGCCCAGCACGGTTTCCCAGGCGGCGCTCACCTTGATCAGGCGTCCGGCCATGTCGCGAATGCAAAGCATGTCCAGGGACACGTCGAAGAACGTCGACAGATCGCTGGCGGCGTCACGCCTGGGCATCGGAATCCTCACGCGGGCCGCCGCACATGGCGCCCGAGCGCCCAGACTAGGCGGTCCCCGTTAACGGGGCGTTCGGACCGGTCGCGCCTATCGCGCCCGCGGTCGAGTCCGGGTAGACACCCGCCATGAGCGCCGCGCCCGTGAAGTCCCTGGCCGACAAGGCCGCCGAATACGGCCTGAAGCCCGACGAGTACGACCTGATAATCCGCCGCCTGAACCGCGAGCCCAACGACGTGGAGCTCGGTGTGTTCTCGGTGATGTGGTCGGAGCACTGCTCCTACAAGTCGTCGAAGATCCACCTGGGCAAGTTTCCCACCACCGGCCCCAAGGTGATCTGCGGCCCCGGCGAGAACGCCGGCGTCATCGACATCGGCGACGGCCCGGATGGCACGAAACTGGCCTGCATCTTCAAGATGGAGAGCCACAACCACCCCTCGTTCATCGAGCCCTACCAGGGCGCCGCGACCGGCGTTGGCGGCATCATGCGCGACGTCTTCACCATGGGAGCCCGGCCCATCGCCCTGCTCAACGCGCTGCGCTTCGGCGACCCCAGCCACCCGAAGACCCGGCGCCTGGTCTCCGGCGTCGTTGCGGGTATCGGCGGCTATGGCAATTGCGTCGGCGTGCCCACCGTGGCCGGCGAGACCAATTTCCACCGCGGCTATGACGGCAACATCCTGGTCAACGCCATGTGCGTGGGCTTGGCGGATGCGGACAAGATCTTCTACTCCGCCGCGCCCGCCGCCGGCCTGCCCGTGGTCTACTTCGGCTCCAAGACGGGCCGCGACGGCATCCATGGCGCCACCATGGCCAGCCAGGAATTCGACGACGCCTCCGACGAGAAGCGTCCCACCGTCCAGGTCGGCGACCCCTTCGCCGAGAAGCTCCTGATCGAAGCGACGCTGGAGCTGATGGCCTCCGGCGCCGTCGCCGCCATCCAGGACATGGGCGCCGCCGGCCTCACCTCCTCCTCCGTCGAGATGGCGGGCAAGGGCGCGGTCGGCATCGAGCTCGACCTGGACGCGGTGCCCCAGCGCGAGGAGGGCATGACCGCCTACGAGATGATGCTCTCGGAGAGCCAGGAGCGGATGCTGGCGATCCTCAAGCCAGGACGAGAAGCGGATGGACAGCGCATCTTCGCCAAGTGGGGCCTGGACGCCGCCACCATAGGGATCACCACCGACACCGGCCATCTGGTCCTGAAGCATCACGGCCAGGTCGTCGCCGACGTGCCGCTGGCGCCGCTGTTCGACGACGCGCCGCTCTATGACCGTCCCTGGACCGCGCCGGTGGCGCAACCCCGCCTGGCCCCGGCCGACGTCCCGGCGCCCGACGATTGGAAGGCCGCCATCGTCACGCTGATGAGCGCGCCCGACATGGCGTCGAAGCGTTGGCTCTGGGAGCAGTACGACCGCCACGTCATGGCCGACACCCTGGAGGACTCGGCCACCGGGGCCGACGCCGGGATCGTCCGCGTCCACGGGACGCATAAGGCGCTAGCCATGTGCTCCGACGTCACGCCCCGCTACGTCCAGAACGACCCCTACGAGGGTGGCAAGCAGGCCGTCGCCGAAGCCTGGCGCAACCTCACCGCGGTAGGCGCGCTGCCCATCGCCATCACCGACAACCTCAACTTCGGCAATCCGGAGCGCCCGGAGATCATGGGCCAGATCGTGCGCGCCATAGAGGGCATGGCCGAGGCCTGCCGCGCGCTCGACTTCCCCGTCGTGGGCGGCAACGTCAGCCTCTACAACGAGACCAATGGCGTCGCGATTCCGCCAACGCCCACGGTCGGCGGCATCGGCTTGATCGCCGACTACGGCCGGCGCGCCGACTTCGGCTCGCTCAAGGCCGGTGACGTCCTGGTCCTGGTGGGCGAGACCGTCGGGGAGCTCGGGGCCTCGATGTACCTGCGCGAAGTGCTCGATCGCGAAGACGGCGCGCCGCCGCCGGTCGACCTCGCGCTCGAGCGCCGCACCGGCGATGTGGTGCGAGGCCTGATCGAGGCGGGCGTCGTGACCACTGTCCACGACCTCTCCGACGGCGGCCTGGTCGCCGCGGCGGCGGAGATGGCTCTGGCCTCGTCCGTGGGCCTGGCGCTCGACAACGAGAGCGCCGTTCCGGACCACGCCTTCTTCTTCGGTGAAGACCAGGCCCGCTACCTGATCGCGCTCCGCAACGACCAGCTCGACGAGCTCGACGCGGCGGCGGGGGGCGCGGGCGTCGCATACCTCATCGTCGGGCAGGCCGGGGGCGACGAGATCTCCCTCAGCGGCGCGGGCGGGCTCATCGCCGCCCTCGACCTCGAAGACCTCCGCGCCGCCCACGAGGGCTGGATGCCGGCGTTCATGGGTGACTAGCTAGACTAGAGGGCCGGGATCAGGCGCTGGCGAGCGCGCTTTGGAACAGGAGCGCGCCGTCGGCCGATCCCAGTTCGGGCTCAAAGGCCCGGTCGGGGTGGGGCATCAGGCCCAGCACATTGCCCTTGGGGTTGATGATGCCGGCGATGTCGCGCGCCGAGCCGTTGGGATTGTCGAGGTAGCGGAAGACGACCTGGCCGTCGCCTTCCAGGCGATCGAGGGTCGGTTCGTCGGCGAAGAAGTTGCCCTCGCCGTTGCCGACGGTCATGGCCACTTGGCGGCGGCCCGCGTAGCCGGCGGTAAAGCGGGTCTGGCTGTTGACCACGGCCAGGTCGACGGCCTTGCAGACGTACTTCAGCCGCTCGTTGCGCAGCAGCGCGCCCGGCAGCAGGCCGGCCTCGCACAGCACCTGGAAGCCGTTGCAGATGCCGACGGTGGCCACCCCGCGAAGGGCCGCAGCCTTCACTTCAGCCATGATCGGCGACAGCGACGCCATGGCGCCGCAGCGCAGGTAGTCGCCGTAGGAGAACCCGCCGGGCAGAACGATCAGGTCGAGCGCAGCGGGCAGGGCGGTGTCGCCATGCCAGACCATCTCCACCTGCGCGCCGGTGGAGCGCTCGATGGCGACCTTGCAGTCGCGGTCACAGTTGGAGCCAGGGAAGACGACGACGGCGGCTTTCATGGGCCGCGCGCTTAGCATTGTTCGAAGGCGAGGTCAGCCTTTCACCCGAGCGCAGGGGGCCGAGGGGAGGGGCCTATTTGCGGGTCCAGGTCTTGAGGCTGTCCATGTAGGCGTGGAGTTCATCGTAGCCGCGCTGGCTGCCATACGGGCATCCGGTGGTGTGCACGCCGTTCTTCGCCCGCTGCATCATGATCGCCGGATGGGCGGGGGAGCCCGGGCGGGTGATCAGGTAGGAGACGCTGCCGTCGGCGGCGGAATAGTAGATATAGGGCTCCGATCCCACGGTCCCGGCCCGGTCCAGCCGGGGCTGGGCGGTCAGCGTGGCCACCTGGGCGTCGAAGGGCAGCTCGCAGTTCAGGTCGAGGTAGGTGGCGGGCGCCTCGCCGGCTTTCGGCGAGCAGGCGCAGAGCGTGAGGAGGAGCGGGAGTGCGCTCCGCAGCTTCACGCCAGCTCCACCCGGAAGCTTTCGATCACGGTGTTGGCGAGGAGCTTCTCGCACATGGCCTTCACCTCCGCCTCGGCGGCGGCGGCGTCGGCGGCGGCGATATCGAACTCGATGGTCTTGCCGACGCGGACGTGCTCGACGCCGCTCCAGCCGAGGCCGTGCAGGGCCTGCTCGACCGCCTTGCCCTGGACGTCGAGGACGCCGGGCTTGAGGAACACATGGACCTTGGCGCGCATGCCTAGTGGAGACCCCCCTGAATCACGGTGGGCATCTCCTTCATGATCCCGAGGCGGCGCGCAACCTCGGCGTAGCTCTCGATGACGTTGCCGAGGTCGCGGCGGAAGCGGTCCTTGTCCAGCTTTTCGCTGGTGATGGTGTCCCACAGGCGGCAGCTGTCGGGGCTGATCTCGTCGGCCAGGATGACGCGGGAGAACTCGTTCTCCCAGACGCGCCCGAACTCGATCTTGAAATCCACCAGGGTAATGCCGACTCCGCCGAACAGGCCGGTGAGGAAGTCGTTCACCCGCAGGGTCAGGGCCATGATGTCGTCGATCTCCTGGGTGGTGGCCCAGTTGAAGGCGGTGATGTGCTCCTCGGAGACCATCGGGTCGTGGAGCTTGTCGTCCTTCAGGTAGAACTCGATGATCGAGCGCGGCAGCGGCTGTCCCTCGGGAATCCCGTACCGGGTGGAGAGGGATCCGGCGGCCACGTTGCGGCAGACCACCTCCAGCGGGATGATCTCGACTTCCTTGATCAGCTGCTCGCGCAGGTTCAGCCGCTTGATGAAGTGGTTCTGAACCCCGATCGAGTTCAGCTTGGTCATGATGTACTCGCTGATCCGGTTGTTGATGACCCCCTTGCCCTCCAGGACGGCCTTCTTGGTGGCGTCGAAAGCGGTGGTGTCATCCTTGAAGTACTGGATCAGTGTGCCCGGTTCAGGACCTTCGTACAGGATCTTGGCCTTGCCCTCGTAGATCTTCTTACGGCGGGTCATTTCGTGCCTTCTCCATGGCGAGGACTACCCTTAGTCGGAAAACGAAAAACGCGCGCGGTCCGATGTCTCGCGCGCGGGTGCGACTCGAGGTCTCGCCCCATTGCAGGCGCTGCAAAAATAGCGAATGCGGCGCCTTGGCGCAAACTCGCGGCCCACGACCGCTTTCGATTGCGGGCCCGGTCAGCGCACGATATGGGATCGCCCGCTCCGTGCAGTTTACCCCTAGGACCCGATGAGCACCTTTGACGACCGCGAACGTGGCTTTGAGAAGAAGTTCGCCCTCGACCAGGAGCAGGAGTTCAAGGCCCATGCGCGCCGCAACCGCGCCCTGGGCGAGTGGGCGGCCGGCCTGATGGGCCTGCAGGCGCCCCATGTCGAGGAATACGCCAAGGCCGTGATAAAATCGGACTTCGAGCTGCCGGGCGACGAGGACGTCCTGCGCAAGGTGTTCGAGGACCTGAAGGGCGCCGGCGTGGCCGTGTCCGAGGGCGAAGTGCGCATGAAGATGGCCGAGCTGCTGGCCCAGGCGCGCGAAGGCGTGAAGGCCGGGAAATAGCCTAGGCCTTCGCCGCCTCCAGTACTGGCCGGCTCACCTTCTTGGGGACCACCTGCGACCAGGCCTCCAGCACGAGGCCGGCGAGCTCGTCTGCATCGAGGTGCGCCAGCTCTACGTAGCTCCAGTACACGGTGGCGACCGGGCACTTGCTGAAGGTCTCGGGACGGATCTCGAACAGCAGTTCCTGGTGGCCCTTGTCGAGCTTCAGGATCGCGCGGTCGTTCGGGACGAGCGCGAACGTCTTCTTGCCCACGTTGAACCAGGGCGCGCCCCGATAGATGACTTCGTGGGCGCCGGGTAGGGCGAGCGCTAGGCGGCGGAGGTCGTCAAAGGTCGCGATGCGTTCGCCTCCTCATGCTCGCCGAAGACGCGGGCGAAGATGCGGTCGACATTCTTGAAGTGGTAGTCGAGGTCGAACAGGTCCTCGAGTTCCGCGTCGGCCAGGGTGATCTCGGGATCGGCCTTCAGGAAGTCGAGGAAGTTCCCCTCGCCGCGCCACACCCGCATCGCATTGCGCTGGACGGCCGCGTAGGAGGCCTCGCGGCTCAGGCCCTTCTGGGTGAGGCCCAGCAGCACCCGCTGGGAGTGGACCAGGCCGCCCAGGCGGTCGAGGTTCTTCGCCATGTTCTCCGGGTAGATCACCAGCCGTTCGACCACGCCGGCCAGCCGGCGCAGGGCGAAGTCCAGGTGGACGGTGGCGTCGGGGCAGATGCCGCGCTCGACCGAGGAGTGGCTGATGTCCCGCTCGTGCCAGAGGGTGACGTTCTCCAACGCCGGGATGACGGCCGAACGGACCAGGCGCGCAAGGCCGGTCAGGTTCTCGGTCAGGATCGGATTGCGCTTGTGGGGCATCGCGCTCGAGCCCTTCTGCCCCGCGTCGAACGGCTCCTCGGCCTCCAGCACCTCGGTGCGCTGAAGGTGGCGGATCTCGGTGGCCAGGCGCTCGATGGAGCTCGCCACCACGGCAAGGGCGGCGAAATAGGCGGCGTGGCGGTCGCGCGGGATCACCTGGGTGGAGACCGGCTCCACGACCAGCCCAAGCTCGGCGGCGACGTGAGCCTCCACCTCGGGGGCGACGTTGGCGAAGGTGCCGACGGCGCCGGATATGGCGCAGGTGGCGATCTCGAAACGGGCCATCGCCAGCCGTTCCTTGGCGCGCTGGAACTCGGCGTAATGTCCGGCGAGCTTCAGGCCGAAGGTCGTGGGCTCGGCGTGGATGGCGTGGCTGCGCCCGACGGTGGGCGTGAAGCGATGCTCGTAGGCGCGCCGCTTCAGGGCGGCGAGCACCAGGTCCACGTCTTCCAACAGGAGGTCGGTGGCGCGGCAGAGCTGGACGGCCAGCGCCGTGTCGTTGACGTCCGACGAGGTCATGCCCTGGTGGAGGAACCGCGCCTCGGGGCCGACCACCTCGGTGACGTGGGTCAGGAAGGCGATGACGTCGTGCTTCACCTCGCGCTCGATCTCGTCGATGCGCTCGGCGTTCCAGACGACGTTCCTTCCCTTCTCCCAGATGATGCGCGCGGCTTCCTTCGGGATCACGCCCAGCTCGGCCATGGCGTCGGCGGCGTGCGCTTCGATCTCGAACATGATTTTGAAGCGCGTCTGGGGCGACCAGACGTCGGCGGCTTCCTGGCGGGTGTAACGGGGGATCATGCCGCGCGGTTTGCGGCCGGGCCCGGGCTCAAGTCAAATGGTTTGAACGGGTTCAGGCGGAGGCGCGGCGGCTACGGCGCAGCGCCGCCCCCGCCAGGCCGAAGCCGCCGATCATCAGCGCCCAGGTGGCGGGCTCGGGCGCGGAGATTGCAACCAGGCGGTCGACAATCGGACTGCTCGGGGGAGCCAACCCTTGAGGCAGGAAGCCGACGCCGCCGGGTTGGCTGGGCCGGTCGTCGGCGAAGCGGGCGCTGGCCATGCCGGAGAAAAGGCCGCCGCCGCCCGCGCCCGCTTCCCGAAGCGGCACGAGCGCGAGGGTCAGGACCAGGTCGCCGTCTGCCGGGTTCCATTCGAAGTCCAGGCCGTCGAAGCCCAACACCGCGCCGCCGATATTTCCCATCGTGTAGGCGCCCCAGGAACCGACTTCCTTTCCGTCCACGGTGAAGGCGACGCGGAAGGTCCGGCTGTCGAGGTCGCCCAGAACGCCGCGGTCCATCAGGAATTTGCCGATGGTCGTGCGGCCTGGCACGTCGACGGCCGACCAGGTCCGCGTGAAGGCGCCCTGGTCGTTGAAGCAGGTCGTCTTGCCGCAGTCGTTGGAGCGACCGACATCCAGCACCGTGACCGCCGCCGCCGGGGTAGCGGCCAAGACCGCGGCGCTCGCACCCGCCGCAATCGCTATTCTGAACCCGCGCATGGCCCGTCCCACATCCAACGGGCCGCCCTGTACGCGCAGTGATTGCAAGCCTCCCCGGTTCGCTTGCAGACGCCGCTGTCGCCTTGCACGTGCATAAGGCAGCCCAGTCGTCGACGCCCGCCTGCCGGGCGCCGAACTGTGGCCTAAACTATGGATCGTGACCCGAGGTTCCCGTCCGCGGCGCGTCAGACCTCGCCGCGAGCCGCCCGCGCCCGGGCCATGGCGCCGCTGAGGCCGAAGGCGCCCAACACGTAGTGCGCCGCGCCCCAGAGGTAGAAGACGTAGGAGATGATGATCCCCTGCCGCGTGCCTAGCACCAGGGCGCTCTTGCACGCCGCCGCTGCCTGCGCGCCCGCGCCGGCCGGAGCCGCGCCGCCGGGGCAGGCCGCCTGGAAGCCAGCCGGATCGGCCTGGAAGAAGCCGCTCAGCGCCGGCAGCAACTGGCCTCCCAGCGTGGGTTGGGCGAAGTGGATGGCGGCGAAGTGGTCGATCACCCAGCCGGCGAAGGGCGGGCCGCCGCCCAGCGCGATCAGGTTGACGAAGAAGAGCAGGATCGCCGCGGCGGTCGCGCGCTGGTGCGTCGGCACCATGTTCTGCACCACCCCGAAGGTGGGGCCCAGATAGGTGTAGGCGAACAGTCCCGGCAGCAGGATGAACACCGTGGCGATCTGCCAGGTGGGCGCCACATACACCCCTACGGTGAGCGGGAAGGCGATCAGCACGCCGATGGCCGGCAGCAGGGCGTACCAGTGGGGCCCGTGGCGCGCCAGCCGGTCGGAGAGCGGCCCGCCCGCCAGGGTGCCGATCCCCTGGCCCAGCCCGGCCGCGAGGCCCACGATCAGGCCCACGTGGCCGTAGGTGAGGTCGAACGCGCGCAGGAAGTAGGGCGGCGCGAACTGGCCGCCCGCGTAGCCGGCGAAGGAGACCAGGGTCATGCCCAGCACGATGTTGGCCATCGGCCAGCTGCCGAACAGCGCCTTGGTCACTGACCACATCTCGCTGAGCTCGCGGCTGAGCGGCACCGGCGGGGCGGCCCGCGCGGCGGCGCCGCCGTCAGCCTCCGAGTGGCCGCGCGGCGGCTCCTTGACGATGAGCTTCAGCGCGATGGCCACCGCGATCCCCGGCAGCCCCACCAGCATCAGGGCGGCGCGCCAGGTGAAGTGGTCCAGCATCTGGCCGCCGATCACCGCGCCCAGCATGGCGCCCATCGGGATGCCGAACGAATAGACCGCCAGCGCCGAGGCCCGGCGCTTGGGCTCGAAATAGTCGCTGATCAGCGAATGCGACGGCGGGGAGAGCCCCGCCTCGCCGACGCCGACCCCGAATCGGTAGGCGGCCAGGGTGGCGAAGTTGGAGGCCGTGCCGCAGAGCGCGGTGAACGCCGACCAGATCACGATCGCCCCGGTGATGATGTTGATCCGGCTGAACCGCTCGGCGAAGCGCGCGATCGGGATGCCGAGC
>NZ_CADEGK010000075.1 GCF_902826855.1 uncultured Phenylobacterium sp. | reverse complement strand
CCTGGTGGCTGCGCGCTCGGCCCCTGGCGCGCGGGCCGCCACCTTCACCGTCGCGGGGCAGGTTCGCCGGGCTCTCACAGCGGCCGGATTTGCGGTGGAGAAACGGCCCGGCCACGGCAAGAAGCGCGAGCGGCTGGAGGCCCGCCTGCCGGGTGTCGCAGGCCAGTCGGCCCGCCGTGGGGTCGCCATCATCGGGGCGGGGATCGCCGGCGCGGCGGCGGCCCGCGCGGTGCGCGCCCTGGGCGGCGAGCCGGTCGTGTACGAGGCCCTCCGGCCCGGCGCCGGCGGGTCCGGCAACCCGGCCGCTCTGGTCACTCCGCGCCTCGACGCTGGCCTCGGCGAGGCCGCGCGTCTGTTCGCCCAGGCGTTCGGCCGAGGGACGGACCTGTACGCCCAGATCGCCGGGGCGGTGGTGGACCGTGGCGTGCTGCAACTGGCCGATGGCGAACGCGATGCGGCGCGGTTCGACAAGATCGCCGCTTCCGACGTCTTCGAGCCGGACGCCCTCGCTGTGCTGGACGCCGTGCAGGCCAGCGCCCGCCTGGGCGAGCCGGCAGGCCGCGCACTGGACCAGCGCACCGCCCTGGTCGTCGACCCGGCGCCCATCCTCGCCGCCTGGCTGGGCGAGACGCGGGCGGCGCGCGTGGCCGCCCTCGCCCGCCACGGGGCCGGCTGGACGCTCCTCGACGACGCGGGCCGCGAGATGGCGCGCGCGGACGCGGTGATCGTCGCCGCCGCGCTGGGCTCTCGCGACCTGCTCCCGCACCTGCCCCTGCAGCCGGTGCGCGGCCAGGCGAGCTGGACCAGCGACGGCGGCGCGGCCCCCGCCGCGGCCTGGGGCGGCTACGTGCTGCCCACGCGCACCGGCGTGCTCTTCGGCGCCACTCATGACCGGGACGACGAAGACCTTGACCTGCGTCCGGCCGACCACCGGCGCAACCTGGACCTGGTGGCCGCAGCCCTGCCCGTGCTTGCGGCGCGGCTGGCGGACGCATCCCTGGGCGGCAGGGCGTCGATCCGCGCGGTCCCCCCCGACCGCCTGCCCTTGGCCGGGGCGGCGGGCGTCGAGGGGCTGTTCATTCTCAGCGGCTTCGGCTCGCGGGGCTTCTCGCTGGCCCCGCTGCTGGCTGAGCACGTGGCGGCCCTGGCGATGCACGCGCCCTCGCCGATCAGTCGCGCGGCCGCCGAACTGGTGAGCCCCGCGCGCTTCGCGCAACGGGCGGCGCGACGCATCCGTTCGTAGGGCGGACGACAGCCTGTATTGTCGGCCTTGAGGGACTGTCCGAGGTCGGAGGACCTTTCGATGACATGGAAGATCGCACCCCACCTGGCCGCGGCCGCCTTGCTGGCCGCCGCCGCGCCCGTGGCGGCCAAGTCGCCGGTCGAGGCCGCTGAGTCCGGGACCCGCCAGTGCTTCTGGGCCAGCTCGGTCAACGGCTTCGCCTCGGACGACCCGCGCACAGTGAACGTCCGGGTCGGCGTCAAGGACATCTACCAGTTCGAGATGTTCGGACCCTGCGAGGACCTGGACTGGAACCACAGCATCGCACTCGTCTCGCGCGGCTCGAGCTACATCTGCGCCGGTATCGACGCCGAGATCATCTCGCCCAGCGCCATCGGTCCGCGTCGCTGTGCGGTGAGGCACATCCGCAAGCTGACGGCCGAGGAGATCAAGGCCCTGCCCAAGCGCGCCCGGCCGTAGGTGACCCGCGCGGAGAGGCCTATGGCGCTCAGTCGTTAGCGTCAGGCGCGAATCCTGTTGCGCCTCGGCGCCCGGCGCGCTCAGTTTGCACGCGGCTCGCAGCGGGGGAGCCCGCGATCGGGGGAGGTCATGGAGTGGACGGTCGAGACGCTCGGCGACAAGCTGGTCGGTAAGCCGACGGGCCGGGTCGACGAGGCGTCGTGGGAACTGTTCTCCGAGAGCCTGATCGACGCGGTGCGGGCGGCCAAGGCGGCCGGCGCGTCTCTTGTTGTTGACCTGTCGTCCTTGGACTACATGGTCTCCCGCGGCCTCCGCGCGCTGACGCTGGCCAAGCGCGAAGGCGATCCCGACACAGTCGTCATCCTGGCCGCTCCCAATGAGCGGATGCGCGAGATTCTGCACATCAGCCGCTACGACAAGATGTTCAAGGTGGTCGACAGCGTCGCCGAGGCCGTCTGAGCGGAGAGGAATAGCCATGCTGGTACGCTTCTGGGGCACGCGCGGCTCCCTGCCCGTGGCCCTGCGGTCCGAGAGCATCCAGGCCAAGATCGCCAAGGCCCTGGTCGCCGCGGGCGGCCGCACGTTCTCCGACGAGGCCGCGGCCGCCGACTTCGCCCGCTCGAAGCTGGACTTCGCCACCTTCGGCGCCTACGGCGGGGCCACGTCCTGCGTGGAGATCGAGGCCGGCGACGGTTCGTTCGTGATCTGCGACATGGGCTCGGGCCTGCGCGAGTTCGGCCTCGATTCCTTCCGCCGCATCGCCGAGGGCCACTCGGCCGTCTACCACTTCTTCCTGTCGCACCTGCACTGGGACCACATCATGGGCTTCCCGTTCTTCGGGCCGGCCTTCAACCCCAACGCGACGATCATCGTACACTCGGGCCACCCCGATGCCGAAGAGGCGCTGCGCCGACAGCAGGAGGAGATCTCCTTCCCGGTGCCGTGGGAGTGGCTGAAGGCGAGGTTCGAGTTCGTCGTCCACGCGCCAGGGGAGTCCTTCGAGGCTGCAGGCCTGACGGTCAGCCTGACGACCCAGCACCACAGCCACGACTCCTACGGCTTCCGTTTCGAGAGCGGCGGCAAGGCGGTGATCTACTCCACCGACAGCGAGCACAAGGTCGACAACATGGCCTCGGAGGCCGCGTTCGAGGCCTTCTTCAGGGGCGCCGACCTGGTGATCTGCGACACCATGTATTCCCTGGGCGACACCGCCAGCCTCAAGCAGGACTGGGGCCATTCGTCCAACGTGGTGGCGGTGGACCTCTGCCATGGCGCCGACGCCAGGCGGCTGGTCCTGTTCCACCACGAGCCGACCTACTCGGACGAAGACATCCAGCGCATGCACAACGAAACCATCCGCTATGAGGAGCTGGTGCGCGGAGAGAGCCGCCCCCTGGAGGTGATCTGCTCCTATGACGGACTTGAGGTCACGGTCTGACGCCCTGAGCGAATTGGACCCCGCGGCCCGGCGACGGGTGCGGATTGGGGGACTGATCGCGGCGATCCTGACATCGCTGTTCCTGTCGGCGGTGGTCCTGGCCCCCCCGATCGGCTCGCTGCGCACGCTGGGCGCGCCGGCGGCGCCGGGCGAGCGGACGCCGCCGCTGCCGGCCAGCCAGTGGCTGTTCGACCTGTTCCAGCGGGTCTCGACCGGCCGGGTCTCGCCGCAGGTGCAGATCGTGGAGATCGACGAGCAGACCCTGGCGACCTTCGGCGCCTGGCCATGGTCGCGCTTTGACGTGGCCGCCCTCGTCGCCAAGATCGCCGAGCAGAATCCTGCCGCGATCGGCTTCGACCTGATGTTCCCCGAGCGCGACCGGCTGAACGCCGAGTTCCTGGCCGAGTACTACCCGCAGCTGCCGCCCAGCGCGCTCGAGCCCTTCCGCAGCGAAGAGGACGGGGCCGATAGCGCCCTCGGCCGCACCTTGGGCAAGACCCCCTCGGTGCTGGCCCGGCTCGGGACCTACGGCGAGGGCCAGAACACCCCGCTGCCGCCGTTGGCCCGGTTCGAGGGCGTGGCCCCGCCCACGACGCCGGTCTATCCGACTGTGATCGCCAACGTGCCGACCCTGGAGAACCGCGCCGCCGGCCATGGCCTGGTGAACGGCGAGAAGGGCCGCGACGGCGTCGTGCGCAACATCCCGCTCCTGGGCCGCGCCGGCGGCTACCTCACGCCCAGCCTGGCGCTGGAGCTGGTGCGCATCGCCGAGGGCGAGCCGCCGATCCGCCTGGAGGGCGACGCCAGCCGCATCCACGCGATCGCCATCGGCAAGCATCGGGTGCGCACCATGCCCGGCGGCCAGATGCGGCTGCGGTTCCGGGATGTGATGGAGGACCAGATCACCTCGCCGGTGGACATCGCCGAGGGCCGCGTCCCGGCGAACCAGTTCACCGGCAAGATCGTGCTGATCGGCCTGACCAGCGCCGGGACCACCGACGTCGTCGCCACGCCGCGCAACACCGCCATCTACGGCGTCTTTGTGCAGGCCCAGGCGATCGACGCGATCCTGAACTCGCGCGCCCTGGTCCGGCCGCCGTGGGCGGTGGGCGCGGAGTGGATCGCCGGTCTGGCGATCGTGCTGGCCGCCTGCGCCTTTCTGCCCCGGCTGCGCTTGCGCGCCATCGCCGCCCTTGCGGCGGCGATCAACGCCGCCGCGCTGGGGGGCAGCTGGCTGGCCTTCCAGGGCGGTCTGCTGGTCGATCCCGCACCGGTCGTAGCGCCGGCCTTCGTCGCGGCCATGACGATGATCTCGCTGCTGTTCGTGGAGGGCGGCCGGATCCGCAACCGCCTGCGCTCCAGCCTCGAGGCCGAGCGGCACGAGCGCGAGGCGGCCAGCCAGATCCAGGAGGGGATGCTGATCCCGCGGGCGCGGCTGGCGGCCATCTCCCCGATCGCCGATGTGGATGCGGTCCTGCTCCCGGCGCGGTCGGTGGGCGGTGACCTCTACGACGTATTTGCGCTTCCCGCGGGCCGGCTGTGCTTCCTGGTCGGCGACGTCACCGGCAAGGGCCTGCCGGCCTCGCTGTTCATGGCGCTGGGCAAGGCCCTGTCGCGCAGCCTCCTGACCCAGCCGCACCTGGACCTGGCGCAGGCCGTCGGCGCGATCAACAACGAGCTGAACGCCGGCAACGGCCAGAGTATGCAGATGTCGTTGCTGGTCGGCATCCTGCATGCCGACGGGCGGCTGGAGATGTGCTCGGCCGGTCACGAGGACCCCTTCGTGATGAACCCGGCGGGCGAGGTGAGGAGCCTGCAGCTCGACGGCGGGCCGCCGCTCTGCGCCATGGACGACTTTCCCTATCCTCTGGAGACCTTCCGGCTGGAGCCCGGCGAGACGCTGGTGGCCTTCACCGACGGGGTCACCGAGGCGCAGGACCGCGGACAGGCGTTGTTCGGCGCCCGGCGCGCCGCGGTGGGCATCGCCGCGGCCGTGGGCAGGCCGATCAGCGAGCTGGTGGACACGCTGGTCGCTGAGGTGCGCGCCTTCGAGGCCGGAGCCGAGCCCAGCGACGATCTCACCGTCCTCGCCCTGCGCCGGCCGGCGCCGTAGCCGCCCGGTCTAACGGACCGTGATCTCGACCCGGCGGTTTTCAGGTTCGTCCACCTCGTCGGCGGTCTTCACCAGCAGGTCGCGCTCGCCACGACCGGTCGCGCGGCTGTTGCCCTCGAACACGAACCCCTGGTTGCGCATGGCCTCCAGCACCGCCTCGGCCCGCTCGCGCGACAGCCGGTCGTTCTCCTCCCGGCCGCCCACGGTGTCCGTGTGGCCGGTGATCTGCATCTCGGAGACCGGACCCACCCGGGACCAGAGCGCGAGCAGCCGGGCCAGGTCCTCGCGGGACCGGTCGGCGACCACCACCTTGCCGGTCTCGAAATAGAGCCGGAAGCGCTCCGGAGGCTTGGGCATCCCCTGCAGCAGCGCCGCGAAGCCCCTGCGCTTGGCCGGCCTCTGCGGCCCCTCGCGGTCGCGGGTGGACTTCAGCTCCACGTCCGGAGTGGCGAGTTCCACCTTCTCCGCTTCGGTCTCCGGGTCCAGCAACACCACCGCGCCGACCGCGGACCCGCCCGGGTCGTCGCCGGGCTCGTGGGCCAGCAGGGTCACCCGCGACGTCTGGCAGCCTGCCAGGAAGACCGCCGCAACGGCCAGCGCGACCAGGCGCCTCAAGGCACTTCCACCACGAACCGGGTGCCGCGCGCCGCCAGCAGCGAGACCGGGGTGCGCACCTTCATGGCGTCCTTGTTCTCCTTGGCGATCGTGCCGGAGACGATGGCCACGCGGCCCTTGTTCACCGTGGTCAGGAAGCGGCCGCGGTGGGTGGTGTCGTCGAACTCGAACTGGCTCAGCGCCAGATTGGTGTTCGGCCCGACCGCGAAGCGGGAATTGTCGATGAAGGTGATCCCCAGGCTGGCGTTCCGGCCGGTCTGGATGACGTCGCTCTCGTGGAGCTGCATGCCGGCCTTCGCGGGCAGGGGCGTCTTGGCGCGGATGACGCTGGCCGGCCCGGTCACCGACTTCACCACACCGATCTCGCCGGCCGCCCACGAGGGCGTCGCCAGCAGGGCGCCCATCAGCAGGCCTAGGCCAATTGTCGAACGCATTTGCTGAGCCCCCAAGGTCACTGACGCCACGATAGCTCAGTCAAACGCCGATATCGACTCGTCCGGCGAAGCCGCGCGGTCGCGCGACGCGTACGTCGACACGTTAAGGGTCATGGGCGATCCTATGACCTCGTTCGCGTCACAGGCGATTTTCCGATCGGCCAGCCCTCTCCATCCCCGCGACCCCGAGCAAGCGTCGCGCGCCTGCCCTGCGACCGTCACGGCGTGCGCCGCGGGTTGGCCACCGCTCTGCTGTTCGCCGGCGACGCCGGCATCGGCGACGAGGCCACGGACAAGCTGGCGATCGTGGTCGAGGAGTGGCTGATCAACGTCGTCGAGCACGGCGAAGCCGCCCCAGGCAGCCGCATAGCGCTGCGCTTCGAGCGCCTGGAGGGCGTGGTGCGGCTGACGGTCAGCGACGCCGGCCGGGCTTTCGACCCGCGCGCGTTCGCGTTCGAAGGCCCCAATATGGAGCGCGGCGGCGGCGCTGGCCTGGCGCTCATCCAGGCGTGGAGCCGCGTCGCCGACTACCGCCGCCGCGCCGGCCGCAACCGCCTTGTGCTGGAGATGCCGGTGGTTGCGCCGCCATGAGCCGGACGCGCTGGCCGATGGGTCTTGGCCTGTTCTCGGCGCGGCCGAAGTTGGCCAGCGCGGCCGGCATTGGCCTGGCCGTGGGGCTGGCCTGCTTCTGGTTCGCCCCGAACCTGGCGCCGACATCCTGCTTCATCGGGGGCTGGGATGCGTTCTGCCTCGTTTACCTTGCCCTGGTTCTGCGCGCCGTCGCCGGCAAGGCTCCCGACGACATCCGCGCCCGCGCCGCCGTGGAGGACCAGGGCAAGGCGGTGATCCTGGGGTTGATCGTCGCCGCCTGCGCCGCCAGCGTCGTGGGGGTCGCCGTGGAGCTGACCCTGGCGCGACCCGAGCACGGTGTGGCCAAGGGCTGGCACGTGGCGGTCGCCGTCGCCACGGTCGCGGCGTCTTGGCTCTTGATGCAGGTTGTCTACGCCCTTCACTACGCCCACGAGTACTACGCAGCCGACCCGCAGACGGGCGCCGACCTGGGCGGCCTCGCCTTCCCGGGCGAAGCGGATCCCAACTACTGGGACTTCCTGCACTTCTCGGTGGTCATCGGCGTCGCCGCCCAGACCGCCGACGTGGCCTTCACCGACCGCCGCCTGCGCGGGCTGGGCACGACCCACAGCCTGCTGGCCTTCCTGTTCAACACCCTGATCCTGGCGCTGACCATCAACTTGGTCGCAGGACTGTTCTGAAGGCTGGGAAAACGATGGATCGAACCGGCGACCCCTCGAGCGCGGTTGAAACGACGTCACTCGGACTAGCCGCGCCGCCACCCGCGTCCGACCATGCTCGTATCCGCGATGGGGGAAGCAACCTTGCCCGCGGTCCCGCCGTTCCCTCGCGTCGGGGGCGCTAGTTTACCCGCCTAGGGAGGCGTCGAGATGCGCTTGTTACGGATTGCGGCGCTCGCAGCCGCGGCTGGGCTTTGGGCTGGAACGGCCGGCGCCACGATCATGTCGCTCCATGTCGAGGGCGAGTTCCGGGCGATCAACGGGACACTCCTCCCAAGCGGCCAACCGTTCTTCGCCGACCTGGCCTTCGATAGCGACGCCGGCACGATCAGCCCGTACTTCAGCTGCAGCGGCTGCACCGCCGAGAACTTCACGTCGACGGCGATCTCGCCCATCCTCAGCGGCCAGTTTGTGGGCGCCTGGGACCTGGCCGCAGGCGCTGGAGGGGTGGTGACGGTCACCCGCGACCTGACAACCGCAACCGCGTTCAGCTTCGCGCACAACGCCTATGGCATCGAGGCGCACCTTGTGGGCGCGGATTGGCGCCTGGACCTCAACCTCTTCGATCCCTTTGCGTTCGACCCCGCGCTGTCCCACACGCGCGTCACCGACACCTATAGCTACGGCCCCCTCGACCGCGCTGAAGCGCCGCCAGGTCAGGGCTACTATGATGGGACCTATGGCGCGACGCTGCAGCGGATCACGAGGGTGACCCTGGCGCCGGCTCCTGTGCCCGAGCCGTCAACCTGGGCTTTGCTGATCGCCGGCTTCGGCCTTGTCGGGGTCGCCGTTCGGCGTTCTACAAGGTTCGCTCTGGCTGAGCGGCGTAGCGCACACATGCGCGCCCGCAACCGTTGATCGAGGCGCGTTGATCACATGTACAAAATTCTGGGCATGGCTGGCGTGTTGGTTTTGTTCGCATTTCCCATCTTACTCGTCGTGATGGCCTTCGTGACGAGCGCTCGAGCGGAACGAGAGCGTCGTGAGCAGCAGCGCGAAGAGGAGCGGTACGTCGAGAACGTTCGGCGCAACCCCCATCGCGCTATCCGCTGATCGTCAACGCCAGCACGGCGGCGCCGCGATGGCACCTCAACTGCTCCGCTGCTGCGTTGCGGCTCAGTAGCAACGAGGGGTCGAGCTGCCTCAAGGGCAAGTATCTGAACTTGCGAAGGAAAGCGATGGTGGACGCGGCTGGGATCGAACCAGCGACCCCCTCGATGTCAACGAGGTGCTCTCCCGCTGAGCTACGCATCCAACCTTCGGGAAGCGGGGATATACAGAGGCGGACATGCCTCGGCAAGCCGTGATCAGGCGGCGATCATCCGTTCCACCTCGGTGACGATTTCCCGCAGGTGGATGGGCTTCGAGAGTACCTTGGCGCCGGCCGGGGCCGTGTCGTGGGCCGCGAGCGCTACGGCGGCGAAGCCGGTAATGAACATGATCCGCAGGCCCGGGTGCCGGGCGGCGGCCCGGCGGGCCACCTCGATGCCGTCGAGGCCGGGCATGACGATGTCGGTGAGCAGGAGGTCCCACGGCTCGTCGAGGAAGGTCACCGCTTCCTCGCCGTCGGCGCAGGCCGTCACCTCGTGGCCGGCGCGCTCGAGCGCCCGCGCCAGGAAGCCGCGCAGGGAATCGTCGTCTTCAGCGAGGAGGATGCGTGACATGCGACGGGGCGGACCGGAACTGCTGCGTGTGATCGATCATCTTAGCTACCGAAGAGTAAAGACGGCATGAAGGGTCGTTTGACGCTGGGGGCCGCCGCAGCGTCTTATGGTGACGATGAACGTGGTGAACCCCCGTCCGGATTCCAAGGCGCCCGCGGCGGCCTTCGAGGTGCGCCGCCCGGGCGCCGGGGGGCCGCCGCCGACGCCCCTGGTGTTCGCCTCGCCGCACTCGGGCCGGGTCTATCCCGAGGACATGATGTCGGCCGCGGCCCTGGACGCGGTCTCGATCCGCCGCTCCGAGGACGCCTTCGTCGATGACCTGATCGCCCAGGCGCCGGACCATGGCGCCGCGCTGATCACCGCCAGCGTGGCGCGAGCCTACATCGACCTGAACCGCGAGCCGTTCGAGCTGGACCCCGGCATGTTCGCCGACGAGCTTCCCGAATTCGCCCGCTCGCGCACTGCGCGGGTGGCCGCCGGCCTGGGCGCCATCGCCCGGGTGGTCTCCGAGGGCCAGGAGATCTACAGCCGCAAGCTCACGTTCGCCGAGGCCCGCGGCCGCATCGAAGGCGCCCACCGCCCCTATCACGAGGCGCTGGCGGGTCTGATCGCCGAGGCTCGGGCCCAGCACGGCTTCGCCATCCTGGTGGACTGGCACTCGATGCCGTCGGCGGCGGCCAAGGCCGGCGGGCGCGACCGGCCCTGTGACATCGTGCTCGGCGACCGGTTCGGCGCGGCCTGCGCCGGGGTGTTGCCGACCCGGGTGGAGCGTGAGTTGGAGGCCCTGGGCTACCGCGTCGCCCGCAACAGCCCCTACGCCGGCGGCTATACCACCGAGCACTACGGCCGCCCGCAACGGCGCGTCCACGCCCTGCAGGTGGAGATCAACCGCGCCCTCTACCTCGACGAGGCGACGATGACGCCCACCTCCGGGTTCGAACGGCTGCGCGGCCACATCGAGCAGCTGACCCAGGTCCTGGTGGCGGCCGACTGGTCTGCGCTGAAGACCAGATAGGGGTGCGTTGTCCCTCCCCTCGGAGGGAGGAGAGGATGTGCAATGCACAATTGCGCGCCAGTTCGCAGCGCGTTTGCGACCTTCGGACGCGGAAGCGCGTTTCACAATTAAATCAGCTTGTCGGGGTACTAGACCTCCTCGCGCCGTTAGGTGCGCTGCACAACGCACTGGCGGTGGAGCCCGGCTTCCCCTACAAGCGCGCGCTTCCGAAAGAGACTGCCGTCACCATGTCCCTGCGCAACATCGCCATCATCGCCCACGTCGACCACGGCAAGACCACGCTCGTGGATCAGCTCCTCGCGCAGTCCGGCGTCTTCCGAGCCAACGAAGCGCACGCCGAGCGCGCCATGGATTCCAACGACCAGGAGCGCGAGCGCGGGATCACCATCCTGGCCAAGTGCACCTCGGTGCTGTGGCACGGGAAAGCCGGCGACACCCGGATCAACATCATCGACACCCCCGGCCACGCCGACTTCGGCGGCGAGGTGGAGCGGATCCTCGGCATGGTGGACGGCTGCGTCCTGCTGGTCGACGCCGAGGAAGGCGTCATGCCGCAGACCAAGTTCGTCCTGGGCAAGGCGCTGAAGATGGGCCTGAAACCCATCCTCTGCCTCAACAAGGTCGACCGGCCGCACGCCGACCCCGACCGGGTGCTGAACGATGCGTTCGACCTCTTCGCGGCTATCGGCGCCACCGACGAGCAGCTCGACTTCCCGCACATCTACGCGAGCGGCAAGAACGGCTGGGCGACGCTGGACATGGCCAAGCCCAATGATGACCTGGCGCCGTTGTTCGACCTGATCGTCGAACACGTGCCGGAGCCGAAGGCGATCGACCGCAAGGACGAGCCCTTCCAGATGCTCTCGGTGCTGATTGAGAGCGACCCCTTCCTCGGCCGCCTGCTGACCGGGCGCATCGAAAGCGGCAAGGCCATCCCGGGCATGGCCATCCACGCCCTCGACATCGACGGCAAGGAGATCGAGCGCGGCCGGATCACCAAGGTGCTGGCCTTCCGCGGCCTGAAGCGCCAGCCGATCGACGACGCCGAGGCCGGCGACATCGTCGCCATCGCGGGTCTGTCCAAGGCCACCGTGGCCGACACCCTCTGCGCCATGGAGGTCACTGCCGCCCTGCCGGCCCAGCCGATCGACCCGCCGACCATCTCCATGACCGTCTCGGTCAACGACAGCCCGCTCGCCGGCCGCGAGGGCGACAAGGTGCAGAGCCGTGTGATCGCCGCGCGCCTGCAGAAGGAAGCCGAGAGCAACGTCGCCATCCGGGTGACCGAGACCCCCGACCGCGACGCCTTCGAAGTGGCCGGCCGCGGCGAGCTGCAGCTGGGCGTGCTGATCGAGAGCATGCGCCGCGAGGGCTTCGAGGTTTCGATCAGCCGCCCGCGCGTGGTCTTCCAGTACGACGAGGCCACCGGCGAGCGCATGGAGCCGGTCGAAGAAGTGATGATCGACGTGGACGATGAGTTCAGCGGCATCGTCATCGAGAAGCTTTCGGCCCGGAAGGCCGAGCTGAAGGACATGGGCCCGTCGGGCGCCGGCAAGACGCGGCTGATGCTGATGAGCCCCTCGCGTTCGCTGATCGGCTACCAGGGCGAGTTCCTGACCGACACCCGCGGCTCGGGCGTGCTGAACCGCGTGTTCAGCCACTACGAGCCTTACAAGGGCCCCATCGACGCCGGCCGCAAGGGGGTGCTGGTCTCCAACGGCGATGGCGAAACCGCCGCCTTCGCGCTGTGGAACCTGGAGGACCGGGGCTTCATGTTCGTGGGGGCCGGGGAGAAGACCTACCAGGGCATGATCATCGGCGAGAACAGCCGCTCGGACGACCTGGACGTCAATCCGATGAAGGCCAAGCAACTCACCAACGTGCGCGCCTCCGGCAAGGACGAGGCCGTGCGCCTGACCCCGCCGCGCCGCCCGACTCTCGAGCAGGCCATCGCCTACATCGAGGAGGACGAGCTGGTGGAGGTGACCCCCAAGTCCATCCGCCTGCGCAAGAAGGTCCTGAACCCCAGCTTCCGCAAGAAGCGCGCCCGCGAGGAATAGCGCGCGCCCGCCAGGGCCTTGCCGCCGCGCGCCGATGGCCCGATAGGGTCGGCATGCTCACGCTCTACACCGCCTTCGGCACCATCGGCCTGGCCTGCGAGATCGCGCTGGAGGAAGCTGGCGCGCCCTATGAAGCGCGTCGCCTCAACTTCGCCGAGAACGAGCAGCGGGCGGACCCCTACCTGGCGGTCAATCCCAAGTCCCGGGTGCCGGCGCTGGCGACCGAGCGCGGCGTGATCACCGAGACGCCGGCGATCCTGGGCTACATCGCCCGCGCCTTCCCGGCGGCGGGTCTGGCGCCGCTGGGCGACGCCTTCGCCATGGCCGAGCTCGACTCGTTGATGAGCTACCTCGCCGGCTGGGTCCATCCGGCGGCGGCGCACCGGCACCGCGGCTACCGCTGGGCCGACGACCCGGCTGCCATCGCCGAGATGCGCCGCAAGGCGCCCGAGGTGTTCGGCCAGGCCATGGGCCTGATCGATACGCAGCTCTTCAAGGGCCCTTGGGCGATGGGCGAGGCCTACAGCGTGGCCGATCCCTACCTCTACGTCGCCACCAGCTGGTTGCCCCGCGACACCCTCGACATGGCCGACTTCCCGCGCCTGGCCGACCACCACGCCCGGATGAGCGAGCGCCCAGCCGTTCGCACCGTCCTGGCGCGCGTCGCGGCAGGCTAGGCGATCAGTCCTCCGCGATGCGGCTATGCCGCCGGGTGTCGCGCATCGTCAGGTAGACGACGAGCGAACTGCCGATCACCACGGTCACGTAGGTGAAGAACCCGCTCTCGTTGCCGGCCTGCTTGAAGGCCAGGGCCACATACTCGGCCGTGCCGCCGAACGCGGCGTTGGCCAGCGAGTAGGGCAGGGCGACGCCGAGGGCCCGGACCTCGGTGGGAAACAGCTCGGCCTTCACCACCGCGTTCACCGAGGAGTAGTGGGCCACGATGATCAGGGCGAGCGTGGTCAGGCCGAACGCGACCCAGACGTTGTCGGCCTTCGCTAAGGTCGAGAGCAGAGGCCAGGTCATGGCCGCGCCCAGCACGCCGAACCCGATCAGGATCGCGCGGCGGCCGACCCGGTCGGAAATTGCCCCGATCAGCGGATTGACCAGCATGAACACCAGGAGACCGCCGGCGGTGATCAGGTTGGCCTGGTCCTTGGCGAACCCCGCCGTGTTGACCAGGAACTTCTGGATGTAGGTCGTGTAGGTGTAGTAGGCGAGCGTCCCGCCGGCGGTCAGGCCGATCACCGTCAGCGCCTCGCGCGGATGGCTTCGGATCAGGCCCAGCGTCGTGGCCCGGGGGCCCGTGCGGGCGTGGAACGAGGGCGTTTCGTCCATGCCGCGCCGCAGCCAGAACACCGCCACCGCCAGCCCGCCGCCGATGAAGAACGGCACCCGCCAGCCCCAGGCCTGCATCGCCTCGGGGCTGAGCGCGGCGGTGAGGACCAGCAGGACGCCCATGGCCATCAGCTGGCCGGCGATGAGGGTCGAGTAGAAGATCCCGGACCAGAAGCCCCGCGTCTTCCGGTTGGCCATCTCCGAGAGGTAGGTGGCGCTGGCGCCGTACTCGCCGCCCATGCTGACGCCCTGCAGGATGCGGGCGATGACCAGCACGACGGGTGCAGCGACGCCGATCTGGGCCTGGCCGGGGCAGACCGCGATCATGAGTGAGCCGACGCACATCAGGCTCACCGCCGCGACCATCGCGGCCTTGCGCCCGACCCGGTCGCCGTAGAGGCCCATGATCCAGGCGCCCACCGGGCGGGCGAAGAACCCCACCCCGAACACCGCGGCGGTGTTGAGCAGCTGGGTGGTCCGGTCGCCCTCGGGAAAGAAGACCTTCGAGAAATAGAGCCCGAAAGCGGCGTACACGAACCAGTCGAAGCTCTCGACGAGATTGCCTGCCGACCCGGCCATGATCGAGCGCAGGCGGTTGGCCGGCGCCGCCGGCGCCGCCGCCGCGGCGTTGATCGGAGCCACCTCGGCGGTCACCGGTTATCCCCCCCAGAAATCGGAGGCGGATACGACCCGCTTTCCTGGTGACTTTCAATGGCGATGGGCCACCGCCTGCTGAGATGTGGCCATACGTGCTATCTTGGTCGGACCCCAGCCACACGGACGCCACGCCCACCGCGTAAGAAACCGCCATGGACCTTCCCGCCCAGCCCTATCCACCTAAGCCCTATCCGCCGCGCCACTATCCTACCCCTGCCGCCAAGTGCGCGGACCTGGTGGTGCATGTGGTGGGCCTGACCCTGGCGCTGGTGGGCGGCGTGGTGCTCCTCACCCTGGCGGTCGCCGCCGGCTCGATCACCCAGGTGGTGGGCTGCTCCATCTATGCGGCGGGCGTTCTGGCGATGCTGGCGTTCTCGACCGCCTACAACTTCGCCAAGCCCCAGCATCGGCCGCTGCTGCGGCGGCTGGACCACGCGGGCATCTTCCTGATGATCGCCGGCTCCTACACGCCCTTCACCACCCAGAGCCTGACTGGAGGCTGGGCCTGGGGCATGACCGCGGCGGTGTGGGGCGTGGCCGGGCTCGGCGCCCTGTCGAAGCTGTTCCTGCCGCATGTGCCGCGCAAGTTCTCGGTGGCGCTGTACCTGGCGCTGGGCTGGCTGGTGGTGGTGGCGCTGAAGCCGATGATGGATGCGCTCGCCTGGTACGCCCTGCTGCTGCTGGTGGCCGGCGGGGTGCTCTATTCGACGGGCGTGATCTTCTACGTGAACAAGCGCCTAAAGTTCGCCCGCGCCATCTGGCACGGCCACGTGGTGGCCGCCGCCGCGACCCACTGGGCGGCCATCCTCACCGGCGTGGTCCTGGCCACCCAGCACTAGTCCGTTCCGCTCGCTCTTTGCCGCCGCCGGGCAGGGCCGGCCGCCAGTTGCGCTCTGCCCGGGCGCGAGGCATCCTCACGACGTGTCGCGACCTCCGTTCGACGACCGCTGTCCGAGGAGCGCCGGATGCAGACCCCCATGTCCGAAATGAAAGGAGCCCATCAACAGGACATGAGAGCCTATGCCTTCGCCAAACTCGGGGACGCCGCAACCGGCTAGCTCCCCACTCGGCCCATTCGCCGCCGCTGCGCGGCCCAACGCGGCGTCACCTGACGCCGGCGAGTCCGCCGGGACCCGCGCCCGGCTGCGCGGCTTCCTCGCCTACTACCGGCCCCACATGCCGCTGCTCGCGGCCGACCTCGCCTGCGCCATCCTGGTGGCCGCGACGGCGCTGGCGTTGCCGATCTGCGCCAACCTGATCACGCGGCGGCTGAGCGGGTCGCCGGCCGCCGTCGACCAGATCCTGCTAGCCGGCGCGGCGATGCTGGCCCTGCTGGCGGTGCAGGCCGCCTGCACGCTCTTCGTCGACTACCAGGGCCACGTCATGGGGGCGAAGATGGAGGGCGCCATGCGCAAGGACCTCTTCGAGCATCTCCAGAAGCTGTCGTTCAGTTTCTACGACCGCCAGAAGGTGGGCCAGCTGATGAGCCGGATCACCGGCGACCTCTTCGCCATCGGCGAGCTCTGCCACCACGGCCCCGAGGACGTCGCCATCTCGGTGCTGAAGTTTGCCGGCGCGGTGGCGCTGCTGGCCTGGATCGACCTGCCGCTCACTCTGATCATCCTGGCGGTGTTCCCGGCAGCAGTGGTCTACGCCCTGCACTTCAACGGCCGGATGAACCAGGCGCTCAGCGCCGGCAAGGTCCAGATCGGCGCGATCAACGAGCAGGTCGAGGATTCACTGGCCGGCATCAGGGTGGTGAAGTCGTTCGCGAACGAGGCCATCGAGACGTACCGCTTCGACGCGGAGAACACCCGCTTCCTCGACATCCGCCGCACCGGCTACCGCAGCGAGGCCTACTTCTCCGTCGGCATGACGACCATCGCCCAACTGATCACTGTGGGCGTCATCGTCGCCGGCGCGGTGCGGGTCTCCCAGGCGGAGCTGGATGCGGCGGACCTGCTGACCTTCCTGCTGTGCGTGGCCATCCTCGTCGACCCGATCCAGCGGGCGGCCAACTTCGTGCGCCTCTGGCAGCAGGGCTACACCGGCTTCAACCGCTTCAGGGAGCTCCTGGAGACCGAGCCGGACGTTCAGGACCGACCCGGCGCGCGGCCCTTGGGCCGGGTTCGCGGCGCCATCGCGTTCGAGGACGTCAGCTTCGGCTACCGCGAGGACGGCGTCCACGTACTGCGAGGCGTGTCGCTGGAGATTGCCGCCGGTGAGTTCGTGGCGCTGGTCGGCGCCTCGGGCGTTGGCAAGTCCACCCTCTGCTCGCTGATACCTCGCTTCTACGAGGCAAGCGCCGGGCGGATCCTGGTCGACGGCGCCGACATCCGCGACGTGACGCTGGCCTCGCTCCGCCGCAACGTCGGGGTCGTGCAACAGGACGTCTACCTGTTCGCCGGATCCGTGGCCGAGAACCTGCGCTACGGGCGGCCTGGGGCGACCCAGGCCGAGATCGAGGCCGCCGCGCGACGCGCCAACGCCCATGACTTCATCATGGCGCTGCCCGCCGGCTACGACACTGACATCGGCCAGCGCGGCGTACGCTTGTCGGGCGGCCAGAAGCAGCGCCTGACCATCGCCCGCGCTTTCCTGAAGGACCCGCCGATCCTGATCTTCGACGAAGCCACCAGCGCGCTCGACAACGAGAGCGAGCGCGCGGTGCAGCAGGCACTGGCGGAACTGGCCAGGGCGCGGACCACGCTGGTCATCGCCCACCGTCTGACCACGGTGCGCCACGCCGACCGGATCCTGGTGCTCACCGGGGAGGGCATCGCCGAACAGGGCCGCCACCAGGACCTGATCGCCGCCGGCGGGGCGTACGCCAGCCTCTATAGCGTGCAGGCGAGCCTCTGAAGGTCATGGAGCAGTCGCTCAGTACGGCCGCTCCATGAACACGTCGGCGCGGGCGTAGGCGGTCTCGGCGGGGGCGAGGTCGCGGAAGCCCATGGCGCGGTAGAGGCCGAGCGCAGGGGCGAGGCCGGAGTTGGTCTCCAGGTAGAGCCGGGTCGCGCCCATCTCCGCGCCGGCGTCGATGCAGCGCTGCATGAGACGCCGCCCCAGGCCCGAGCCGCGGAGGCCCTCGCTGACCGTCATCTTGGCGACCTCGTAGCCGCCGTCGGCCATCTTCAGCAGCGCCGCACAGCCGACGGGGACGCCCTCCTTCATCGCCATGAAGATGCGGCCGCCCTTGGCGATGATCTGGCCCTGCGGATCGCCCAGCACCTCGCGGTCCTTGGGCTCGATCGTGAAGGACTTGCCGATCCAGGCTTCGTTGAGGGCCTTGAAGGCGGCGGCGTGGCCCGGTTCGAACTCGACGATCTCCATATGCGCCTCCGGTATGGTCAGCGGCCAAGTCTGCCGCCAAAGTCGCGCCGATGGCCAACTCGATTTTCTCATCCCTGCCCATGACGGTCTTCGCGGAGATGTCGGGTCTGGCCCAGAGCCTGGGCGCCCTGAACCTCGGCCAGGGCTTCCCGGACGACCCCGGCCCCGAGGCGCTGCGCGCCAAGGCCGCCGACCTCGTGCTGAACGGCTACAACCAGTACCCGCCGATGCCGGGCTTGCCGGAGCTGCGCCAGGCGGTGGCGGCCCACTACGCGCGCGCCCAGGGCCTCGACTTCGACTGGGCCAGCGAGATCACCATCACCTCCGGCGCCACCGAGGCGCTGGCGGCCAGCTTCTTCGGCCTGCTCAACGCCGGTGACGAGGTGATCGTCTTCCAGCCCTACTACGACAGCTACCTGCCGGTGATCCGCCGCGCCGGGGGCGTGCCCAAGCTGATCAGCCTGACGCCGCCGCACTGGCGCTTCACCCGCGAGATGCTGTCCGCCGCGTTCAGCGATCGCACGAAGGTCGTGGTCCTGAACAACCCGATCAACCCGGCCGGCGTCGTCCTGCCGCACGAGGATCTGGCGCTACTGGCCGAGTTCTGCGTGGCTCACGACGTCATCGCCGTCTGCGACGAGGTCTGGGAGCATGTGGTGTTCGGCAATGCCCGCCACCGGCCGCTGATCGCCTATCCCGGGATGCGCGAGCGGACGGTGAAGATCGGCTCCGCGGGCAAGATGTTCGGCCTCACCGGGTGGAAGGTGGGCTTCCTCTGCGCGGCGCCTGGCCTGACCCACAGCCTGGTGCGGGCCCACCAGTTCCTGACGTTCACCACCGCCACCAACCTCCAGGCCGCCGTCGCCTGGGGTCTGGAGAATCCCGGCGACTGGTTCCGCGACATGCCCGCCGGCCTGGAGGCGTCCCGCGACCGGATGGCCGAGGGACTGCGGCGCGAGGGCTTTGCGGTCCTGCCCAGCGAGGGGACCTACTTCCTCAACGTGGACCTCGCCGGTTCAGGGATCACTGAGGGCGACCGAGACTTCTGCCTGCGCGCGGTGAAGGAGGCCGGTGTCGCGGCGATCCCGGTCTCGGCCTTCTACGACGATGACCCCGTCACCATCATCGTCCGCCTCTGCTTCTCCAAGGCCGACGCCACCCTGGACGAGGGCGTCCAGCGGCTGGCGAAGGCGCGGGAGCTCTCCCTTAGCCGGCCCGCCACCGCGCCGGCGTGACGCCGAAGGCGCGCTTGAAGGCGGCGATGAAGGCCGAGGGGCTCTGGTAGCCGGCGTCCAGGGCCGCCAGCGTCACCGGCGCACCGGCGCTGAGCGAGACCACGGCCTGCTGCATCCGCGCCCGGCCACGCCAGGCTTCCAGCGACAGCCCGGCTTCGGCCAGGAACAGGCGTTGCAGGGTGCGCAGGGATGCCCCGGCGCCGCGCGCCAGATCGGTGAGCGACGCCTCCGCGCCCGGCTCGGCCAGGATGCGCTCGGCGAAAGCGCGCGCCCGCGGATCGGCCGGCAGCGGCAACTCCAGCGGCGCCGTCTCGCCCGCCGCCAGAAGGTCGATCAGCAGCCCCTCCATGCGCGCATGGCCCGCGTCGTTCACGTCCAGCATGCCGATGCGCACGATGTGCAGGATCAGTTCGCGTAGCAGCGGCGCCACCTCGATCGCCCGGCAGGCGGTCAGCCGCGCATCAGGGTCAGCGGGCGCCAGGTAGAGCGTGCGCATGGCCACCGTCCCGCGCATCAGAATCTCGTGCGGCGTCCCACCCGGCACCCAGATGGCCCGCGTCGACGGCACCAGCCAGGCTGCGGTTGGTGTGGCGACCCGCATGGTGCCGGACGCGGCGTAGACCAGCTGCGCCCAGGGGTGGGTGTGGCGATCCAGGACGTGGCCGTCCCGGTAGGTCACGGCGAGGCCACGGATAGGGAAGCCATCGGGATCGCGGGCGTTCTGACGTGTGGGCGACATAATTCGTCAGACTAGCGCAAGCGCGCCGCGCCCTGAACCGCCTAGCTTTGGGCCGACGGAGGACCCCATGCCGGCTCATGCCCGCCATCTCTCGATCATGGCAGACGACCTCGCCCGCGCACGGGGCTTCTACAAACGCGTGTTCGGCTGGACGTTCGAGCCCGGCGGACCGCCGGACTTCCTGCTGATGACCGGCGCAGGCATCGGCGGGGCGCTGAATCTGCGCCACACTCAGGGCGGTCGCGCGTTGGACGGCCTGGACCTCACATTCGCGGTGGGGGACATCCGCGCGGCCACCGCCGCTGTCGAAGCCGGGGGCGGGACGATCCTGCTGCCGGAATACGACCTCGTTGGCGTCGGCCGGATGATCGCTTTCGCCGACACAGAGGGGAACACCGCCAAGGCCTGCCAGTACGAGCGCGCCTGGACCAGCCCGCCGCGCGACGGCGCAGGGGTGTTCCGACACTTCTCCATCAACGCCGACGACATTCCCCGGGCACGCGGCTTCTACGAGCGGCTGTTTGGCTGGACCTTCGAGCCGTGGGGCCCGCCCGACTTCTTCCAGGCCGTGGGCGTAGGCCAGGGCCACAGCGGCTCCCTCCAGGGGCGGCGTTCGATTGGGGGCCACGTCATGCCCGGCATCGAGATCACCGTCGGGGTCGACGACCTGACGGCGACCCAGGCCGCGATCGCGCAGAACGGCGGGACCGCGATCACGCCGCCATTCCAGATCGGTGGCGTCGGTGAGCTCATCTATTTCCAGGACTCCGAGGGCAATATCGCCGGCGCCATGCAGTACGAGGCGGTCCAATGGCCGGCGTGATCACCGACGCGGCGCTGCAGGGGAGGATCGACGCGTTGCAGGCGCGCAGCGCTGCGCAGGAGGAGGAGACCCGCGTGTACTTCGGCGAGCGGGCGAAAAAGGGCGAGCTGCAGTGGGATGGGCTGGACGCCCAATCGCGTCAGTTCATGGCCGACAAGCTGATC
>NZ_CADEGK010000074.1 GCF_902826855.1 uncultured Phenylobacterium sp. | reverse complement strand
CGCCACGCCGCGCACCGGGAAGCGGGTGGTCTGCACCTTTTGCGTGACGATCGAGACCTTGGCCCCCACGAGGCGGTTGGTCAGCGTCGACTTGCCCGCATTGGGAGCGCCGATGATGGCGGCGAAGCCGGCGCGCGGGTGTTCGGGGGAGATGGTCATTTGTCGTTCCCGGCTTCGAAATCCGCGCCCTCGCGCTTGAGCAGCATGGTCTGGGCGGCGGCCTTTTCCGCGGCGCGGCGGGAGCCGCCCTCCCCGCGCTCGGGCTCAAAGCCCTGGATGGCGACCTCGACGGTGAACACCGGGGCGTGCGGCGGCCCGGACTGGCCCACCACCTCGTAGGCCGGCAACGGCAGGCCTAGCCCTTGCGCCCACTCCTGGAGCTGGGTCTTCGGGTCCTTGGAGCGCGGATGGTCCAGGGTCTCGAAAGCCTCGGCCCAGAAGCGCTCGAAGAAGGCCCTGGCCGTCTCCAGGCCGCCGTCGATGTAGAGCGCCGCGATCAGCGCCTCGCAGGCGTCACCCAGGACGGCGTCGGAGCGGCGCGCGCCGATCTTGCTGGCCGAGGCCGAAAGGCGCAGCGCCTCCGGCAGGCCGGCGCGTTCGGCGGCCCGCGCGCAGGCGTGGTAGTTCACCAGGCTGGCAAGCTTCCGGGACATCACCCCTTCGCGGGCGTCGGGATCCAGGACCATCAACCGCTCGGCGGCGCAGAGGTTCAGCACCCGGTCGCCCAGGAACTCCAGCCGCTCGTTGTGGCGCACGTCGCGCGCGCCGTCGCCGACGCTGGCGTGGGTCAGCGCCCGCTCGAGCAGGTCGCGGTCGGCGAAGGTGTGGCCGATGCGGCGCTCGAGTTCGACGACCGCCGCCTCCCTAGCGTTCACGGGCGCGCATTCATCGCAGGACTTTGAAGAACCGGCTGGGCCGCGCGTCGATGATCCAGGTCCAGGGCTGGAAGATCGAGGCCTGCGGCTTCCACGACAACAGGATGATCTCCGCCTTGCCTACCAGGTTCTCGGCCGGGACGTAGCCGACGCCGTTGGCGGCTGGCGGCACGCGGCTGTCGGAGGAGTTGTCGCGGTTGTCACCCATCATGAAGTAGTGACCCTCGGGGACGGTGAAGACCTCGGTGTTGTCCAGTTCGCTGTCGGGACCGTCGTCCTGGGTGGCGAAGGCCCTGCCGCTGGGGAGCCGCTCCTGGAAGCGGACCACGTCGCGGACCAGGCCGCCGGGCAGTTCCGACTTCACCGGCGAGAGCGCCTGGCGCTCGACCAGGGCGTCGTTCACGTAGAGCAGGCCTTCGCGCACCTGCACCCGGTCGCCCGCGACGCCGATGACCCGCTTGACGTAGTCGGTGTGGCCGTCGAGCGGGAGCTTGAACACCACGATGTCGCCGCGCTTGGCCTTGCGCTCCTGCACCCGGCCGTCGAACAGGGGCGGGCTGAAGGGGATGGAATGGCGCGACCAGCCGTACCGGAATTTCGAGACGATTATGTAGTCGCCCTCGTAGAGGTTGGGCTCCATCGAGGCCGAGGGGATGGTGAACGGCTGGAAGAAGACGATCCGCAGGACCAGGGCGATGGCGAGAGCGTAGGCGACCGTCTTGACGATCTCGACGATCTCTCTCAGCGCGCCGTTCCTGTCAGGCGCCGGGGCGCTCTGCACGTTCTCGCTCATGTCGTCCTTTGGAGATCCTTGCGCCCGGCCGTGCCGGAGCGGGTGTTGCCTAGACGCTAGCCAGCGCATGAGCAAGATCGGCGCCTATGGAGTCCGACCCGCCGGGGCGGGCCGGATCGTCGCAACCCAAGGAACGAGATGCCCGAAAGAGCCACGGTCGAAGCCTTCGTCGCCCAGGTCTTGTCTGGCCAGCACGTGGAGGCGATCCGCGACTGGTACGCCGACGACGCGTCCATGCAGGAGAACCAGGACCCGCCCCGGGTGGGGCGCGAGGTGCTGATGGCCGGCGAGGCCGCCACGCTGGCGCGGTTCGCCAAGGTGGAGACGGAGCTGTTGTCGCCGGTGGCGGTGGACGGGGACCGTGTGGTGATCCACTGGCGCTTCACCTTCACCTCGGCGGGCGGGACCGCGCGGACCTTCGAGGAGATCGCCTGGCAGGAATGGCGCGGCGACAAGGTCTGGCGCGAGCGGTTCTTCTACGACCCGGGACAGATGCGCTGACGCCCCTGCCGCCGCACCGGGGGGTGAGGCCAACCTTTGCCGTCGTCGCGCGTTCCGGTGACAGCGCAATTCGGAGCCTACCCATGCGGATGATCCTTGGCCTTGGCGTCCTCGCCCTGTTGTCGGCCGCGCCGACCGTTTCGCAGGCGCAGCCGCGGGGCAGCTATGAGCGGCAGTGCACCAATATCCGGATGGAGGGTCCGTTCCTGCACGCGACATGCCGCGGGCCGAACGGGCCGGCGGTGTCGTCGATCAACGTGGCGAGCTGCAGCACCGACATCTTCGTGGGTCCGGACGGCGGCCTGGCGTGCGTCGGACCCGGCGGCGGGGCGCCGCCCTCGGTGCGCGATGCGCCGCCCGGCTACGCGGTGGGGCCGGATCGTGGGTACGACCGCGACCGCGGCGATCGGCGCTGGCGACGCGACGATGTCGTCACCCTGTCGACGGAGCGGAACTACGCCGGTCGTCCGTTTCGGGTCGACGGCCCCGAGCCGAACCTCAATCGCACGGGCCTCAACGACCGCGTCCGGTCGATCCGACTGGAGCGGGGTTCGGGACCCTGGGTGATCTGCACCGACGCCAACTATCGTGGCCGCTGCATGACGATCGAGCGCAGCGTCAAGGACACGCGGCGGATCGGCATGGGCGACGCGATCTCATCGCTCCGACCGCTCCGCTAGTCGGCCTGGCATATTTGGCCGTCCGGCCTAGCGGTCGGCCGGCAGGGCCTCGATGATCACGAACGCCTGTGCGTAGGGATGGTCGTCGGTGAGGGTCAGGTGGATGACGGCCTTCATGCCGGGCGGCGTCATCTCTTCGAGGCGCGCCTGAGCCCCGCCGGTCAGCGCCATGGTGGGCTGGCCCGAGCGCATGTTGACGACCCCCATGTCGCGCCAGAACACGCCGCGGCGCATGCCGGTGCCCAGCGCCTTGGCGCAGGCTTCCTTGGCGGCGAAACGCTTGGCGTAGCTGGCCGCGGCGTCGGCCTTGCGCTCGGACCGCGCGCGCTCCAGTTCGGTGAAGACGCGCTGGCGGAAACGGTCGCCGAAGCGGTCGAGGCTGGCCTGTATGCGGCGGATGTCGGAGAGGTCGGAGCCCAGACCGAGGATCACGCGGCGGCCTGCGCGCGGGCTTCGTCCATCAGCGCCCGCATCCGCTGGATGGCGGGGCCGAGGCCGATGAAGATGGCTTCGCCGATCAGGAAGTGGCCGATGTTCAGTTCCACGAGTTGCGGGATCGCGGCGATTGGCTTCACCGTCTCGTAGTCGATGCCATGGCCCGCGTGGACCTCCAGGCCGAGTTCGCGGGCCGTGGCGGCAGCGGCCTTGAGCTTCGTCAGCAGCCCGCCGGCCTGGGGGCGCTTCTCGCGAACGGCCTCGCAGTAGGCGCCGGTGTGCAACTCGACCACCTGGGCGCCGACCGCCTTGGCCGCCCGGACCTGGGCCTCGTCGGCGTCGATGAAGGCGGAGACGCGGATCCCGGCCTGCGCGAGCCTGGCGACGACCGGGGCGATGGCGTTGTGGCCGCGGACGACGTCGAGGCCGCCCTCGGTGGTCACCTCCTCGCGACGCTCGGGCACCAGGCAGGCGGCGTGGGGACGGTGGGCGAGCGCGATGGCCTCCATCTCCGGGGTCACCGCGCACTCGAAGTTGAGGGGGCGGCCGCGCCGGCGACAGATCACCGCCAGCTGGTCGATGTCGGCGTCGGAGATGTGCCGGCGATCCTCGCGCAGATGGGCGGTGATGCCGTCAGCGCCGGCGGCCAGCGCCATCTCCGCTGCGCGCACCGGGTCGGGATAGCCCTCCCCCCGTGCGTTCCGCACGGTGGCGACGTGGTCGATGTTGACCCCCAGCCTGAGCCTGGTCATGCGCGCAGCCTCTTCGATCCCGGCTCCTCGGCCGGCAGGGCGGCGAGTTCGGGGGGGATCTCGTCGGGGGCGTAGCTCGGGACATCCACCGTCGCCAGCGCCACCAGGGGCCAGCCGACGTCTGCCTTGCCGCCGGAGCGGTCGACGATGCAGGCGCAGCACACCACGACCCCCCCCGCCGCGGCGATGGGCTCGACCGCCTCGCGGAACGAGCCGCCAGTGGTGATCACGTCCTCGACGACGACGACCTTGGCGCCGGGGGCGATCTTGAAGGCGCGGCGCAACTTGAAGCCGCCGTCCTCGCGTTCGACGTAGATCGAGGGCACCCCCAGCGCGCGGGCGACCTCGTAGCCGGGAATGATCGCCCCGACGGCCGGGGCGACGATGACGTCCGGCTTGCCGAACCGGGCCTCGATCTTCTCGGCCAGCGCCCGGCACAGGCGCTCGGTCCGGTCGGGGTATTGGAAGACCAGGTTCTTCTGCAGGAACATGGGGCTGTGGCGGCCCGAGGCCAGGATGAAATGGCCTTCGCGCAGGGCGCCGGCGCCGCGGAACTCTTCCAGGACGTCTTCGGTGTTCATGCGGCTGAGATAGCCGATCCGGTCGGCCAAGGGGAGGTCCAGTTCCCACCCAGTAGGCAGACCAGGCGCGGCGCAACCGGGCGACAGTTGACGTAGCGACCGCACAGCTTAGCGTAGTATCCGGGAGGTCTGGCGTAGAACCACGGCCTCCGGGACGAGGGACGCGATGAACGGCCGGACGGTGCTGGTCGTCGACGACGACAAGGCGCTGCTGGAGGCGGTCACCCGCGTGTTGCGCGGCGCCGGCTACGAGGTGCAGAGCACGCGCGATGGGCGCGCCGTGATGGACATGATCCGCCGCCAGCGGCCGGACGTGGTGATCACCGACATCATGATGCCTGATCGCGACGGCGTGGAGGTCATCAACGAGATCAGGAAATCCACCCGCGGCATTCGCGTCCTGGCGATGTCCGGGCGGCGGCATCTGGGGTCGCTGGACCTCCTGGCCATGGCGCAGAAGCTGGGCGCGGACGCCGCGCTGCACAAGCCCTTCGAGGGCGACGAGCTGCTGGCGGCGATCGAGCCGCTGTTCCCGCCGCGGCCGGGTTAGCCCTTGGTCCGCTCGACCTCTTCGACGCTGGGATTTGCCCGCAGCGCGGCGGAAATGTGGGTGAGATGGCGCGCGTCGTTGACGTCGACGTCGATGTCCACGTCGAAGAAGTCGGACTGGCGGTGGCGCATGCGCAGATTGACGATGTTGCCGCCGGCGTCGCCGATGATCGTGCAGACCTGGCCCAGCACGCCGGGGGCGTTGCGGATGGTGGCTGTGAGGCGGGCGCGGGCGATGGCGTTGCGGTCGGCCTCGGGCGTCCACTGCAGGTCGCGCCAAAGCTCGTCGCGGTCCTCGTACTCGGCGAGCTTCTCGCAGTCGATGGTGTGGACGGTAAGGCCGCGGCCGTCGCTCTCCAGGATGCCGACGATGCGGTCGCCGGGCACGGGTGAACAGCAGGCGCCGAAGTGCAGGGTGATACCTGGCGTCAGGCCCGAGCCCCGGACATAGAGGCGCGCGGTCTTCCCCTCCTCGATGTGGCGGCGCGCGTTGGCGGCTTCCCGCTCGGCTGCCTTCAAGCCGGGGAAGACGATCTCCAGCACCTGAGAGGGGGTGGCGCGGCCGCGCCCGACGGCGTCGAACAGGTCGTCCTCGGTCGCCACGGCGAAGCGTTCGAGCGCGGGGCGCAGCGAGACGTCCTTGCGCGACTTGCCGGCGGCGTCGAACGTCTGGTCCACGGTGGCGCGACCCAGGCGGATGAATTCCTCGCGCTCGGTCTGGCGGATGTGGCGACGGATGGCGGAGCGGGCGCGGCCCGTGACGGTCAGCGAGCGCCAGTCGGGCGGCACCACGGGCTTGCCGCCCTTGATCACCTCGACCACGTCGCCATTCGAAAGAGTCGTCCGTAACGGCTTGAGTTCGCCGTTGATTTTGGCCCCGATGGTGATGTCGCCGATGTCGGTGTGGAGCGCATAGGCGAAGTCCAGCGGCATGGCTCCCCGCGGCAGGCTGACCAACTGGCCCTTGGGCGTGAAGACGAACACCTGGTCGAGGTACATCTCGAGCTTGGCGTGCTCGACCAGCTCCTCGGCGTCGCCGCCGTGCTCCAGCACCTGGACGAGGTGACGGAGGTTCACCAGCGGGTCGCGGCCGCCGGCTTCCTTCTGGGCCTCCGGGTCGAAGCCGTAGGACTTGTTCTTGTAGCGCCAGTGGGCGGCCACGCCCTCCTCGGCCACCAGGTCCATCGCCTCGGTGCGGATCTGCATCTCGATGCGCATGCCGCGGTAGCCGACCACGGTGGTGTGCAGCGAGCGGTAGTTGTTGCGCTTGGGCGTGGAGATGAAGTCCTTGAACCGCTCCGGCACCGACGGCCAGGTGCGGTGGATGACGCCCAGGGCGCGGTAGCAGTCTTCCTCGTTGTCGACGATCACCCGAAAGGCGTAAATATCGGAAAGTTGAGAAAATCCAATCGATTTTCGCTGCAACTTGCGCCAGATCGAGAAGGGCTGCTTCTCGCGGCCGTACACCCGCGCCGGGACGCCGGCGGCCTCCAGCTTGGCGGTCATCTCCTGGCTGACCTGGGCGACGGCGCCGCCCTGGTCCTGCCGCAGCACGGCCAGCCGGCGCAGGATCGCGTCGCGGCCCACGGGGTTCAGGTGGAAGAACGCCAGCTCCTCCAATTCCTCGCAGATGCGATGCACGCCGATGGACCGGGCCAGTGGCCCGTAGATGTCGAGGGTCTCGCGCGCGATCCGCTCGCGCTTCGCCGCCTGCTTTATGAAGTGCAGGGTGCGCATGTTGTGCAGGCGGTCGGCCAACTTCACCAGGAGGACGCGGACGTCCTTGGATATCGCCAGGATGAACTTCCGCAGGTTCTCGGCCTGGCGCAGGTGCTCCTGGGAGAGCTCGAGTTTGGAGAGCTTGGTGACGCCCTCGACCAGTTCGGCGATCTCCGGGCCGAACAGCTCCTCGACCTTTTCGCGGGTGGTGTCAGTGTCCTCGATGACGTCGTGCAGCAGGGCCGTGACGATGGTCTCGGTGTCGAGGCGGTAGTCGGTAAGGATGCCCGCCACCTCGATGGGGTGGGCGAAGTAGGGGTCGCCGGAGGCGCGCTTCTGAGCGCCGTGAGCGCGCATGGCGTAGACATAGGCGCGGTTGAGCAGCGCCTCGTCGGCGGTGGGGTCGTAGGAGCGGACCTTCTCGATCAGCTCGAACTGCCGCAGCATCTTCGGCCGCAGGCCGGTGGCGACGAGCGGAGGCACGGGCTCAGGAGCCGGAGCCTTCGCGATAGGGACGGAAGAATTCGGGGCGTCGGAAGGCGGCGCGGCGGGTGGGTTCGCCGCTTCCTGGATCAGCGGTTCTGCGCCTTCTGGGCTCAGTACCGCTCCTCCTGACCGCCATCACGGTCGCTTTGCAGGGCGCGCACGAGTTCGAGTTCGCTCATCTGCATGTGGGTGGGGTCGGCCAACAGGGCCAGGGTTTCGGCCTCTTCCTCGGCTTCCGAGCGCTCGTCGACGCGCTGCAGGGAGATGATGACGCCTTCCTTGAGCTCTTCGGCGTCGACCACGTCGTCGGCGATCTCGCGGAGCGCCACGACGGGGTTCTTGTCGTTGTCGCGATCGACCGCGATTGGCGAGCCGGCCGAGATGGCGCGGGCGCGATGGGCGGACAGCAGCACGAGCGAGAAGCGGTTCGGGACCTTCTCGATGCAGTCTTCGACGGTGACGCGGGCCATGGAGTCTCTCAGGGTGCGGGATAGAACCGGCGAAAATAGAGCTTCGCCCCCTATTGTGCAATGCCGCAAAGGCCGCACGACCCTGCCGCGCATCGGTTTCCAGGCTGTGAACGCGTCAAATCCCACCGGCTGGATCGGTAATGGGCTCGTGGCGTATCCCTTCGTCCGGTCTAGCTCCGAGGGGGAAGCATGCCGAACCTGCAACGCGCGCCGACGCGGGAATATCATACCCTGATGACGGACGCCCGCCGCTGGGACGGCTTCCAGCCGCGGGAGGGTGACGTCGTGGTGGCGACTTACCCCAAGTGCGGGACCACCTGGACGCAGCGGATCGTCGACCTGCTGATCCACCAGACGCCGGACCCGCGTCCCATCATGCAGTTCTATCCCTGGCTGGACGCCACCTTCTTCGCCCCTATCGAGGCCGACCTCGCCACCCTCGAGGCCCAGACCCACCGGCGCGCGATTAAGAGCCACCTGCCCTTCGACAGCCTGCCAATCTACGAGGGCATGAAGTACATCCACGTGGCGCGCGACGGTCGCGACGCCTGCTTCTCGTTCCACAATCACGAGAGCAGCTACACGCCCGAGGTCTGGATGGGCCACGCGGCGCGGGCGGCCGAAAACCCGATGCTCCAGGTCAGGCCGAAGCCCGAGCCGGACCTGGGCGAGTACTACCGCCGCTGGATCGACGAGGCGGAGGACGAGGCCGCCACAGGCCTCGGTGTCGAAATGTCGTTCTTCGACTACGAGATGACCTACTGGCGCGAGCGCAGGCTGCCGAACCTGCTCCTGGTCCACTACGCCGACCTGAAGGCAGACCTGCCGGGCGAGATGGCGCGGATCTCGGATTTCCTGGAGATCGAGACGCCGCCGGCGAAGCTCGCAGAGTTGGCGGAGGCGGCGCGGTTCGAGGCGATGAAGTCGCAGGGCGACGCGCTCCTGCCTGCCCTGCCCTTCGCCTTCCAGGGCGGGCACAAGAGCTTCCTGCACAAGGGGACCAACGGGCGCTGGAAGGACGTGCTGACCGACGCCGACCTGGCGCGTTTCGACCGCTTGTCGACGGCCAAGTTCACGCCCTCAGCGCGGGCCTGGATCGAGGGCGGGCGCCTGGCTGCGGGCGATCCGGCGGAGTTGCCCGACTAGCGAACAGGCCGCGGCGGCGGGCGAATCCTGCCCTCCACCATGCCGTATCTTCTATTTTCGCGCGCGATCGCCTTGTGGCGGCATGAGGCGTCGCGTATCTCGACGAAGGCGGGCTCGCCGACGTCGGGGACGCCGGCATTTCCGCGCATCGCGGCGACAAGCGGGACGGGCCTCGATTTGGCTGTCCTTCGGGACCAATCACCTCGCGCAGCGGAGACGGCGTGACCACCGAGCCACCACGACGTCGGGCCGCGCTGGGCTTCATCCTGGCGACGGTGTTCCTGGACGCGGTGTCGTTCGGGATGGTGTTCCCCATCCTGCCGCGGCTCGTCCTGGAGCTGAGCGGCGGCGACACGGCCGACGCCGCGCGGGCGGTGGGGTTGATCGGCGCGGTCTGGGCGTTGACCAACTTCGTCGGCGCGCCGGTGCTGGGCGCCCTGTCGGACCGGTTCGGCCGCCGCCCGGTGATCCTGGTCTCAACCTTCGGGTTCGCGCTCGACATGCTGTTCATGGGGTTCGCCCCCACCCTGGCGTGGCTGTTCATAGGCCGCGCCCTGTCGGGTCTCACGGCGGCCAGCTATGCGGCGGCCTCGGCCTACATCGCCGACGTGACGCCGCCCGACCAACGCGCCCAGCGCTTCGGCCTGGTCTTCGCAGTGTCCTCCGCCGGCATGATCCTGGGGCCGGCCATGGGCGGCCTGCTCGGCGAGATCAGTCCGCGGGCCCCGTTCTTCGCCGGAGCGGGCCTGGCGGCGGTGGCTTGGCTCTACGGCCTCCTTATCCTGCCGGAGTCCCTGGCGCCGGACCTGCGCACCAAGGGGCCCATGCGCCCGACGAACCCGCTGCGCGCCTTCGGAATTCTGACCCGCGACAAGAGCCTTCTCGGCCTCGCGAGCGTGGGGATGCTGATCCAGTTGGGCGGGCACTCGATCAACACCCTCTTCGTCCTCTACATGGCCTTCCGCTACCAGTGGGGTCCCGGGCAAGTCGGGGTGCTGCTGATGGTGTTCTCTGCGGGCAACATCGTGGTGATGGGCTTCCTGGGGCCGCGCCTGGTGCGCTGGCTCGGCGAGCGGACGACGCTGATTGCGGGCCTGGCGCTGTCCGCCGGGGGGTTCGCCGTGATGGGCCTCTCGCAAACTTCGACGCAGTTCTGCCTGGCGTGCGTTCTCACCTGCGTGGGCAACATCTGTTCGCCGCCGCTCCAGGCCCTGCAAACGCGACGGGTCGGGCCAAGCGAACAGGGCCGCTTGCAGGGGGCCCTGGGGGGCCTGGGCGGACTGACCGGCTTCGTGGCGCCGATCTTCTTCACCCAGGTGTTCGCCTGGTCGATCGCCTCCGCCTTCGCGCCTGGCGGGCCGGGTCTGGCGATGCTGATCGGGGCGAGCCTGCTGGTGGCGGCCACGACCCTGGCCGTGGCGGTGACGCGACCGGTTCGGGCGACCTCACAGGCGTGACGCGTCGGCCCCGACGGTGGCCTCAGCCGCCAGCGTCGCCGCCGTCGCACCGAGCAGCGGGTGGGTCCAGGCGGGCGCGATCTCGGCCAGCGGCCCCATGACGAAGCGGCGCGCGTGGGCGCGGGGATGCGGCAGGATCAGGCCGGGACCGGCGCGGACCTCCCGGCCATAGGCGACCAGGTCCAGGTCGAGGGTGCGCGGGGCATTGCGTTCGGTCCGCGCACGGCCGAGGGCGGCCTCGATTTGCAGCAGGCCAGCCAGCACCACCTCGGGCGGCCCCTGCGCCTCGACAAGCGCGACGCCGTTGCGGTACTCAGGCCCCTTGGGATCGGGCCAGGCGGCGGAGCGCCACCAGGACGATCGCTTCAGGACTTGCAGGCCGACATCAGGGAACCGCGCCAGCGCCGCCTCCAGCAGAGCCTCCGACGAGCCATAGCGACCCGGAAGATTGCTGCCGAGGGCGACGACGACGGCCTGATCGAGGTCCTCCTGACCAAGGTTTCTCGGCGGCTCGCGGACCAATTTGATGACCTTCTACCCCACGGACCGACTGGCCCTCTTCATCGACGGCGCAAACCTCTATGCGACGGCCAAGAACCTCGGCTTCGACATCGACTACCGCAAGCTCCTGGAGGAGTTCAAAAGGCGCAGCGTGCTGGTGCGGGCGTATTACTACACCGCGCTCGTCGAGAACGAGGAGTACTCGCCGATCCGGCCGCTGGTGGACTGGCTGGACTACAACGGCTTCCGGTTGGTCACCAAGCCGGCGCGGGAATACACCGACGCCAGCGGACGCAAGCGGTTCCGGGGCGACATGGACGTCGAGATCGCCGTCGACATGCTGGAGATGGCCGAGCACGCCGACCACATGGTGCTGTTCTCAGGGGACGGAGACTTCCGACGGTTGGTGGAGGCGGTGCAGCGGCGCGGCAGCAGGGTGACCGTGGTCTCCACGGTGAAGTCGCAGCCGCCGATGGTCAGCGATGACCTGCGACGCCAGGCCGACAGCTTCGTGGACCTGGCCGACCTGGCCGACCTGATCGGACGGCCTTCTCGCCTGCCGAGGTTCATCTCCGAAAGCCGCGCGGCGCACGATCGGGAAGCCGATGCCGACCACTGAGGGCGCGCCGCCCGAGGCGCCCGCCGATTGCCCGCTCTGCCCTCGGCTCGTGGCGTACCGGCAGGCCAACCGCATTTCCGTGCCCGGCGGCTTCAACGGCGCCGTGGCGTCTTTCGGAGACGAGGGCGCACAGCTGGCCGTGGTCGGGCTGGCGCCGGGGCGGATGGGGGCGAACCGGACCGGGCGGCCGTTCACCGGCGATGGCGCGGGCGTGATGTTGTACGAGACGCTGCTCAAGACCGGCTTCGCCAGCGGGACCTACGAGGCGCGGCCGGACGACAGCCTGACCCTGCACGACTGCATCATCACCAATGCGGTGCGCTGCGCACCGCCCGGCAACAAGCCCGAGACCGCCGAGGAGGCCACGTGCCGGCCGTTCCTGGCCAGCCGGCTGGCCGCCCTGCCCCGGCTGAAGGTGATCGTCACCCTGGGCGACGTCTCACGGCGCAATGTGCTCAAGGCCCTGGGGCTGAAAGCTTCGGCCGGCATTGCGGGGCACGGGACAGAGTTCCCGGCCGGGCCCTACACGGTGCTGAACAGCTACCACTGCTCGCGGCTCAACACGAACACCGGGCGCTTGACTGCAGCGATGTTCGAGGCGGTTTTCCTGCGCGCCCGCGACCTGATCGGAGATGCCTGATGCGCCTATTGTCCCTGGGCCTGGCCATCGTCCTGCTCGCTTCGCCGGCCCAGGCCGCGCCGACGGCCGACCCCGTCCTGCACGCCGAAGCGCTGGAGATCCTGAAGCGGAGCATCGCCTATCGCACTGTGGTGGGCGGCGACCAGTTTGTGCCCTACGCCGAATACCTGAAGGGCGTGCTGACAGCCGGCGGCTACGACGCCGCCGAGGTCACCATCGAGCCGATGGCGGGCACGGCGCTCCTGATTGCCCGCTATCCGGGGACCGACCCGAAGAAGAAACCGCTGGTCATCTCCGGCCACATGGACGTCGTCGAGGCCAAGGCGGCGGACTGGACGCGCGACCCGTTCACCCCGGTCGTCGAGAACGGCTACGTGTTCGGCCGCGGCGCGGTGGACAACAAGTTCGACGTCTCGATGGTCGTCGCCGTCCTGGCCAAGCTGCGCAAGAGCGGCTGGAAGCCGGGCCGCGAGGTGATCCTGGCGCTGTCTGGCGACGAAGAGACCACGATGAAGACCACCGCGGTCCTGGCCCAGCGGTTGAAGCACGCCGAGCTTGTGCTGAACTCCGATGGCGGCGGCGGGGGGCTCACCGAGGAGGGCAAGCCGATCAGCTTTGGGGTGCAGGGCGCGGAGAAGACCTACGCCGACTTCCACCTCACGGTCACCGACCCGGGCGGCCACTCCAGCCGGCCGACGCCCACCAACGCCATCTATCGCCTGGTGAAGGCCCTGGAGCGGCTCGAGGCCTACCGCTGGCCGACGATGCACAACGAGATCACTCGCGCGACCGCGGCGGCCATGGGGCCGAACACCCCGGGCGCGGTGGGCCAGGCGCTGACCAGGTTCGCGACCGATCCCACGGACCAGGCCGCCATCGACATCATCCGGGCCGACCCGGCCTTCAGTCCCGGCCTGCACACCACCTGCGTCGCCACCATGCTGGAGGCCGGCCACGCGCCCAACGCCCTGCCCCAGAAGGCGCAGGCGACGGTGAACTGCCGCATCTTCCCGGGCGTGTCGTCGCAGAGCGTGCAGGCCACCCTGGACGAGATCGTGGGCGACCGGAGCGTCACCGTGACGCGGCTGGAGGACGGCTCCATCGACAGCCCGCCCTCGCCGTTGCGGCCCGACGTGATGAAGGCGGTGACCAAGGCGGTGCACGCCCGCTTCCCGGGCCTGCCCATCGTGCCGAGCCAGGCGGCGGGCGCCACCGACAGCATGTACTTCCGCGCTGCAGGCGTGCCGAGCTACGGCGTCTCGGGGCTGTTCATGAAGGACAGCGACGAGTTCAGCCACGGCCTGAACGAGCGTGCGCCGGTCAGCGCCATCGACGGCGACCTGGCGCACTGGGATTCGATCCTGCGCGACCTGGCGAAGTGAGGGTCGGCAAAAAGTAACCGCGGTGAAATGTCTGGCGCTTCCCTAGCGGCGCCGGCATACCTTGTACTCGAAACATGCCAGCGAGCATGCGGGAGGAACACCATGCGCGATCTCATCATCCGGAACGGCACGATCGTCGACGGCACCGGCGGCAAGCCGTTCGTGGGCGACGTGGCCATCGACGGCGACCGCATCGTCGAGGTCGGGACCAAGGTCTCCGGCAGCTTCAAGCGCGAAATCGACGCCTCCGGCATGACGGTGACGCCGGGCTGGGTGGACATCCACACCCACTATGACGGCCAGGCGACCTGGGACGAGGTGCTGGCGCCGTCGTCCTGGCACGGGGTCACCACCGCGATCATGGGCAACTGCGGCGTCGGATTCGCGCCGGTGCGGCCGGACGCGCACACCTTCCTGATCGAGCTGATGGAGGGCGTCGAGGACATCCCCGGCGTGGCCCTGCATGAAGGCATCGACTGGAAGTGGGAGAGCTTCCCCGAATACCTGGACGTGCTGGAATCCAAGCCGCGGACGATCGACATCGGCACCCACGTGCCGCACGCGCCGGTGCGGGCCTATGTGCTGGGCGAGCGCTGCAACACCGACTACCAGCCCAACGCCGATGAGATCGCGCAGATGGCCGCGATCGTACGCGAAGGCGTCAAGGCCGGCGCGCTGGGCTTCTCCACCAGCCGCACCCTGCTGCACAAGGACCTGAAGGGCGTCCACATGCCGGGCACCTTCGCGGGCTCGGACGAGATGCTGGCGCTGGGCCTTTCCATGAAGGGCCTGAAGCACGGCGTGTTCGAGATGGTCTCCGACCACCTGGGCGACGACGACGAGTGGATGTGGGTGAAGGGCTTCGCCGAGGAGACCGGCCTGCCGGTGACCCTGGTGGCGACCTCGGCCGGCGCCTACGAAGGCAACAAGATGTACAACATCGCCGAGGAGGCCCGCGCCCACGGCATGGACATCCGTCCGCAGATCGCCGGCCGCCCGACGGGCATCCTGCAGGGGCTGAACTCCAACTTCCACGTGTTCATCGCGCACCCGACCTATCGGGCGAAGGTCCACGGCCTGCCGCTCGCCGAGAAGGTCGCGATGATGCGCAAGCCCGAGATCCGGGCCGCGATCCTCGCCGAGGAAAGCACGATCCGTTCCGGCCCGCTGGCGGGCGGGATCGAGGAGCTGCTGTACCGGGTGTTCCCGCTGGGCGACCGCCCGAACTACGAGCCGGATCGCGAGCAGAGCGTCGCCGGGCTGGCCAAGGCGGCCGGCGTCTCCGCCGTGGAGATGATGTACGACCTGCTGCTGAAGGACGAGGGCCGCGAGCTGCTCTACCAGCCGCTGGGCGGCTACGTGACCTACAACTTCGACTTCTTCCGCAAGAACATGCAGCACCCCAACGTGCTGTTCGGGCTTTCGGACGGCGGCGCGCACTGCGGGGTCATCGCCGACGCCGGGATGCCGACGTTCATCCTGACCTACTGGGGTCGCGACCGGACCAAGGGCGAGCAGTTCCCGCTGGAGTTCCTGGTGCGCAAGCTGACCAGCGACACGGCCCGCGCCTACGGCCTGAACGACCGCGGGCAGCTGAAGCCGGGCCTGCTGGCGGACATCAACATCATCGACTTCGACAAGCTGCGCCTGTTCCGCCCCGAGGCCATCAACGACCTGCCGGCCGGCGGCAAGCGCCTGGTGCAGCGCACCGAGGGCTACCGCTACACGGTGAAGTCCGGCCAGGTGACCTTCGACAACGGCGTCCACACCGGCGCCCTGCCGGGCGGTCTGGTGCGCGGCGGCCGCGAGGCGGTGATCCTAGCGGAAGCGGCGGAGTAGGCGTCTCCCAGCATTCGTGAGCCCCGGCCTCGCGCCGGGGCCCACACTGCCCCTGCCCCAGTCTAGTCGCGCTTCAACGACCCTTGAGGCAGGCCACCAGCGGCCTAAAGTGCGGCGTTGCGGATTCCCGGGGGGGGAGATTTCGATGCGTCCACTGGTCGCGGGACTGTTTACGGCCCTGGTCGGGCTTGGCTGGGCCCAGGCCCAGACCACCACCGGCCCCACCCCCGATCCGGCGTATGACGCCTACGCCAAGCCGCAGCGGCTGGTTAAGCTGGCGGACGGGCGGCGGATCCACGTGAACTGCCAGGGCAAGGGCTCGCCGACGGTGATTCTCACGGCGGGCCTGGGCGGGTCCTCGGTGTCGTGGGCCAAGGTGCAGCCAGCGCTGGCGAAGCGCACGCGGACCTGCACGTGGGACCGGGCCGGGTTCGGCCACTCCGACCCGAGCCCGGCGGCGCAAACGCTGGCGGCGACGACGGCGGACCTGGAGGGCGCGCTGGCGGCCGCGCGCATCAAGGGCCCCTACCTGGTGGCCGGCCACTCAGCGGGCGCGTTCGAGACGCTGCTGTTCGCCGATCGGCATCGGGCAGACGTGGTGGGCATGGTGCTGGTGGATGGTTCGGTCCCCAACCAGGCCGAGCGGTTCACGGCGATGTCGCCGGCCTTAGCGCGCGCGAGCGCGTCGGGCCTGCGGTTCGCCGTCGACGGCCAGCGCCGCTGCGCCACGAGCCTGGAGGCGGGCACGCTGAAGCCCGACACGCCGACGTGGAAGCTGTGCTTCGGCTACCCGCCGCAGTTCTCGCCGGTCTATTTGGGAGGGATGAGGACGCTGGATGGCGACCCGGCGCGGCTGCGGACGCGGGCCTCCCTCTCCGAAGAGTTCGCCGCCAGCGCCGCGGCCGTGGCGAACCCGTCACGGGACTACGGCGACCTGCCGCTGGTCGTGCTGACCCAGGCCACGGGTCTAGGGTTCCCGGGGGCGACAGCGGCGGAGATCGACGCCATGAGCGGCGCCTGGCGGCAGTGGCACGGCGACTATGCCAAGCTGTCCCGCACGGCCGTCAACCTGATCGTCCAGGGCGCCGGCCACAACATCCAGGACGACAAGCCGCAGGCGGTGATCGGGGCGATCGACGCGGTGCTGGCGGCGGCGCGTCAGCCGTAGAGCGCCTGCAGGCGAGCGTGCTCGGCGCGCTGTTCCACCAGGAACGCGGGGTCGGACCACAGGCGGTGTTCGCCGCGGGCGTAGGCCTCGGCGTTGCGGGCATACATCCAGGCGTTCAGTGCGTTGGCGGCGGCGTTGTTGCGGGTCCGTACCACCTTGCCCGGCGCGCCCATGACGATGGAGTTCGGCGGGATGATCGTGCCCTCCTTCAGGAAGGCGTGGCCGGCGATGATGGAGTTCTCGCCCACTTCGCAGCCGTCCATGATGGTCGAGCCGATGCCCACCAGCACCCGGTCGCCAATCGTGCAGCCATGCAGGGTGCAGTGGTCGGTGATGGAGCAGTCCTCGCCCACGATCGTGCCGGTGGACCCGCCGATGTGAATCATCACCAAGTCCTGGATGTTGGTCCGGGCGCCGATGCGCACGGCGTGGAATTCCGCGCGGACCACGACGTTGGGCCAGATCGAGGCCTCGGCCGCAATCTCGACCGCGCCGTACAGCTGGGCGGTGGGATGGACCCACGCGGCGGGGTCGACGTGGACGTCGGGTCCGAAGGTCATGGTCGGTTCCAGTAGCTGTAGCGCCAGGCGTATTCGAAGCCGGCCTTGCGGTAGAGCGAGCGGGCGTCGTTGCCCTCTTGCACCTGCAGGAACACCCGCTCGATCCCCCGCGCCTGGATCGCACGGCCGAGGGTGGCGAGCACGGTGCTGGCCAGGCCGCGCCCGCGCCGAGCCGCGTCGGTGCGCATGCCGTGGATGCCGGCCCAGCCGTGGCCGAAGGTGACGCAGCCGACGGCAACGGTGAGGCCGTCCTCGCGCGCGGCGGCATAGAGGGCGTCGGGCGAGCGGGTGAGCGCGGCGACGCGGCTGGCCTCTTCCTCGGCGTCGAAGCCTTCGCCCAGGAACACTGCCGCCCAGGCCTCGTCCGGCTCGGACATCAGGTCGCCGGGCTTGTCGCGGAGCGCGGCCAGCCGCCCGACGTCGCCCACTTTCACCACGGTTGGGATTTCGGCCACGTAGCCGCGCTGGACGAGCGCGTCGCGCACCCCCTGGAGGCCGGGGGCCTCGGCCACGCGGAAACCCGGGGATAGCCCCTCGGTCCAGTAGGCGGCCTCGATCTTGCTGAGGGCGCTTGCGTCCAGGTCGTGGCTGAGCGGCACGGCGGTCTTGGCGCGGCGGATGGCGCCGTCGTCGAGCGGGACCAGCCAGCCGGCGATCTCCAGCACCTTGGCGGGGGCGACGCCCTCGACGGTCGACCGCTCGAGGCTCTCGATTTCGGCGGCGTCCACTAGCTGCGGTCGCCCTTCATCAGCCGCGCCTTGTCGCGCTGCCAGTCGCGCGCGGCGGTGGTCTCGCGCTTGTCGTGTTCCTTCTTGCCCTTGGCCAGGGCGATCTCGAGCTTCGCCAGCCCCTTGTCGTTCCAGTAGAGCTTGGTGGGGATAATCGTGCGGCCCTCGCGCTGCACGGCGCCGATCAGCTTGTCGATCTGCTTGCGCTTGAGCAGCAGCTTCCGGTGACGGCGGGGCTCGTGATTGAAGTACGGGCCGGCCTGCGTGTACGGCGGGATGTCGGCGTTGATCAGCACGATCTCCTTGCCCTCCACCGCCGCATAGCTCTCGGCGATGTTGGCCTTCCCGGCGCGCAAAGACTTCACCTCCGAGCCGGTCAGCATGATGCCGCACTCGAAGGCTTCCTCGAGGAAGTAGTCGAACCGCGCCCGGCGGTTCTCGGCGATGTACTTGCCGACCGGGGCCATCAGACCAGCCCGGCTTCCCGCATGGCGGCCAGCACCTCAGCGCGCGCCGGCTCCGAGCACGGCGTGAGCGGCAGCCGGCCCTCCTCCGCACAGAGGCCAAGGTGGGCAAGGGCGAACTTGGCGGGCGCGGGCGAGGCGTCGGCGAATAGCGCCTTGTGCAGGCGGATCAGCCGGTCCTGCGCCTGCAGGGCGCCCGCCCACTGGCCGGAAAGCGCGTCATTGTAGAACTGGGCGACCTGCTCGGGGGCGACGTTGCAGGTGACCGAGATGCAGCCGTGGCCGCCATGGGCAATGTAGCCGAGCGCCGTGTCGTCGTTGCCGGAGAGCATGATCCAGTCGTCGCCGCATTCCAGCCGCTGCAGGCTGGCGCGCGCCAGGTCGCCGCTGGCGTCCTTTATCCCGACGATGTTCGGCAGCTTGGCCAGCCGGGCCACGGTGGCGTTGGAGATGTCGATGCTGGTGCGGGCCGGAACGTTGTAGACCAGGATCGGCAGCTGCACGGTGTCGTTGATGGCCTTGTAGTGGGCGTAGAGCCCCTCCTGGCTGGGGCGGTTGTAGTAGGGTGTCACGACCAGGGCCGCGTCGGCGCCGACCGTCTTGGCGTGCTGCACCAATTCGATCGCCTCGGACGTAGAATTGGAGCCGGCCCCGGCGACGACGGGGACCCGGCCGCGGGCGGTGGCGACACACAGTTCCACCACGCGTCGATGTTCTGCGTGGCTGAGGGTCGATGATTCGCCTGTAGTACCCACGGGCACCAGGCCGTGGACGCCGCCCGCGATCTGGCGTTCGACCAGGGCCACGAAGGCGTCCTCGTCGATCTGGCCGTTGCGGAACGGCGTGACGAGGGCCGGCAAGACGCCGCGGAAGAGGAGTTCGGACATGTGTTGGGTTCTAAAAGCAAAATGCCGTGAAGATGCCGCCTAGAGAGGCGGCGTTCAGAATTGCGGGACAATATGTTGCCGCGGGCTCGGCTCGCAATGTCGATTCCACTTATCCCCAGAGTTGGGGGGAGACGATTTGAACCGCAGTGTCCGTAACGTCCTGCTCGCCGGATGCGCCGTCGTTGTCGTAACGACCGTGGCGCGAGCCCAGGTGGCCGACCCCATCGGCGACATTCTGGGCCAGAATACCCAGTCCCCGTCTGGGCCCGCTGCGGTGACCGCGGGCCAGACCGTGTCCCGCCCGCTGAGCGCCTCGGACCGTTTGACGTTCCTGGCGGCCATCGCCGCGGCCAAGCGCGGGGACGTGAACGGCGCGAAGAACGCGATCTCCAGCCTGTCGGACAGCGTGGCGCGCAAGACCGCCACCTGGGCGCTGGTCGACGCCAACGCAGAGTCGCTGAGTTTCTACGAGGTCGACGCCGCGCGGCGCGACCTGGAGGGCTTCCCCCGCCCGGGACGTCGCCAGATCGCCGCCGAACGCCTGCTTGAAAGCAGCGGCAAGTCGCCGGCCCAGGTAGTCGCGTGGTTCGCCGGCCAACCGCCGCTGAGCGCCGACGGGGCGATGGCGCTGGCTTCGGCCTACCGCGTGCTGGGCCGTCAGGCCGAGGCAGCAGACCTGATCCGCGGCTGGTGGCGCGACAAGAGCTTTGAGGCGGGCGTGCAGCGCCGGGTGCTGGCCCGATTCGCCGACGTGCTGACCCTGGACGACCACATCCGCCGCGCCGACGTCCTGCTCTACGGCAGCCAGGGTCCGGCGGCGCGGGACATCGTGGCAATGCTGCCCTCCGACCACCAAGCGGCGGCGCTCGCGCGGATTTCCCTGCGCTCGGACTCAGACGGAGCCTGGTCGGGACTGACGCCCGCGCAACAGGTGACGCCCGGGGTCGCCTTCGAGCGCGCCGCCTACCTTCGCCGGAAGGGTCGCGACTGGGAGGCCATGGCGCTGACGCCCTCGTTCCCCAAGGAGATCGTCACCCCTGACCAGGCCGAGCGGATTTGGGACGAACGCCACCGGCTGGCGCTGACCTTCATCAAGAGCGGCGACTGGAGGAGCGCCTACCAGGCGGCCGCCAGTTCCGGGCTAGATGAGGGCGCCGACGCCACCGAGGCGGAGTTCTACGCCGGCTGGATCGCGCTGAACCGGCTGAACGACCCCGCCGCGGCTGGGCGTCACTTCGCCGCCATCGAGAGGATCGGCGCCTCGCCGATCACCCGGGGGCGGGCTTTCTACTGGATGGGCCGGGCGGCCGAGGCGCGCGGCGACGCAGCCGCCGCGACCAACTACTACGGCCGTGGCGCAGAGTACGTGACCACCTTCTACGGCCAACTGGCCGCGGAGAAGCTGGGCCGCGACCTCGTGCTACCGCGCGATCCCGTGCTGAGCGCCGCCGCCCGCCCC
>NZ_CADEGK010000073.1:17316-20720 GCF_902826855.1 uncultured Phenylobacterium sp. | reverse complement strand
GGCGGGGGCACGGCTGTCGGGCGTGCGGGGGGCGGGGGGATGTATCGGGCGGGCGGAGGGCCCGCCGGCGTGGGGGACGGCTGGGCCTTGGCGTCCCTGGCCCCTGAGAGGCCGTTGAACACCACGACGCCAAGGACACCGGCGCCGATGACGCCGACCCACAGGGTCATTGGCGAATCCGGCGCGCGCACGCGCGGTCGGGCGGCCTCGCCGTGGGCGAAGACGGGCGACAGCGGGGTGGGGGTCTTGTCACTCATCGCCGCCACCATGGGTCCTTCTTGCGCTGCCGGAGCGCGCTGGCCTGCTCGACGTGGAAGCCGTCGTTGTAAATGCGGGTGACCTCGCTGCCGCGGCGCAGCACGAAGCCGCGGGCGATGCGGTCGACCACGACGTAGCCCTGGTACTGGCGGCTGTTGACCACCGCCTCCCCGCCGTCGGGATCCACCGCGAAGATCGCCGGCATGTCCTCCTCCGCCCGGAACGCGAAGTAGGTGTCGCGCCCGTCGTCGAACACCTTCACCGGCAGGGCGTTGGTCGAGCCGTCATAGGAATAGGCGACATTGCGCTCTTCTGGCGGCGGCGGCGGCGGTGGCGGAACCATCACGGCCACCACCGGCTCTTCATAGAGGAATCGCACGCTGAACGGGATCGCCCGGCTGGCCTGGCGCTGGACGCTGAGCTGGAAGTTGTAGCGCCGAAGGTTGGTGATCACGGTCATGTTGGTGGGCGGCCGCGGTGACATCGGCTTGAGGAACAGCAGGTTTGCCCGGCGGTTCGGCGTCACCTGCCAGCCGAGCGAGTCGCCGATCGCGACGTTCTCGATCTTCTCGCCCTGATCGAACTCGACGGAGAGCTGCAGGCCGAGCGCGCTCCTCAGCTCCACCACGGCGGAGGGGTCGTAGTCGACGACGTGGATGCGCGGGTCGCCGGGCCCCGGGCGCGGCACAACGGCCAACGCCGGTGCTGCGACGAGGGCCAGGGCGAGGGCCAGTGCGCCCCCTCTCGAGGAACGTGGAACGCGGATCATCGGGCGGCTCCGGCGCGGCGGGCGGCGACGGCGGGACGGCGGTAGGTTTCGCCGAGGCGACGGGTCTCGTCGAAGTTGACGGAGACCTGCTGGCGTGAGGGCCGGCCCGCCGACGCGGCGGCGGCCGCCGCAGCGGCCCCGGCGCGGCTACGCTCTCCGGCCTGAGCCTGATCGCGCTGGAGGTCCAGAGCCAGGCGTTCGGCGCGCGATGGCGACTCGCTCGGCTGCGTCAGGGCCGTCTGGGACCGCAAGGTGCGCTCGTCGATCTGGCTTGCGCGGTCGGCGCCGAAGCGCGGCAGACGGAAGCCCATGGCCATAACGCAGGCGCCGATCACCAGCGCCCCTTGGCCAAAACTGAAGACGAACACCAGGGCCGCGGCGCTCATTGCCGTCTGAGGGTCGAGCTGCAGAGCCTTCCGCTGCGCTTCCAGCGTAACGACCCAGGGCTCGAGGACTGACAGCATGAGGACCACCAGGAGCCACCCGACCATCGGGATCAACGCCGACGCCGCCAGCGCCCGCACCCAGCCGACGAAGAGGCCGCGCGTCGCCGGGATGAGGGCGAGCGCGATGAAGATAGGTCCTACAGCTGTCAGGATGCCGATGGCGAGCGTGGCGGCCGCGATCACGCCCGGGCCGGCCAGGAAGATCGCACCGGTGGCGGTGGACATCGCCTCGGCGGATGCTGCCTGGGGGCTGGAATAGGCTTTAACCCCCGCGCCGGTCCCGGCCTGCTTGCCCAGGGCGACAGCTGTATTGGAGAACTCGTCGTAGACGGCCTGCAAGCCATCGATGGGGTTGGCGGCTAGGGAGGATCGGCCCTCGGCGGTCAGCGGCGCGGAGACCAGGGCGGCGATCTCTACTGGCGCGCGGTCGGCCACGTCGAAGACGAGCGCCTGGAAGGTCGACCAGCTGGTCACTAGGGTCAGGATCACCCCGATCTTCAACCCGATGCCGGTAGCGTCGGAGAGGCGCGTGTTGCCCTGGGCGAACAGCATCCGGTAGCCGAACCAGGCCACGTAGATGGTGAGTAGCGCGGTCAGGGCCGACTGGAAGACGCTCGAACCCTGGGTCAGGGCTAGGTAGCCGCCTTGGGCATAGGTGCGCGTCTGGCAGTCGACCGTGTCGAGCACGCCGCGGATGACACCCTGGCCGACGAGGTTGGCGCAGGCTGCGATCATGCTGCGCTCCGGCCTTCCATGAAAGACGGCAGCCAGGCGGCCGGCTCGTCGCCAACCTGCTGGCGGAGCGCGTCGAGCCGGCGGACGGCGCGCTCGGTGCCCGCCAGGACGGCCAGTTCGCCGCCGAGGCCGGTGAGGTCGAGCCGGGCCACCACGCTGTGGTCGCTGCGCTTGATGAGGAAACACCGTGAGGTGTCGGGCAGGCTGCGCACCAGTTCGAACTCGTGCTCGGTCAAACCGAACCCATCAACGTAGTCAGAGGCTTTCGCCCGCGAGTTGGGGAAGAATATCTGCGTCGCGGCCTGCTCAATAATCGCCGAGGCGATGCGGCTGTCCAGGGCGTCCGAAGCGCTCTGGGTGCAGAAGCCGACGACCCCGTTGCGCTTCCGGATGGTCTTCTCCCAGTCCTTGATCCGGCGCACGAACACCGGGTCGTCCAGCACCTTCCAGCCCTCGTCGACGATGAACATGGCGGGCGAACCATCCAGGCGCTGCTCCAGCCGATGGAACAGATACATCATCGTCGGGATGCGGATGGTGGGCGCGTCGAGCACCTTGGTCATGTCGAAGCCCAGGATCCGGGTCTCGATATCCAGCAGGTCGGCCTCGTTGTCGAACAACCAGGCGTGGTCGCCGCCTTCGCACCAAGCCGACAGCCGCGCGGCCAGATCGCCCGCCTGCGGCCGCCGTGCGCCGCGGAACAGTTCGCGCAGGTAGCGCAGCCGCCGGTGGTTGGTCGGCTGGGCGAAATTGGCGTCGATGGCGTCGGCGATCATCACCCGGTCTTCGGCGTCCAGAACCTCGCCTTCGGAGGTGAGCAGCTGAGCCACCCATTCGGAGAGGAAGGCGCGGTTGCCGGGCGTGTCGGGCAGGGCGAGCGGATTGAACCCGGTCGGCTCGCCCGGCGAGATCACGTCGTAGCGGCCGCCGATGGCGCGGATGAACGGCTCGGCGCCGCGGTCCTTGTCGAAATAGGCGATGCGCGGCTTCAGCCGTTCGGCCTGGGCCAGGAGGAAGGTGAGCAACACCGTCTTGCCGGACCCTGAAGGCCCGATGACGGTGAAGTTGCCGAGGTCGCCGTGGTGGAAGTTGAAGTGGTAAGGACCGAACGACGTGGTCTCCAGAACCGCGATCGCCGGTCCCCAGTGCTTGCCCTCAGCCTGGCCGGTGGGACGGGTGTGGAAACTGGCGACGGC
>NZ_CADEGK010000073.1:0-17306 GCF_902826855.1 uncultured Phenylobacterium sp. | reverse complement strand
CCGCAAAGTTGCCGGCCGAGATCAGAGCTTTCCGCGCGATATACTTGAAGTTGGCGGGAAATTGCGCCCAGAAAGCCGGCTCCAGGTTGACGTCTTCGCGCACCGCGATGGCGCCCATCTCGCTGAGCGAGCCCTGAATATCGGCGATCCCCTGGTCGAGTTCCTCGAGGCTGTCGGCCTTGGCGAGGATGGTCAGGTGGTGCTCACCGTAGGCCGCGCGCCCGGCGCCGACGTCGTCGCGGGCCTGGGCCAGTTCGCCTCGCAGGGAGAAGGCGTCGTCCTCGGCAGCCTTCAGGCGGCGCAGCGCCAGGCCCATCCGGTCCAGCGCGGCCTGGCGGTCCACGAAGGCGAAGCTCTCTGTGAGTACCATCTCCATGGGCAGGCGCAGGACGCCGTCGAGGATCCCCGGCGCCGTGCGCGATGGGTAATCCTTCAGCGACACAATGGCTCCGAACGATGGCCCATCGGGCCCGCCGCCGAATTCCATGGCGTCGAGCCCAAAGCTAAGGCGCCGAGTGCCGATGGCCTGGGAAAGGTCGCCCGTGGGCGCCAACACCGGCTTGAGCTCGCCGTTCAGCAGCAGGCTGAGGAACTCGGCCGGCTCGGAGCGCTGGGCCCCGCCGCTGGCCGCGTAGAGGCCCAGGGTGCGCACGCCGTAAGGGCTGAGCGCCGCGGTAAAGGCCTCGCGGGTGGCGTGCAGTTCGCGCAGGTCGCGGCCGATGTCGGCGTCGCGAGCCCTCGGGCCCTTCATCAGGCGCTCGATGAAGCCGGCCGATCCCTGGGTGGGCCGCAGCACGAGGCTCACGAAGATGTCGTTCACATAGAGCCGCCGTCCGGCCAGTTGCTCTCGCCAGCGGGCGTCCAGGGCGGCGCAGAACGGCTCTTCCGGGCCTGGGGGGAAGGAGGGGGTCACGCGCCGGCGTACCACATGGTGGTAGATTGCCAGCCGAGAGCTGGCCGCGCCGCGCAGCACCGTCTCGCGGATTGCCTTGCGGTAGTTCAGCTCTTCGTCGGACGCCGTCTCGAACGGAAAGCCGGCCAAGTGCAAGGTCTGGATGAGGAGACCGTCGCGCGTCTGCAGCGTCCTGTCGTCCACATGACCAGCGTATGGCAGCCGCTCGCCCACCTTCGCCTCGCGCGGGGCCAGCACCTTGGCCGCGCCGGTAGTGAGATAGGTCCCGCTCATGGCCGGTATGAATTCCCGCGCCAGAAGCTGTAGTTCTTCACCCGCGGGCAGGTGCTCAGCTTGGTGACCCAGATGTCGAAGAAGCGGGGTTCACGAATCGAGCCCACATAGCCGATCGCGTGCACTGCAAGGGCCAAGCCGATCACCCAGAACGACTTGGTGGCCAGGAACACCTCGCCGCTGACGATCAAGTTCAGCACTGCATATGAATAGGTGACGCCGCCGATCATCTGGGGCCGGGTGAGGGCGGCGAAGACGGGATCGGAGGCGAGTTGGCTCATGAGATTCAGAATCCGCCGGCCAAGCTGCGGATGCCGGCCACAATGGATACGGCGCCAAATATGACAAATATGCCCACGAGCGTGATGATACCGCGACGCCAGTCGAACCGCCCGGTCAGCATCATGTAGCCAATGATGGCCACCGCGATGACCGCGGCGGTGGTCGCTAGATTGCCGAGCAGGGTGCCCTGCACCCAGCTGAGCGCCGCCAGCAGGGGCGAAGAGCCGGCCGGATCGCCGGCGGCCTGGGCGAAGGCGGGGCTGGCGAGGGCCGCAAGCGCGGCGGCGGAAACGATTGTCTTGTGCATGATCCTCACTCGCTTACGACAGGGGCGGACGCAAGGCGCGCCAGGATCGCGCGTACATAGGTCTGGGTTTCGGCATAGGGCGGCACGCCGCCGTAGCGGTCCACGGCCCTGGGGCCGGCATTGTAGGCCGCCAGCGCCAGGCGCAAGTCGCCATAGCGCCGCATCTGCTGCGCCAGGTAGGCGACGCCGCCATCGATATTGGACTTGAGGTCGCCGGCATCGACGCCGAGCGTCACGGCGGTGGCCGGCATCAGCTGCATCACTCCGCGCGCGCCTTTAGGCGAGACAGCGGCCTGATTGTATCGCGATTCCTGCCACGCCACGGCCTCGACCAACGGCGCCGGCACCGCGTGGCGCGCCGAGGACTCCCGGATGGCCGCCGCCACCTCGGCCGGGGTGGCCCGGGACAGGGCCTCGGCAACGGGTTCGATGGGCCGGGCGCCCTCGCTGGTGAACAGCTGCGGACCTGCATAGGTCGTGACCGCGCCATCGTCGCCGATCGACAATACCTCTGCTGCGGCCGATCCAGGCCCCATGAACAGGGCGCAGGATGCTGCGCCGATCGCCAAACCCACGCACCTGAGCACCATCGTACGCCCCAACCTGACCGTTCCTTATTAGACCATCGGACCACGGCGGGGCCAGATCACTTTAGTACGGCGCGGGATCCAGGATCGAGGCGCCGCTGAAGGGATCGAGCTCCGCCTCCGGCGCGGTGAACAGGTTCGATTCCGGCTGGGCGGCCTCGCTCCGGGGCAGGGGCGGCGGCGGCTGATCGTGGCGGACCGCACGCAACGTCTGGTCCACCGCGTCGATGACGACGTCCGGCCGGTCGATCATCACCATGTGCGAGGACAGCACCGTCGTCTGCGATCCGACGACAGACTGGGCGGCGATCCGCTGGTGCAGGTATTCCACGACGGACGGCGGGGCGCCGAGACGCAGGCTCGGCGTCGCCGCCGCGGTTTCGGACGCGGTGACAACGTATAGCGGGATCGACCGGAGAAGGTCGCCCAGCCTGAACACCTGGTCCGACGTGCGGCCGAAGATCTCGTCGAGCTCGGACAACTGCTGACGCCACGTTTCGGGACGCCTCAACGCCTGGGCGCTGTGGGGATCGGCCTTGGGCGACACGCACCCCGCCCAGTCTGCGTTCGCCTCTGGGGTTTGCGGTGCTATCTCCAGGACGTGCAAGCACCGCCGGAGCCGACGGCGAATGCCGTCAAGGCCGTCACCGGACGGCTGCGGTGAGCGCCTTTCCACCGTCGGGTCGAGGAGGATCAAGCCCTGGACCTCCTGCGGCCGGCGCGCGGCGAACAGCCGCACGTAGAGGCCGCCCGCCGAGTGGCCGACCAGGATGAACGGACCGCGAACCCTGGCGGCGGTCAGCGCCTGATCCAGGTCCCGCGCGATGGCGGCGCCGTCCCGCGGCAGGAGGCCGGGATCGCTGAAACCGTAGCCCGCGCGATCGTACGCACAGACGCGCGTGATCCGGGCCAGGCGGGGCTGGACTTTGTACCAGCCGCCCGAACCTCCGCCCCAACCCGACTCCAGCAGTACGGTAGGCGAACCGCGGCCACTGCAACGCAGATTGATGCTGCGCCCGTCCGGCAGCGTCACGAGGCGGCCGGGGCGCGCGTAGGGATCGACTGCGGTCGCCCCTCGTGATCCGCAGGCGGTCAGCAGGGACAAGGAGAGGGCGAGTCCCGAAACGGCGCGAAGGTGTCTCAGAAGCATGGCCGCGAGATCCTGAACTCTTCTCCGCCCGCCGGCGACTCGGGCATTTACAATAGCAAAGGCAAGACACGTCAGGCCGGAGGTATGTCTCGCGTGGCCCGTCGCAGCGGCATGAGCCTTGCAGGTTTCGGGCGAGCGTTTGCCTAGGGTGGGCCGCTCGTGGACGATTGCGTGTCCCGGGCTTCCTGATAGGTAAAGCAAGTCAGCATCGACGGAGGACGCCGGTGGAAACCGTGTACGATTGGATCACCGTTGCGATATTCGGCGGCCTGGTCGTGCTGTTTCTGCACCGCTCGGTCCAGCCTGGCGAGCCGCAGGACACTATCCTCCACTACCTGCCCCCGGCGGTCGGCTGCGCCGTCGCCAACTGGGTCGGCAACCCGCCGCAGAATCAGGGACTGTTCTCATTCCTCATCGTTCTGGGCGTGCTGATATACGTCCTCCTTGTGCTGAAGCCCTTCGGTTTCGACTTCAAGTTCCCGAAGCGCTAGATGTGGAGCGTCAGCAGTTTGTCCCGATCCAAGCCGAGGCGGCTGATGGCTGTTTGTGACTTTATCTCGCCGTGTGGCCGATGCCAGTTGTAGCGGTGCCAGAGTGGCAGCTTGGCGGCGCGATGGGCTGAGGTGGAGCAGGCCTGAATGTAGGCCGATGCGCGCAGCGCGGTCTGTATGAAACGCTCGGCCTTGCCGTTGGTCTTGGGCGTGTAGGGCGTGGTGCGGATGTGCTTCAGGCTGAGCTCGGCTCAAGCCTTGCGGAACGCCGTGGAGCGGTAGCAGGAGCCGGCGTCGGTCTCGCCCGCTGCACAAGGCAACGCCGAGACTCGCTAGGTAGGCCACCGCCGCCGCAGGAAGGCGACGGCGCTCTCCTTCTCCTCGTCGGGCAGGATCTGGCTGAAGGCCAGGCGCGAGGTGCCGTCGATAAGACGTGGACAAATTCCAAGCCGGCGCCGCGCGAGCGGCCGGCCTGACGGTCAGCTCGCCGGCGCTTTCGCGCTCGAGGCGGACCACCGGTGCACCCGGCTCGAGGTCCTCCGACTCGCCGTCGCTTCTCACCCCCCCCTCCTCGGTCAGGACCGGACGCACGACCTACCTGCAGCCGACAGCTAGCCGCTGGAGCACACGCTCGGCGCTGCACCACGGGGGAGCGCCTACTTCGGGATCCGGAGGAGCGTAAAGCGCCCCTGTTGCGCGACCGAGGCTGAAGCGTCCCAGGTTACAGGTGTGAAACGACCACGGCAGAGCAGCACGTAGTCGAACAGTTTCTGGCTCATCACACGGTCCAATTGCTGCCTTGGCCGAGCCTCCCCTTTCGGCAGGGGCGGCGCGTCCCGAAGGGCGCGAGTCGCCCCCTCAAGACGCCCCCGGATCGCGATGGGTTGCTGCGATGCGTACGCAAATGTGCTCGTGGCGGTCTTGCTCAGAGGGATCATGAGAGGGCCATACATCTGGCACCGCGGCTCACCGCTAAGCCGGTCGAGATTTGCGAAGTTCACGTAGGCAACCGTGGCATGCTCCGGAATGGATCGCGAGATCGCCCTGTAGTCCGCGATCTCATCTCGATAGACCTGCCATGAGATCGCCATCCACCCGACCTTCAAGACTGCGACGACGACCAATGCGCTGACGCAGACCCGGTCCAGAGCCTGGCCCTGCAGGCGGAAAAAAAGCGACGCGATCAGCACGAAGGCCAAGAACAGAGGCATGCGATCGGCGATGTAGCCGACGCCAAACAGTCCCGGAGGCGTAAGCAACGCGAGCAGGCTCGCAATGGCGATCGCGGGCCACGCCACGGTTGGGATCGTCAGTCGCTGCTTGGCTGCCAGGGCCGCTAGAATGCCGATCGTTACGGCTAACAGGGCAACGTCGAGAGGCGGGCTCGGGCTCTCGGAGACCCTCGTAATTGTCGCCAACCGATAGATCAACAGTTCTTGAAGCCGGGCGGCAAGCTCGCCTGCCTGCGCCAGTCGGCTCAGCGCCTCATCTGCGTTTGTGATGCCGTCCGGCGACTTCGATGTCGCACTGGCCGCGAACAGCAGCACCGGCGCGACCGCCTGGACGGCCAGCTGAGCCATCGAACATCCTAGATCGCGGACTGAACGCTTCTCCGACGTCAGGAAGAATCCGATCTCGATTGATCCAAGCAGCAGGCCGTAGAGTGCGAACGCGACACCATGCGTCAGGAAGATCGCCGCTGCGATCAGGCAAGCCACCGACGTTGCCAGCCACGGACGATGCCTCTGCTTCAGCCACCAGGTTCCACCCCAGAATACTAAGCCAAGACCAAGCAGAAAGTTTCCGAACCCCCAACCGAAAATGAAACTATATAATACCGGGGCCACGAGGACCCCGATCAGCGGGGAAGGGGGCGATCCCAACAAGGCTCTGTTGAAGCTGATGACGCCATAATACTGAATTGCAAATATTGAAACTACCAGTATTTTGGCCACTACCAGAGGAGGAAATATATTCATCATCATCGTGCCGATTACGTCTAGGCCGATGTTAGGAAGGATGGACCATTTCGCTTCGTATGCCGTGCGAAGAAAAGGGTCAGTATCAAGGTGTGCGAGTATGTAGTAGCGACCTATGTGACTGTAAAAGTCGATCATAGGAAGAATAGGCGTGATCAAGAGAGGTGCTGCCGCGAGACAAAATATCCCCGCGACCAACAGCCAGCGTTTGCGATCAGACATGCTGCAGCGCTTGGACGGGCAACCCGACGACCTTCAAGGGCTCGCTCTCGCGGTGGTAGTAGAGCGCCTTGCGCTCACGAAGCGTGGAGGTTTGCACAGTCGCCGCAACCAGGATTGGGGCCCCCCACGGTCAGCGGGCGCGTACAGGAGCTCGTCGCTCACTAGGGGATCGTCCCCCCGAAATCAAGGTCGCCGCAGCGGAACTGCCAAGGTGGGTGTATGGGTGAGACCTACAGGATCAGAATCGTCCTCCAATGCGCGTGGCGAATAGCTTCGCCAGGCCCACCAGGGAGCGATTCATGGTTGTCGCGCCCGCGGCGATGGCGAAGTGAGGGTGGCTGAGGGATATCAACAGGCGTGACGGCAGCACCAACCGATACCCATCCCATGGAGAGGTTCGGCCCCGACCTTCTAACCGAGATTGCGGCTGGGGGCGTCCAGCTGAGCGTCCTTCTTTCGCTCGTCTACGCGCTGGGTAGTTGGCCGCTGGCCGCTGCGCTCATCGGAAGCCTAGTCGCGCTCGGCGCCCTTGTCCTGCTTGGCGCGGCATGGCCGGTGACGCCCGTCCAGCGGGCATTGCTGCCGCAACGGGCGGCGACGCGGATCGTCCTCAGCCTTGCCGCCGTGGCGGTCGATCAGGGCTCCTTCGGAACGACGTGCTGGTTGAGTGTGGTCGCCCTGCTAGGCGCGATCCCGGCAACGGGGATCGTCCTTGCCAAGTTTGCGCCAGCCTTCAAGGATATGAAGGAGCCGAATTGCGGGCGAAACGCCTTGCTCCCCCCTATCCTCCTAGCGCTGTTGAGCGTGGTGGCTTTGTCGCCGGGCCTTGGATTGGTGGGGCCGATATCTGGTCACGATGCCTATATCCAGAGCGTTTGGCAGCAGTTGTTCGCAGAACACGTCTGGCGCGGCGAGATATACCCTCGCTGGCTCCCCGAAATGAGTCGCGGGCTGGGGAGCCCAGTGTTCTTCATGTATCCGCCATTTGGTCACTACGTTACGGCGGTACTACTCTACCCCATCGCACCTGATCGCCTCGATATTTATCTTCGGCTGGCGATGTCACTAGCCCTGGCTTCCTTCGTCGGTGCGCTTGGTGTGTATCTTTGGCTGCGGCGTCTCGATGTTGCGAGGAGTCTCGCGACACTGGGAGCGGCCGCCTTCGTTCTCGCGCCCTATCACCTGTTCGTTGACGCCTACCTGCGCACGGCCTTCGCCGAGGCCTGGGCCTTCGCATGGGAGCCATGGGTCTTCCTGGGACTCGCCGACATCCGTAAGGCGAGGGGCTGGATCGTCGCGACACTGGCGATGGCTGCGGCGATTCTTTCGCACCTACCTTCGGCCCTCTTTCTTTTCCCGGCGTTTGGGGTCTTCGCGTTGATCCAGGTGCGGGGCTGGAGGGAGTTGCACTCGCTGGTGCGACCTCTCGCGGCGGTCGTCGTCGCGCTCGCACTGAGTGGCGCATACCTCGCCACTGCGTTGGGCCATGGCCAGTACGTCGACCAGGCGGCGCTGTTCACGGGGCGCTACGATCCTGTCCACTCGCTGATCGGTCCGGGTCTCGCGCTATCCAAGGTCACGGTCAGCATCCTGTTGACGCTCGGGCTTCAGGTGCTGCTCGTCGCGGCCGCGGGAGCGATCATTTTGCGAGCGAAGCCGACGGGGGCAGTCGGACGATCGGTGTGGTACTTGCTCGGCGTCGCGGTGGTGACCACCCTTCTCATGACATGGCTGTCGCGACCGCTGTGGGCGCTCGGGACCATGCTGAACGCCATTCAGTTTCCGTGGCGTCTGCTGGTCCTGCAGACGTTGGCGTTCGGGATGTTGATGGGCCTGGGCCTACAGCAGTTGGGGCAAGGCCGTTCGCCAAGGTTCGCCATAGCCGCTGGTCTGGTGGTCGTGGGTATCTTGTGCGCCCTCAACGGACTGCTGTACGCGAAGTTCGCGGACCATCCTGCGTCGGGCAAGGAACAGGCAGCAAAGTCCTACGTCACGCTGCGAGATGCGCCGGAGTACCGCCTCGGAGACATGGACATGTCGGCCGGGCTTTTTCCGCCCGGCAGACAGTTGGTCGTTTTGTCGGGAAGCGGGGACGCGGCTGTGGTCGGGTGGCGCAGCCGGCACGTCGAGATCGACGTCGCGGCGCGTACGAGCTTGACTGTCGCACTGCGGCAGTACGCCTACACCGGCTGGAACTACCGTGTTGACGGCGGTGCTTGGCGGCCGGCCGCCGCCTTGACGGGGAGGACGCCGATCATGACCGTGATCGTCCCGCCCGGGCGGCATCGCGTCGAGGCCCGCTTGGAGACCACCATGGTGGAGCGGTATGGATGGACGGCGTCAGGGGTAGGGGTGATCGTGCTGCTCTGTGGCGTCGCCGGGATGCTACTGGTCGAACGGCGCAGGCTGACCGCAAGCCAAACAGGCTATGCACCATGATGGGAGCATTCAAACGGCTGCACGGCTTGGCACCGCAGGTCGCCTCGTTCGCCATAAGTGGCGGCCTCGCCTTTCTCGTTGACGGCGGCGTCCTATGGGCCCTCACGGCGGCAAGCGTCCCACCGCTTATCGGGCGCGTGTTCAGCATCTTCGTCGCGATCGTCTGCACATGGGTATTCAACCGGAGCCTGACGTTCCGTACGACGAGCGGACCCTCGTTCGCTGAGTTCGGGAAGTATTTGGCGATATCCCTGGCTGGGTCGGCCATCAACTACACAATCTTTTCGATTGTGGTCCTGCTTGGGGCGCATCTCGTTGTCGGGCTGGTGCTGGGCACCGTCGTGGCGGCAACATTCAATTTCGTCCGCTACAGGAAATTGCTGGATCGGCCCAAGTAAGCTGCCGCTATTTTCGTACGATGTAGATCGGGCGGCCTTTTACCTCTTGATAGAGGCGGCCGAGATACTCGCCCATGATCCCGATCGCGACCATCTGGACCGCGAAGCAGAACAGCACGACGACCATGAGCGACGCGTAGCCAGGCACGTCGCGTCCGAAGATCAGGACGCGGAGGATCAGGAACGCGGCATACAAGCTGGCCAGCCCGGCGGCCGAGACGCCAACGACACTCCAGATGCGGAGCGGGGTGGTCGAGAACGAGGTGATGCCGTCGAAGGCAAGACGCCAGAGCGCCGGAGACGCCCAAGATGATGTGCCGGCAGCCCGGGGCGGACGCACGTACGGCACGCCGATCTGCCGAAAACCCACCCAGGCGAACAGGCCCTTGTTGAAACGGTTGCGTTCCGGCAGCTGGCGCAGCGCGTCGACGACGATGCGATCCATCAGGCGAAAGTCACCGGTGTTCGGCGGGATCGGATAGTCTGCGACACTATTGAACACCTTGTAGAACCAGCCGGCTGTAAGGCGTTTAGCCACGCTGTCCGAGGTGCGGTCGGAACGAATGCCGTAGACGACGTCATAGCCTTGCTCCCAGAGGCTTATAAACTCTTCTATGAGCTCCGGCGGGTCCTGGAGGTCGGCGTCCAGCGGCACTACGAGGTCGCCGGTTATGTGATCGAGCCCTGCCGTGAGCGCGGCTTCCTTCCCAAAATTGCGAGCGAGCGGCAAGACGCGAAGGCGCGCGTCACGAGCTGCGAGCTCCTGGAGCATCAAAAGGGTCTCGTCACGGCTGCCGTCGTCGACGCACACAAACTCGATGGCCAGCCCGAGGCGCGCGGACACTTCGTCAAGCCGCTGGAAGAGCATGTTCAGCACCTGCTCCTCGTTGTGCATCGGGATGACGATCGAGAGCTTTGCGCCGCGCCGTGAACGGGTCGTCGGCCTGCCCTCGGACGCAGACTGCGGCCCGGCGCTGGTCATCGCGTCTGCAACTTCAATCATGACACTCCCGGTGTTTCATTCGCTGAGGCGGGCTGGCCGGCATGCTTGCGCACTGCAAGAGGTGCGCCGGACGCGTAGGGATCCGGTACGCTACCTTACCGCCTCGCTATCACCCAATAGGCAAGGGGCGGTGCGCAGGATGATGGCGATATCCAGCCAGAACGACTGGCGCTCCACATACTCGAGGTCCAGGGCCACGCGATGACGCACGGCCTCGGCGGTGTCTACCGGGCCCCGTGAACCGTTGACCGCCGCCCAGCCGGTCAGGCCGGGCTTGATGCGGTGGCGGTGGGCGTAGGTCTCGACGAGCTTGCTGGCCTCCGCGCCGCCGCTCAGCATGCCGATGGCGTGGGGCCGAGGCCCTACGATCGACATCTCCCCGCTGATGATGTTGAAGATCTGCGGCAGCTCGTCGAGGCTGGTGCGGCGGATGAAGCGGCCGACGCGGGTGATCCGCTCGTCGCCGGCGCTGACCTGCCGGGCGGCGGCGTAGTCGGAGGTCTCGAGCCGCATCGAGCGGAACTTCCAGACCAGGAACTCCTCATTCATGTAGCCGTGCCGGCGCTGGCGGAAGAACACCGGGCCGGGGCTGTCCAGCCGGATCGCCAAGGCCACGGCGGCCATCAGCGGGGCCAGCAAGATGAGGCCCAGGATGCTCAGCGTAAGGTCCAGGGTGCGCTTTGCCAGGAGGAACGCGGAGCGTTCGGCCGGACCGGCCACGTGCATCAGGCTGAAGTCCGCAATGCGGCTGACGGCGCGAGCCTCGGTCTCGTCATCGACGTCGTCGAGAAGCAGGGAGATGGGGTTGGGGATAGGCGCAAGCCGCTCCAGCAGCTCGGCGATCCGCGCGGATGCCTTGCGGGGCACCGTGACCACGATGCGATCCACGTAGGGCAGGACGCGGTGCCCGATCAGGTCCGCGGTCTTGCCCAACACGGGCACGCCGGCCACTTCCGGGCCGACCCGGTCGCGGCGGTCGTCGAACACGCCCAGGATATTGACGTCGCGGGTGCGCAGGGCGCGCCGGATCAACCGCTGCGCCGCGGCGGTGCCGCCGACGATGATCACGTTCGGCGTCAGCAGACCTCGCCTGCGCAGGTGGGCGACGACGAGACCCCACGCAAGGTGGGTGATGCTCAGCGCCGCCGCCGCCGCTGCCGCCCAGGCGGCGCAGCCGAGCGCGGGGAATGCGGGATCTAGCAAGCCGCAGAGCGTCCCGGCGCCGCCGCCGGCCGCCGCTGCGGCGATCAGCAATCGGCCGAAGCGTCGCCGCGTTCGTTCACGCCCGCTCATGGCATAGGCGCCGGTGGCCACCAGGAGGGCGATGGCGATCAAGGGTGCGCCCAGCCACATCGCCTGCGGCAGGCTCATCATACGCGTGGCGACGACAGAGGCGATGGCGAGGCCGGCGAGGTCGCCGGCCTGGAACAGCCGGGCGAGGCCCGCCCCCGAAACCCGCGAGCGGACAGGCTGCATCCGCTCCGGGCGCAGCGGCCCGCGGCGATGGCGCGCGGGCGCAACCTCGATCTCCGGGAGGGCGCGGTGCGCGCCCGTGTCGTCGGCCATCTGGCTACCCCACCTGCAGGGCGCAGCTTAGCGGGAAGCGCCTAAGCGATGGGTTAAGGCGGCTCAGTAGGCGCGGGTGTCGGCGAAGATCAGCGGCAGGGTGCGCCAGAGTATCTTCATGTCGAGGGCGAACGACCAAGTGTCGATGTACTCATTGTCGGCGTCGACGCGATCGATGATCGCCTGCAGTTCCTTCACCTCGCCGCGGAAGCCGCAGACCGCGGCATAGCCCGTGAGGCCCGGCCTGGCGCGGAACCGCAGATTGTACGCCGGCGCTTGGCGGCCCCAGGTCTCGTCGTGGGCGACGGCGTGCGGGCGCGGCCCGATCAGGGACATCTCTCCGCGCAGGACGTTCAGGACTTGCGGCAACTCATCCAGGCTGAACTTGCGCAGGATCGCGCCGAACGCAGTGACGCGCGCGTCGCCGACGGTAGCCTGGCGCACCGCCTCGCCGTCCTCCGCCACGGTCATCGTGCGGAACTTGAAGACGGTAAAGATCCGGCCATTCAGGCCCGTGCGTCGCTGGCGGAACAGGGCCGGGCCCCGCGTCTCAAGACGCACCAGGGCGGCGATGGTGAGCAGGAGCGGCAGGAAGAGGACCAGAGCGCTGAAGGACACGACGATGTCGAACAGCCGCTTGCGACGGCTGGCGGCCACCGGACAGCGCCCGGGAGCGGTCACGGCCGCGATCCGCGGACTTGCCTGCGATGTCCAGCCTGGCGTCTGGGCGTGGGTCCGGATTTCGGCAAGATTATTCATGATGCCGTCGGCGGCCGGCCCGCGCCGCGGCGGGGAGACCGTGCAGGAAGGCGGCCATCGCCTCCGCGCTCCAGAGACGCACGAGGATCTGTTGGCCGGTATCGCTGACTTCGGTGCGCAGGCAGGCGTCGCCGTCGACCCCGGCCCCATGGGCTCCGACGAAGCCATAAAAGGCGGACCGGATGCCTTCGGCATCGGCGCCGGGCGCAAACCGCGTCTCAAATCCGGACATGATCCCCGATCGCCCCGTCGAACACGCAGGCCTCGAAGCAAGAGGCGCGCCACAGCTCCGTCCTGTGGCTGGCGTGACGTGGTATATTCGCGCTGCGCGACGGTTCGGTTGCATCGTGGTTGATAATACTGCCGGCGAGGCTGGACTGGCTGCCGGCCTCGGCGAGAGCGCGAACTAGTAGGCTCGCGGGTCCCGGAAGATGATCACCGCCGTCTTCGCCAGGATGGCGATGTCGAGGCCGAGCGACCAGCTCTCGATGTACAGATTGTCGGCCGCGACACGATCGGACATGCCTCGCAGGTCCTGGATCTCGCCACGCAGGCCGTTCACCTGCGCCAGGCCGGTCAGCCCCGGCTTTGCGCGGAAGCGCGCGACGTAGCCTGGTATGACATCGCCATAGTAGGTGTCGTGGGCAAGCGCGTGCGGCCTTGGTCCGACCAACGACATATCGCCCTTCAGGACGTTCAAGAACTGCGGAAGCTCGTCGAGGCTGAGCTTGCGCAGAAGGCCGCCGATCGCCGTGACGCGGGCGTCGTCGCGCGTGGCCTGGCGTACGGCGGAACCGTCCTCCGCCACGGTCATGGTGCGGAATTTGTAGATGGTGAAGACGCGGCCGCGATGACCCGTGCGGCGCTGCCTGAAGATCGCCGGGCCGCCGGATTCCAGCCGGACAGCGAGCGCAATCGTGATCAGGAGCGGCAGGAAGACCAGGAGGGCGGTCAGGGCGCCCAGGATATCGATGACGCGTTTGGCCCAGTTTCCGGCGACGCCTGACCCTTCGACGCCTGCCCCTTGGACGACGGGCGCACCGACAGCCGGCACGTCCGGCCGTTCTGCCGGGCGGGCCGGTTCGACCGCTCTCATCGCCACATCCGTCAACGCCACCCAAGCCTCACGCCACACTAGCCCAGCCGGACGCCCCCCTGCGCCGGAGATTGGCCGTTCGTTAGCCATTTCCGCCAACGAACTCTTCACCGTCGTCGGCGCCTAATGTGACACAGCCCAAGAATAGGGCGGTGTCGGAGTAGAAAAATGCCGTCCGACGTGTCCGTCGAGATCGCCTCTCATTCCATCGAGGCCCGGCCGCCGCGCCGGTTGCCGGTCGGCGTGGGCCTTAGCATCGGGGCCTTCGCCTCGGTTACGCTCTGGACATGCATCGCGTTCGGACTGCGCGCCCTCCTCGCGTGAGTGCGTCGCAGCAAACCGACGCATCCGAGCCAGCCCTCTAGAACCCCTAAGCTTAACGCAATTTTACCGTCCGCTGGCCCTGTGGGTCAATCGAGACCGAGGGCCCGCAGCAAACCCGAGCCCGCAGGGCCGTTTGCGAACGGGAACGAACCGGCTAGGTGAAGGCGCCTGCGGCCGCGGCGGCCGCCAGGGAGGCCTCTATCTCCGCGCCCGTCTACCCGGTGATTCTGTGCGGCGGTTCCGGTGAGCGGCTGTGGCCGGCCTCGCGCCCCTGGCGGCCGAAGCCGTTCCTGGCGCTGGTGGCGGAGCGTTCAGGATTTCAGGCCGCGGTTCTGCGCGCGCTGCCTCTGGTGACGGGCGGACTGGTCGTCGTGGGGGGCGAACCGCACGCCGGCCTGATCGCAGCCCAACTGTCCGAAGTCGGCGCCGAGGCGGTCGTGCTGCTCGAACCAGCGGCCCGCGACACGGCGCCGGCGATCGCAGCGGCGGCGGCCTGGATCGCTCAGCGCGCGCCGGACGCCATTCTCGCGATCCTGGCGGCCGATCACCACATCCCCGACGCCGCGGCCTTCCAGAACGCCGTTCGTGCGGCGCTGCCCGCGGCGGCCGACGGGTTGATCGTCACCCTGGGCGTCAGGCCTACGGCGGCGGCCGGCGCCTATGGCTACATCCGCCCCGGACCTGGCGAGGGCGCGGTGAGATCCATCGCGGCCTTCGTGGAGAAGCCGCCGCCCCTGGCCGCGGCGGCGATGATCGAAGAGGGCGCCCTGTGGAACAGCGGGACCTTCATCGCTTCGGCCAAGACCCTGCTCGCGGAGACCGCGCGTTGGTCGCCGCAGGTCGCCGAGGCCGCCACAGCGTCGGTGCAGGATGCAACCGGGACCGGCGCGGTCGTTGCCCTGGGCGGGGCGTTCGCGAACGCCCCGAAGATCGCCTTCGATCGGGCGGTGATGGAGAAGACCGGGCGCGGCGCGGTCATGCCGGTCGCCTTCGCCTGGTCCGACCTGGGCGCCTGGGATGCGGTCGCTGCGGCGGCCGGCGAGCGGGTGCTGACCCGAGCGCCCCCTGGCGTGCGCATTGCGGTCGTGGGCCTCACCGACGTCGCCGTGATCGTGGAGCCGGATGCGGTGCTGGTCGCGGCGCTCGCCGACAGCCAGTCCGTCCGGGGCCTGGCTGGGCCCCAAGGGCCGCCGGTTCGCTATACGACCCTGGCGCAGGCCGCCGCCGGGTTCGGGGTCTGGTTGCGCACCGCCGCCCTGCCCCTGTGGGCCACTGTGGGGGTCGACCCCTCCAGCGGCGGCTTCCGCGAGGCCCTGAGCTGGACTGGCGTTCCCGACGATCCATGGCGGCGCACGCGGGTCCAGGCGCGGCAGAGCTTCGTCTTTGCTTCGGCGGCGGCCGGCGGCCTGGACGGGCCGTGGCTGGCGGCGGCGGAGGCCGGGTTCGACTTCCTCCGCCGGGGCGCCCAGCGACCTGATGGCCTCTTCGCGTCCAAGCTGGACCTGGTCGGAAGACCGATCGCGCCAGCCGCCGGGGTCTACGACCATGCCTTCGTGCTGCTGGCCCTGGCCGCTCTGCGGCAGGCAACGGCTTCGGGCGAGCCGGAGCGCGAGGCGCTTGCGCTGCTGGAGCGCCTAGGGTCGCTCAGGCACGATCGAGGCGGGTTCAGGGAACCCGACGGCCAACCCTTTCAAGCGAACGCGCACATGCACCTGTTCGAGGCGGCCTTGGAATGGTCGGTGGCCGGCGAGGACCCCATTTGGTCGGCATTGGCGGACGAAATGGCGGACTTGGCGATGAACCGCCTGATCGATCCCGCGACCGGCGTACTGCGCGAGTTCTTCACGGCCGACTGGGTCGCCCTGGCCGGAGAGACGGGCCTGATCGAGCCGGGGCACCAGTTCGAGTGGGCCTGGCTGCTGGAGCGGTGGGGTTCGATGCGGAGTGACGAGGCGGCGCGCCAGGCGGCGCGGCGGCTGTTCGCAGTGGGCCGGCGCGGGTTCGATCCGGCTCGCGGTGTCGTGGTGAGCGCGCTGTGGGACGATCTGTCGGTTCGTGACCCGGCAGCACGCCTCTGGCCGCAAACCGAGCACCTCAAGGCGGCTCTGATCCTGGGCGAGACCGCCTGCGCGCTCGAGGCGGCCAACAGCCTGGCGGTCTATCTGGACACCCCCGCGCGCGGCGTCTGGCGCGAGCGCATGCGGCCTAACGGCGGCTTCGTCGAAGAGCCGGCGCCGGCCACTTCGCTCTATCACCTCTATCTGGCGGTCCGCGAACTCACGCGGGCGGTTCGCCGCTAGTGGCGCCGCGATTGCAGTGTCCACCATGTTCGCGGTCGATCAAGCCACAGAGACCCACCTTGTTTGCTCACGTTTAGCTGGTAGTGACGCCACATGATGATGAACCCGTTCGCGAACCGCCCCGTCAAACTGGCGGTGCTAGGCCTTGGCTATGTCGGGCTCCCCCTGGCGGCGGCGTTCGCCGAACATGTCGATGTCGTCGGCTTCGACATCAATGCGGATCGCGTGACCGAGCTCTCGGGAGGTTCGGACCGGACCCTGGAAGTCGGCCCGGAGGAGCTGAAGGCAGCCACACGTCTAACGTTCAGCTCGAAGCCAAGCGATCTCAAGGATTGCAACGTGCTCATCGTGACGGTGCCGACACCGATCGACGAACACAAGCGGCCCGACCTGTCGGCGCTGATCGCGGCCAGCCGCACCGTGGGGGGTGCAATTTCACCCGGCGCCGTGGTGGTCTACGAATCGACGGTCTACCCCGGCGCGACGGAGGAGGACTGCGTTCCCATCGTCGAACAGGTATCCGGCCTGACCTTCAACCGGGATTTCTTCGCAGGCTATAGTCCCGAGCGGGCGAACCCAGGTGACCCGGCGCACCGGGTGGCCACGATCGTCAAGGTGACCTCCGGGTCGACGCCAGAAGTAGCCGCCTTCGTCAATGACCTCTACGGCAAGGTGGTGACGGCGGGTACACACTTGGCCAGCTCGATTCGCGTCGCTGAGGCCGCCAAGGTAATCGAAAACACCCAACGCGACCTCAACATCGCACTTATCAACGAGTTCTCGCTCATATTCCGGCGCCTGGGCCTGGACACCAGCGAGATCCTGGCCGCGGCGGCCACCAAGTGGAATTTCCTGAACTTCCGCCCCGGCCTGGTCGGCGGTCACTGCATCGGCGTAGATCCCTACTACCTCACCCACAAGGCTGAGGCTGTCGGCTATCGTCCGGAAGTGATCCTGGCCGGCCGGCGCATCAACGACGTGATGGGCGGCTACATCGCGCGCGAGCTCGTCAAGGAGATGATCCGGCGGGACGCGCACGTGAAGGGCAGTCGCGTGCTCGTCATGGGCCTGGCCTTCAAGGAAAACTGTCCCGACCTGCGCAACACCAAGGTCGTGGACATCATTGCGGAGCTTGGTAGCTACGGTGCACAGGTTGACGTGTTGGACCCTTGGGTGGACCGCTCCGAGGCTCACCAGGAATACGGTTTCGATCTGAT
>NZ_CADEGK010000072.1 GCF_902826855.1 uncultured Phenylobacterium sp. | reverse complement strand
CAGGCGCTGCGCAAGCTCACCGCCTCGATCTCCAAGACCCACACCCTGGTGATCTTCATCAACCAGATCCGCATGAAGATCGGGGTGATGTACGGCAGCCCCGAGACCACCACCGGCGGCAACGCGCTGAAGTTCTACGCCTCGGTGCGCCTGGATATCCGCCGCACCGGTTCGGTGAAGATCCGCGACGAGATCGTCGGCAACAACGTCCGGGTGAAGGTGGTCAAGAACAAGGTCGCCCCGCCGTTCCGTGAGGTGGAATTCGACATCATGTACGGCGAGGGGATCTCCAAGCTGGGCGAGATCATCGACCTGGGCGTCAAGGCCGGCGTGATCGAGAAGTCCGGCTCCTGGTTCTCCTTCAATTCCCAGCGCATTGGCCAGGGCCGCGACAACGTCCGCGAGTTCCTGAAGGCCAACAAGGACATCGCCGCCGAGATCGAATCGAAGGTGCGCGGCGCCAAGGCGGTCATCGAGGAGGAGCTCCTCGTCGGCCCCACCCCGGACGCGGACGCCGAGGACGGGTCCCTCTAGGCGTCGGCAACCGACGCGACGTTGCGGGCAGGCCTATCCAGCAGGCCCGTCCTCCCGCCGCCACGTCGGCGCCCGTGCTTGCCGCGGGTTGGCCAACGACCCAGACTGTCAGCCAGTCGGAGGGGCACATGGTTCGGAGTTTAGGGCTGGCGGCGGCGCTTGGCGCGATAGTCCTGGTGGGGGGGCGGCGCCTCGGCGCAGCCCGCCGCGGACTTCGGGATCGGCGCGTTCACCGCCACGAAAGCGAAGGCTGGCCTCCGCCGGTCGGCCACCGCGGAGCTCGGCGGAGTCCGCATCTACTACGAGACTTACGGCGCCGGGCCGCCGGTCCTCGTGCTGCACGGCGGCACGGCCTACCTCGAGACCATGCACTGGCAGATCGAGGCCCTGGCCAAGGACCACCTCGTCATCGCGCCTGACAGCCGCGGCCACGGCCGTTCCACCGACGCCGCCGGGCCCCTGCATTATGCGCGGATGGCCGAGGACATGATCGAGCTCATGGACCGCCTGCGCATCCGCAAGGCCGATATCGTCGGCTGGAGCGACGGCGGGATCATCGGCCTGCACCTGGCCATCCACCATCCGGACCGGGTGGGGCGGCTGGTCACCATCGGGACCAATTTCGACCTGACAGGGATAGACCTCACCCGACCCCGCCGGCCGCGGACTCTCCTGCTGCGGCCCGCCAACGCGAGGCCTACCTGCGCCTGTCGCCCACGCCCGACCAGTGGCCCGCCTTCTACGGCAAGGTGCAGACCATGTGGCGGAGCGAGCCCAACTACACGGCGAAGCAGCTGGGAAGCATCCGCTCGCCCGTGCTCGTCATGGCCGGCCAGGCCGATTCGATCCCCCGCGCCCACACCGAGGCGATGGCGCGAGCCATTCCCGGCGCACGCGAAGTCATCGTGGCCGGCGCGACCCACTTCGCGCCGCTCACCCATCCGGCGCAGGTCAACGCGCCGATCGTCGCTTTCCTCGGCGGCCGGCCCTGAGGCGCCGCAGCCGGGTCAGGGCGCTGCGTCGAAGTCTGCCAGGATCTCGTTGAAGCGGCGCTCGGCGGCGATGCGGCCGGGCTTGTGGCTGAAGATGTAGAGACGGTTGGCCAGCACGCCCGCGCGCACGCAGGCCGCCACCTGCTCGACCGTGCGGCTCTCCAGGAAGTTGAACTGGCCGGCGTCCTCGAACGCCCCCTTGCCGGGCTCCGTGGTGGTGCGCGCGTTTTCCCCAATCCGGCTGGGCGTCGGGCCTGGGCAAAGCACCGAGACGCCGATGCCGTCCTTCTTCAGCTCGTCGCGCAGGGTCTCGCTGATGCCGACCACCGCGTATTTGGAGGCCGTGTAGACCCCCAGGCCCGGCACCGCGAAGATTCCCGAGAGCGAAGCCGTGTTGACCATATGGCGCAGGCCGCTCCCTTGCGCCTTCAGCCGCGGCGTGAAGGTGCGGATGACGTTGACCACGCCCCAGAGGTTGGGCTTGAACAGCCACTCCCAGTCGTCCTGCGGTGCGATGGCCACGGGCCCGAACTGGACCACGCCAGCGTTGTTGCACACGACGTTGACCGCGCCGAAGGCCTCGTAGGCCCGGTCCGCAAGCGCCTCGACCGCCTTGGCGTCCCCAACGTCGCAGGCCACCGCCACCGCGCGACCGCCGGCGGCCTCGATCGCCTTGGCCGTCTCCTCCGCCCGCGTTCCCTCGAGGTCGGCCACCACCACGTTCATGCCCGCGTCGGCCCAGTTGCGGCACATGGCCTGGCCGATGCCGGCGCCACCGCCCGTCACCACCGCCGTCAGGCCCTTCAGTTCGGTCGCCATAGCTTCACTCCCGTTGATGGGCGTCTAAGGCGCGCCCGCTTGTCTGTCGGACCTTTGTACGGCTCGCCCCGCCCACCCGCTAGCGCGGGCGGTGAGAGCGGAGTGATCGACGGCGGCGAGCTCAGGCGTGAACCAAGTCTTCCGCCCTCAGCCGGCGACGCCGGCTTCCTCCAGCGTCGGGAAGTCGGTGTAGCCCCGCGCGCCGCCGCCGTAGTAGGCGCGGGGGTCGGCGACGTTTAGGGGCGCGTTGCGGCGGAGGCGCTCGACCAGGTCGGGGTTGCCGATGAAGGGCCGGCCAAAGGCGATCATGTCGGCGGCGTCGGCCGCGCGGACGGCGATGGCCAGGTCGCGATCGTAGAGGTTGTTGGCGATCAGGCAGCCCTTGAAGAGCCGGCGCAGCTTCTGCAGATCGAAGCTGGGCTCGATGGTGCGCGAATTGCCGGTGTCGCCCTCGACCATGTCCAGCCAGCCCACCTTCAGGTCGTTCAGACGCTCCACGACGTAGGTGAAGAGCGGCTCGGGGTTAGAGTCCCAGGCCTCGTAGGCGTGGCCGATGGGGGACAGGCGCACGGCGGTGCGTTCGGGACCCCAGACCCCGATGATCGCCTGCAGGGTCTCCACCAGAAGGCGGGCACGGTTCTCGATGGAGCCGCCGTAGGCGTCGGTGCGCTTGTTGGTCATGTCGCGCAGGAACGCGTCGATCAGGTAGCTGTGGGCGCCGTGGAGTTCGACGCCGTCGAAGCCCGCCGCCTTGGCGCGCACGGCCGCGGCGCGGAACATCTCGACGATTCCCGGGAGCTCGTCGGTGCGCAGGGCGCGGGCTTCCTCGTAAGGGACGAGGCCGTTCGGGCCGAAGACCTGGCCAGGCTGGGTCATGGCGGAGGGCGCGATCGGCGGCTCGCCGCCGCCCAGCGATGAATGGCTGAGCCGGCCGGCGTGCCAGAGCTGGCAGAAGATCACCCCGTCCTTCGCGTGCACGGCGTCGGTCACCTGCCGCCAACCGGCGATCTGTCCGTCGTTCCACAAGCCGGGGATGTTGGGGCCGCCGCGGCCGCCGGGCGCGACCGGAGTCGCTTCGGAGATGAGCAGGCCCGCCGACGCGCGCTGGGCGTAGTAGAGGGCCTGCAGTTCCCCGGCCTCGCCGGCGTCGTTGGAGCGCGTGCGTGTGAGCGGTGACAGCGCGATGCGATTCTTCAGCTTGAGGCCGTTGAATTCGCAGGGGTCGAACAGGTCGGTCATCTGAAGCTCCGTCGCACGGGAGCCGAGGTTGGCCGGCGGACGCCGCGTCAGTCCAGACCCCGTGCGACGCGCGAAATCATGACCTGCGGCCGGCCGCCTTTTGCGATCCGGCCGGTTTCGCGTAAATCGAGCCGCCCCCATCTCGGGGGCCCGAGCAGCTTACCCTTCGAGACCGAAAATCCTATGGCGACCCTGAACGAGATCCGGACCCATTTCCTGGACTACTTCCAGCGGAAGGATCACGCCATCGTCGCCTCGGCCCCACTGGTGCCGCAGAACGACCCGACCCTGCTGTTCGTCAACGCCGGCATGGTGCCGTTCAAGAACTACTTCACCGGCGCCGAGACCCCGCCGTGGCCGCGCGCGGCCTCTTCGCAGAAGTCGGTCCGCGCCGGCGGCAAGCACAACGACCTGGATAATGTCGGCTACACCGCGCGCCACCACACCTTCTTCGAGATGCTGGGGAACTTCTCGTTCGGCGACTATTTCAAGGAACAGGCGATCCATCACGCCTGGGAGCTCCTGACCAAGGAGTTCGCCATTGCGCCGGAAAAGCTGACGATCACCGTCTACCACACCGACGACGAGGCCCATGGCCTTTGGAAGAAGATCGCCGGCCTGCCCGACGAGCGGATCATCCGCATCGCCACGGCCGACAACTTCTGGTCGATGGGCGACACCGGCCCCTGCGGCCCGTGCTCAGAGATCTTCTACGACCACGGGTCCCACATCGCGGGCGGTCCGCCCGGCAGCCCCGACGAGGACGGAGACCGGTTCGTCGAGATCTGGAACCTGGTCTTCATGCAGTTCGAGCAGTTCGCCGACGGCCGTCGCGAGCCGCTGCCGAAGCCCTCGATCGACACGGGCATGGGCCTGGAGCGGGTCGCTGCGGTGCTGCAGGGCGTGCACGACAACTACGACGTCGATCTGTTCCGCAACATCATCGCCGCCTCCCGCAACTTGGTGGGCGGCGCCGGCGGCGCGTCCAATGGCCCCTCGCACCGGGTGATCGCCGACCACCTGCGCTCCACCAGTTTCCTGATCGCCGACGGCGTCACGCCCTCCAACGAGGGGCGCGGCTATGTGCTGCGCCGGATCATGCGCCGCGCCATGCGCCACGCCCACCTGCTGGGGGCCGAGGAGCCCTTGATGCACCGGCTCGCCCCGACCCTCATCGAGCAGATGGGCGAGGCCTATCCCGAGCTTAAGCGCGCCGAACCCGCCATCATCGACACCCTGCGCCAGGAAGAGGAGCGGTTCCGCCGCACCCTGGGGCGCGGCATGAGCCTGCTCGATGAGGCCACCGCGGGTCTGAACGAGGGCGACGTGCTCTCCGGCGAAACGGCGTTCAAGCTCTACGACACCTACGGGTTCCCGCTGGACCTGACCCAGGACGCGGTGCGCGCCAAGGGCCTGACGGTGAACCTCGAGGAGTTCGACGCGGCCATGAAACGCCAGCGCGACATGGCCCGTGAAGCCTGGACCGGCTCTGGCCAGGCTTCGGCTGCGGCCGAGTGGTTCGCCATCCGCGAGCGCCTCGGCCCCACCGTCTTCACCGGCTACGAGGACGGCGAGGTCACCGCCGAGGTGCTGGTCCTTGTCGAGGATGGCCGCGAGATCGACGGCGCCCTGACGGGATCCAAGGTCGAGGCGCTGTTCGACCGCACGCCGTTCTACGCCGAGAGCGGCGGCCAGGCCGGCGACACCGGCGAGGTCGAGTGGGACGGTGGCCGCGCCAAGGTCACCGATGTCCAGAAGCATGCGGGCGACCTGCATGTGCACGAGCTGGAGATCCTGGAAGGGACGCTGAAGCCGGGCGACCGGGTGCGGCTGGCGGTGGACGCCGAGCGGCGCGCGGCGACGCGTTCCAACCACTCCGCCACCCACTTGCTGCACGCCGCCCTGCGCAATGTCCTGGGCGCTCATGTCACCCAGAAGGGCCAGATGGTCGACGGCGAGCGAATCCGCTTCGACTTCAGCCACGGCGCCCCGGTGACGCCGGACGAGATCGATCGCATCGAGGCCGAGGTGAACGCGGTGGTGCGCCAGAACCGTCCCGCCGAGACCAAGCTGATGGCGCCCAAGGAGGCCATGGCGGCCGGGGCGATGGCGCTGTTCGGCGAGAAGTACGGCGAGAGCGTCCGCGTGCTGACCCTTGGCGACGCGCTGAGCGGTGAGGGGGCCTATTCCGTCGAACTCTGTGGCGGCACCCACGTGGCCCGCACCGGCGACATCGCCCTGTTCAAGATCGTCGCCGAGCAAGGCGTCGCCGCCGGCGTCCGCCGGATCGAGGCCCTGACCGGCGAGGCGGCCCGCCGCTACCTGCTGGACCAGGCCTCAGTCGCAAAGGGCCTGGCCGACCAGTTCAAGGTGCCAGTGTCCGAAGTCGCCGCCCGCGTCGCCACGATGCAGGCGCAGAGCCGCCAGCTCGAGAAGGAGCTCGGCGACGCCAAGCGCCAGCTGGCCATGGGCGGCGGTGGCGGCGCCGGCGCGGCCGTCGGGCCGGAGGAGATCGGCGGCGTCCAGGTGATGGCCCGGATCATGGAGGGTGTCGGCGGCAAGGACCTGCGGCCCATCGCCGAGGCGTTCAAGAAGCAGCTGCCCGACGGCGTGATCGTCCTCGTAGGCACCGCCGACGGCAAGGCGGCGGTGACGGTCGCGGTCACCGGCGCCGCGCAGAGCCGCTTCAACGCCGCCGACCTCGCCAAGGCCGGGGTGCTGGCCATGGGCGGCCAGGGCGCGGGCGGCCGCCCCGATTTCGCCCAGGGCGGCGCGCCGGACGCGGCGAAGGCGGCCGAAGGACTGGCCGCCGTGAGGGCTGCCCTGGCCGGGTGAGCGCCTGCCTATCCCTCGCAGCGGAGTCGCAGCAGCGGGGCCGTCGGCTGGTTGTTGACCTCGGTGTCGAGCAAGAGGCCCGAGCCGTCGGGCAGCCAGGCGATCGCCTCCTGCTGCGGCAGGCGCTTGAAGCGCACGATCTGCAGGTTCCTGCCCCTGGTCCACGCGGCCGGCAGGCCCCGGGACAGGTCCACGGCCAGTTCGTAGATGGCGCCGTAGGTCAGTAGCGCCACGCGCCGGCCGTCCGCGGTGATGTCCATCGCGGTCGGGATCCAGTCGACGATGCCCAACTCAGGCGCGATCTTCGGCAGATCGATCTCGCCCACCTTCTCGAACACCTGGACCTCGCCCGCGGCCCGCAGTTGCGCGGCGCTGAGCCGGAACACCAGCGCCGGATCGCGCCGCGTCACCCGCCCGTCGGCCGGCTTGGTGATCACATAGAGGTCGCCGTCGGGATGCACGGCGAAGGCCTCGGCATTGTGCGCTCCGTCGGGATAGCGCGCCCGCACGGCCCGCAGCGGCTTCACCTCGCCGGCGAAGGCGCGCTTCTCCCGCACGAGGGTGAAGGTCACGTCCGCCCGCGCCGCGGCGTTGTCGCCGATGTCGCCGAGATAGATGCAGGTCGCCCGGCCGCAGGGGCCCAGGGACATGTCCTCGATGTCGCGCGGCTTGGGCCCCGCAACATTGACCACCTTGGCCCCGCCGCCGGCCATGTCGGTCACGAAGAACCGCAGGTCGTCCCCGGAATCGTTGTGGTGATAGAGCCGCCCAGGATGGGCGACGGAGGCCTCCAGGCCGCTGGCCTCGTTGATGAGCTTGCCGTCCAGGGCGCCGACGGTCTCCAGCGGCCCCCACTTCGGGCACACGTCGGCCGCGGCGCCGGTCTGTGCGACACCGAGGGCCAGGACTCCGGCCAATGCGATCGCGCGCATAGATGCATTGCCTCCGTTCGTCGCCGGAACGCTGCCCAGCGGCTCCGGCCGGGTCAAGCTAGGTCGCGTGAACGCTCGTCGGCGCCGCCTACCGGCACGCCGCGGCGAAGGTTTCGAACAAATTGACAGCAGCCAGCGGCGGGCGTTCCCTGGCGTCGGACATCAGCCCGGAGAGTCAGATATGGCCAGTGGCAGTCAGTTCGGCGACCAGACCATGGACGTCGTGGTTCACGAAAAGACCTATCACGCGTTCAGCATCCTCACCCGCTGGGCGATGCTGGTGATCGGCGACGCGACCTTCTTCCTCACCCTGTGGTTCGCCACCGGCGCGGGGTTCTGGGGCGCGCTGTTCATCGCCGGCGCGGCCTTCGTGATCGGCTACCTGTTCCTTGTCCGCCACGAGGAGAAGCAGCCGCTCGACGTCTGGGTCGAAGGCCGCTGACACCAAAACGCCGCCGGCGGGGTCCGCGGGCGGCGCTTTCCTGAGGATCGAAAGGCTCAGGCCTTGGCCAGGGCCTTCTCAAGGTTGGCTGCGACCTTGTCGAGGAAGCCCTCAGTGGTCAGCCAGCCCTGGGTGTCGCCGACCAGCAGCGCCAGGTCCTTGGTCATCGAGCCCGACTCGACCGTGTCGACACAAACCTTCTCGAGGGTTTCGGCGTAGTGGGTCAGGTCGCTGTTGCCGTCCAGCTTGGCGCGGTGCTTCAGGCCCTGGGTCCAGGCGAAGATCGAGGCGATGGAGTTGGTCGAGGTCGACTCGCCCTTCTGATGCTGGCGGTAGTGGCGGGTGACGGTGCCGTGGGCCGCCTCGGCCTCCATGGTCTGGCCGTCCGGCGTGATCAGCACCGAGGTCATCAGGCCCAGCGAGCCGAAGCCCTGGGCCACCGTGTCGGATTGGACATCGCCGTCGTAGTTCTTGCAGGCCCAGACATAGCCGCCCGACCACTTCATCGCGGACGCCACCATGTCGTCGATCAGGCGGTGCTCGTAGATCAGGCCTTCAGCCTTGAATTTGTCTGCGTAGTCCGTGTCGTAGACTTGCTGGAAGATGTCCTTGAACCGCCCGTCGTAGGCCTTGAGGATGGTGTTCTTCGTCGACAGGTAGAGCGGGTACTTGCGCGCCAGGGCGTAGGCGAAGCTGGCGTGCGCGAAGTCGCGGATGGAATCGTCGAGGTTGTACATGGCGAGCGCCACGCCGGCGCTGGGGTACTTGAAGACCTCCTTCTCGATCTTCTCCCCGTTGTCGCCGACCCAGGTGAGGGTCATCGTGCCGGGCCCGGGGACCAGGAAGTCGGTCGCCCGATACTGGTCGCCGAAGGCGTGGCGGCCGATGATGATCGGCTGCGTCCAACCGGGCACCAGGCGCGGCACGTTCTTGCAGATGATCGGCTCGCGGAAGACCACGCCGCCCAGGATGTTGCGGATCGTGCCGTTCGGCGACTTCCACATCTGCTTGAGGCCGAATTCCTTGACGCGGGCCTCGTCCGGCGTGATGGTGGCGCACTTGACGCCGACGCCGTGGCGCTTGATCGCCTCGGCCGCGTCGATCGTCACCTGATCGTCGGTGGCGTCGCGGTTTTCCATCCCCAGGTCGTAGTAGTCGATCTCGACGTCGACGAACGGGAAGACGAGCTTGTCCTTGATCCACTTCCAGATGATGCGGGTCATCTCGTCCCCGTCGATGTCCACGACAGGGTTGGCGACTTTGATCTTGGCCATGAGGGGCAGGCGCTCCGGATTCCTAAGGGCCGTAATAGCGGTCGGGGGCGCGTGCGCAAGGGCTGCGTAGCGTCAACCCACCGCGCGCACCGCGGCCGCTGCGACTTGGGCGATGATCGCATCGCGCGCGGCCTCGTCCAGCGTGGATCCAGACAGGAACGCGCAGATGGCGTAGCTGCGCTTGTCGGCGAGCGTGAAGATCCCGACGTCGTTGTGCGCGCTCGACAGGCCGAGGTCGAAGCCGGAGGTCCCCGGTCTGTGCGCCAGGAAAGCGGACTTGGGCAAACCGGCCTTGAGCCGCCCGGCGCCGCGTCGTGTCCGGCTCATCAAGGCGACGAGGCGGCGGGTGGACGCCTGGGAGATCAGGTCGCCCCGGTCGAGCATCTGCAGGAACGCCAGCATGCCGGCCGGCGTGGCGGTGTCGCGCGGGTCGGCCAGGTAGGCGCGGGCGGCGGCCGCCCGCGTGGCCGGTGGCACGGCGTCGCGGGCTGCGGCGAAGGCGGCCTCGGTGCGCCAGGCGGGCCGGAAGGACGGCATGCCGTACACCTCTGCGCTCAGTTCGCGCTCGTAGCGGTCGACGCGGATGTCCTTCACCCGCTTGGCGGTCAGCCATGCGGTCAGCGCGCCCGGCCCGCCGATACGCTTCATCAGGACGTCGGCGGCGGTATTGTCGCTGTCGGAGACCGCAGCCTCGAGCAACTGATCGGCGGTGTACTCGCGTCGGCCGGGCCAGGCCTGTGCGATCGGCGACCAGGGCGGCGAGAGCTGGGACTCGAGCAGGTAGAACCCCTCGCTCATCAACACGCGCCCAGCGTCGACTTCAGCCAGCACGGCGGCGCCCAGCAGCATCTTGAAGACGCTCTGCATAGGGAAGCGGCGCTCGCCGTTGTGGACATAGGACTGGCCGCTCTCCAGGTTCATCAGGCCCACCCCGAGGGCGCCCGGTCGGACCGCGTCGGCGATGCGGACGATGGCCTTGTCGAGGCCCGGGAGGGCCACCGCCGGCGTGGTCGACACCGTGGTGGGCATCTTCTGGTCGCAACCCGCCAGCAGCCCGGCAGGCGCAGCGGAGAGCAGGCTTCGGCGGCTGAGGGTTGCCATCGGACGGCCGGCCTCTTCTAAACACGGCATGGCTAAAGCCTCCGACCCAATTCCTGGCGCCCGAATTCCTGATGTCGTGGCGCCTGTCGTCATCCTGAACGCGCCACAGCTCGCGGAGAACATAGGCTCTGTCGCCCGGGTGATGGCGAATTTCGGGCTGGCGGACCTGCGGCTGGTGAATCCGCGCGACGGCTGGCCGCAGGAACGGGCCTGGGCGCTGGCCTCCGGCGCCGAGTGGCCGCTGAACGCCGCCCAGGTGTTCGACGACGTGGAGAGCGCCATCGCCGACCTGCAGGTGGTGTTTGCGACGACGGCGCGGCCACGCGAGCTGCAGTTGCCTGTGCTGACCCCGCGGGCGGCGGCGGCCGACCTGTACGCGGCGTCGGCGCGGGGCGAGCGCACGGGCTTGCTGTTCGGCGGCGAGCGGGCAGGGCTGGAGACGGCGGACATCGCGCTATGCCAGGCGGTGGTGACGATTCCCATCGACCCGCGCTTCCGCTCGCTGAACCTCGGCCAGGCGGTTGCGATCAGCGCCTACGAGTGGCGCACGACCCTGCAGGACGCGCCGCCGCCGGTCTTCCGCGAGTTGTCTCCTCCCGCTGATGGCGCGGCCATGATGGGCCTGTTCGAACACTTCGAGCGGGAGCTCGACGCCGCCGGCTTCTTCCATCCGCCGGACAAGCGGCCGTCCATGGTCCAGAACCTGCGCTCGGCCCTCGCCAAGGCCCGGATGTCGGAACAGGAGGTGCGCACCTTCCGGGGTGTCGTCACCGCGCTGTCAAAGGGCCGTGGACGCGTGCTGGCCAAGCTCGCCAAGCAAAAGGCGGAAGAGGGAGAGGCGGGATGAGCCTGGCGGCGCTGCTGGATAGCCTGCCGGTCCCGATCATCCAGGCGCCCATGGTTGGGGCTTCGCTGGATGCGCTGACCCTGGCGGTGAGCCGGGCCGGCGGACTCGGGACCTACGCCATCGCCACCCTGTCACCGGCCGAGATCGGCCCCGCCATCGCGGCGGTGAAGGCGGTCACGACCGCGCCGTTCGGCGTGAACCTCCTGATGGCGCCCAAAGCCGAGCCGGACGCGGCGGTGGTGGATGCCGCGCTTGCCCGCCTGGCGCCCTGGTATGCGGCGTTGGGCGCCCCGCTGCCGGCCGCGCCCAACCAGTTCGCCCAGGACTTCGACGCGCAACTTGCCGCGGTGGTCGAGGCCGCGCCGCCGATGGCCTCGTTCACCTTCTCGATCCTGACCCCCGCTCAGGTTGACGCGCTGCACGCGGCGGGGACCTTCGTCGTGGGCACGGCCACGACAGTGGCGGAGGCGCGGGCCTGGGCCGCGGTGGGCGCCGACGGCATCTGCGCCCAGGGCTTCGAGGCCGGCGGCCACCGAGGCCATTTCCTGGCGGAGACCGAGGCCAGCCTGGTGGGGACGATGGCCCTGGTCGCCACCATCCGAGCGGCCGTCGAACTGCCGGTGATCGCCGCGGGTGGGATCATGGACGGACGCGGCGTGGCGGCTGCGCTGGCGTTGGGCGCCTCGGCCGCGCAGATGGGCACCGCCTTCCTGCTGGCCGACGAGGCGGTGACGTCCAAGCCTTGGCGCCGGGCGGCCGAGACGGCCGGCGACGATCCGACCCGACTGACGCGGGCGTTCACCGGCCGCCACGCGCGCGGCCTCGAGAACCGCTTCATGCGCGAGATGAAGGGTGTCCAGGACGAGGTCCCGGCCTATCCTGTGCAGAACCGGCTCACCCAGCCCTTGCGCGCCGCCGCGGCGGCCGCCGAAGACCCGGAGATGCTCTCGCTCTGGGCCGGGCAGGCGGTGAGCCTCGCGCGCCCGGGGGCGGCGGGCGGGTTGATGCGGCGGTGGTGGGCGGAGGCGCAACAGGCTGCAGCGGACCTATCGGCGCGCACGGCAGGGCGGGGCCGATATTGACTCCGGAGGTCCCCGCCGTCATACACCGCGCCTTCCAGCCGCCGGGGCAACTCGCGTGGCCGGATACCTATGACGGGTGATGCGAAGCCGCCGTTGCAATCGCGTTCTCCATGAGAGGACGCCGGCCCGCGTCGAATGAGAGTGCCTGAATGTCCAAGCGCCACAGCGCCAAGTACAAACTCGACCGCCGGATGGGCGAGAACATCTGGGGTCGCCCGAAATCCCCGATCAATTCCCGCGCCTACGGCCCCGGCCAGCACGGCCAGCGCCGCAAGTCCAAGGTCTCCGACTTCGGTCTCCAGCTCCGCGCCAAGCAGAAGCTGAAGGGCTACTACGGTAACATCACCGAGAAGCAGTTCGTCCGCATCTACAAGGACGCGGCCAGCCGCAAGGGCAACACCTCGGAGAACCTGATCTCGTTGCTGGAAAGCCGGCTGGACGCGATCGTCTATCGCGCCAAGTTCGTGCCGACCCCGTTCGCGGCGCGCCAGTTCGTCAACCACGGCCACGTGCTGGTGAACGGCAAGCGGGTGAACATCGCCTCCTACCGGGTCAAGCCGGGCGACGTGGTCTCGGTGCGTGAGCGTTCGCGCAACATGGCGCTCGTGCTGGAAGCCCTGCAGTCGTCCGAGCGCGACACGCCCGACTACATCACCATCGACACCAAGGCGATGGCCGCCACCTTCGTCCGCGCCCCGGAACTGGCCGAAGTGCCGTACCCGGTGAAGATGGAGCCGAACCTGGTCGTGGAATTCTACGCGTCCTAACCGACGCCGATCAGCGAAGCGGATTTGCCCCGGAGCGATCCGGGGCCTTTTGCTTGGGCGCGGCCTGTGGCGAAATCCGGCGATGAACCGCCGCCTGTTCGTACTCTCCGCGCTCGCCCTGTCCGGATGCGCCACCGGCGCGCCAAGCGTGCGGCCGGCGGCTTCGGGATTGGCGGAGTTGGAGGCGATCTATAGGGCCGACGCCGGACGCGAGGCGATCGTGATCAGCGTGGCGTCGAACGGCTGCACGGCCAAGGCAGACTTCGCGTTCTACCTAGAGCGGACGGGTCCGACGACGACCCTGGCGTTCGGGCGGCGGCGGATCGACACTTGCAGGTCGTTCGCCATGGGCCGCACGGACCTGACTTTCACTTGGGCGGAGCTGGGCGTGGCGCTGCCGAGCGCCGTGTTCCTGCTCAATCCGCTCACACCATGGACGGGTCCGGGAAGTTGAGTTTGCAGCATTCTGAGGTGAGTGTCCTCAGACGACGAAGGGGCTTTGCCAGCCTCAGGCGAACATCGCGGTGATCCAGTCCGGCACGCGGCGCGGGCGGCCGGTGGCCTGTTCGATCAGCACCCAGGTCGTGTGGACCTGGGCGCACATGGCGCCGTCCGGATGGTCAAGTCGGATGAAGCGGTCGAAGCGGGGCCCGGCGGCCTGATCGGCGACCCAGGTGCGGCCCTGCGCGGTCTCGCCGAGCTTGAGTTCGTGGCGGTAGTCGATCTCGTGGCGCAGGGCGACCCAGGCCCAGGTCGCCTGGGCCTCGGGCGGGGCCAGGGACTGCCAGTGGGCGACGCCCATATCCTGGGCCCAGCGCAGGTAGACCACGTTGTTGACGTGGCCGTTCGCGTCGATGTCGGCGGGCGTAGGCTCGAACGTCAGGCGGAAGACCGGGCGGCCCTCCGGCGGCTCGAGCAGCCGGCTCACGCCGGCAGGAGGCCCTGCTCGGCGAGCATGGTCTTCAGTTCGCCGGACTGGAACATCTCGCGGATGATGTCGCTGCCGCCGATGAACTCGCCCTTGATGTAGAGCTGGGGGATGGTCGGCCAATCGGAATAGGCCTTGATGCCCTGGCGCAGCGGCTCGCTCTGCAGGACGTCGACGCCGACAAACTCAACGCCCAGGTGATCGAGGATCTGCACGCTGACGGCGGAGAAGCCGCACTGGGGCTGTTCCGGCACGCCCTTCATGAAGAGGATGACGGGGTTTTCTTCCACGGACTTTGCGATCCAGGCGTGGACGGGGTCGTCGGTGGTGGTCTCGGTCATGGGTTCGCCCTTTCGGCGAGAAATACGTCGCCCCAAGAGCTAGGGACGCGGGTCCATCGGGTCAAGCGCGTCAGGTCGGCGCGGAGGTCTCCAGGGCCAGGGCGTGTAGCTCGCCGCCCATCTTGCCCTTGAGGGCGGCGTAGACGAGCTGGTGCTGCTTCACGCGGTTCAGGCCGGCGAAGGCTGCGGAGACGATGCGGGCCTTGTAGTGGTCGCCGTCGCCGGCGAGGTCCTCGATCGCGATGGTGGCGTCGGGGAAGCCTTCGCGCAGGGCGGCTTCCAGGTCGGGTTGGGACATCGGCATGACGAGGGCTTAGCGCCTCACGCGCTCCGCGTGAAGGTCATCACCCAGTTGGTCTCCCAGCTCCTGCCGGCGTCGTAGGAGAACGCCTGACTCCAGCGGGCGCCACCCTCGGCGGCAGGCTCCCAGAGGAAGGCCACCTTCACCGGGCGGCCTGCGCAGGTGTCGTCGCCTTCGAAACGGCCGACGCCGGCCTGGAAGCGGCCATGCACCGGTGCGCCGAGCGCGCCGGCGGCGTCCACCCAGTAGATCGACCACCGCCCGGCCTCGACGTCGAAGGTGCGGAAAGTGAGGCCGTGGCCGCGTTCGCCCAGGTCGTTCTCATCGACATTGCAGAGGCCGCCCATCAAGCCCTGGCAGAAGGCGGTCCCGGTAAACTCTTCCCACTCCGCGCAGCCCACGCCGCGTTCCTTCAGCCGCCGGTGCGCTACCGCCCAGCGGCCGTACAGAAAGTGGAAGTCGCGCCGGCCATCTTCGTGCCCGTCGTAGGCCATGCGGTGTCCCTCGGTTGGAGAGACACCTTTAGCGGGGCCCTGCTGACAGGGCCGTGTCAGCAGTCGTCAATCGATGATCGAGCTGTAGACGATCGACTTCAGCTGGCCCCGGAAGTTGAACGTGCCCGACGGCATCAGCTGGGTCATGAAGACGACGGAGAGATCCTCCTTCGGGTCGACCCAGAAGATCGTCGAGGCTGCGCCGCCCCAGTAGTAGTCGCCGGCGCCCAGCGTGCCGGTGGTCACCTGGTCCATGGTGGACGCGAAGCCCAGGCCGAAGCCCACGCCCTCGTTGGCGGTCTCGGAGAACCCCTCGAAGGCCACCTGAGTCAGGTCCTTGCCGCCGGGCAGGTGGTTCATGTGCATGACCTCCAGGGTGCGCGGCCCAAGCACCCGGTGGCCATCCAGCTCGCCGCCGCGGCGCAGCATCTCGCAGAAGCGCAGGTAGTCGGAGATCGTGCCGGTGAGGCCGCCACCGCCGGACTTGAAGGCCGGCTCCTTGGTGTAGTTCGAGGTGACCGGATCATCGATCAGCTTCAGCTTCTTGTCGGGGCCGCGCTGGTAGTTGGCGGCGAAGCGATCGACCTTGTCGGGCGCCACCTGGAAGGCGGTGTCCTTCATGCCGAGCGGATCGAAGATCACCTCCTGGAGGTACTGCGCGAAGGGCTTGCCGGAGATGATCTCGACCAGCGCGCCGCAGACGTCGGAGGCGAGCGAGTACTGCCAGGCCTCCCCAGGATGGTAGCGCAACGGGACCTGGGAGAGCTTGTCCATGAACTCCGGCAGGGTGTCGTTGGTGTCGGACGACCGGATCTTCAAGGACCGATAGATGCGGTCGATCGGGTGCTGGACGCCCACGCCGGGCAGGCCGCCGCCGTAGGTGAGCCCCGCCATATGGGAGAGCACGTCGCGGAAGTTGGCCGGACGGCGGGGTTCTTCGGTGACGATGTCGTCGCCCTCGCCGGAGATCCAGACGCGGTGGTTCTTCCAGGACGGCACGTAGCGACTGACCGGGTCGTTGAGCTGGAAGTAGCCCTGCTCGTACAGCGTCATCAGCGCGACCGACGTGATCGGCTTACTCATGGAATAGATGCGGTAGATGGTGTCGTCGCGGGTGGGCTTGTTCCGCTCCAGGTCCATCGAGCCGAACGCCTTCTGGTAGGCGATGTGGCCGTGGCGGGCGACGGCGACCTGGCAGCCGGCAATCTTCTGCGGGCCGATGTAGTTCCGCTCCAGGTGCTCGGTAATCCGTTCCAGGCGCGCGGCATCCAGGCCGGTCCACTGTGACTGGGCGTCCATCTAAATTCCTCCCGCGGTTCTTTCGTTTGACGGCATCATGGGCGCCGAACGGCCGTTTGGCCAAGACAAGAAGGATCGGTATGGACGAGTTGGAGGCCCTCGCGGCGGAGATTGGGGCGATCCTGAAGGACCGCGGGGAGAAGATCGCCGTGGCGGAGAGTTCGTCGGGCGGGCTGATCTCCGCGGCGCTGCTGAGCGTGCCGGGCGCCAGCGCCTACTACCTGGGCGGCGCGGTGGTCTATACGCCCAAGTCCCGCGTGCTGCTCACCGACATCCCCCGCGAGGCGCTGGAGGGGATGCGGTCCGCATCCGAACCCTATGCGCTGCTGCTGGCGCGGACCTCGCGGGAGCGGTTCGGGGCGACCTGGGGGATTTCCGAGACCGGGGCGGCGGGGCCGACCGGCAATCCCTATGGCGACGCGGCCGGCCACACCTGCGTGGCGATCGCCGGTCCGGTGGAGGTGGCGCTGACCATCGAGACCGGCTCCAGCGATCGCGCGGCGAACATGCGGGCGTTCGCGGCGGGCGCGCTGGAGCTGCTGAAGCGGGTGCTGGCGGCGTAGGCGCCGCGGGCAAAAAGAAGGTTCACTCTTAAAGGCGCCTCGCGCCGTCAGCCGGTTTCGGGCCAGGGCGGAGCCTGCTTGGCGTCCGGGGCGGGCTGGGTCGGCGCGGGTCGCGGGGTCCGGTGTGGTTGCCGCCTTGTACGTTGGCTCACTCAGGACAGCGAGCGCCAGATGACATAGGCGGCGGTCGCCAGGACCAGCGTTGCGAAGAGGCGGCGGCCGAGCACAGCGCGCTGGGCGAGCAGCCGAACCACCGGCTTCGACGCCAGCACACCGGCTGCGCCGCCCGCGACGAGCGCGGCGAACACCGGCCAATCCACCATTCCAGATGCTGCGTAGCTGGCGCTTGTGGCCGAGCCGAAGAGGACCACCGAGACCAGGGACGAGGCCGCCGCATGGGTAAGGGTCATGCCGGTGGCGGCCATCAGGCCAGGGACGATCAGGAAGCCGCCGCCGATCCCGAAGAAGCCCGCGGCTAGGCCCACCACCAGCCCGACGGGAGCGAGCTTCAGCGTGAGGGCCCCGGTGAGGCGCACGCCGGGGTCGCCCAGCCCCTTCTGGGGGACCAGCATCGAGATGCCGACGGCCGCCATCGCCACACCGAACCAGGTGAGCAGCGCCTGCCCGTCCATCTGTTTCGCGAGCTGAGCCCCGACTATTGAACCCGCCAGGCCGGCGCCCCCGAAGACCGTCGCGCAAGGCCATTTCACAGTCCCCGCCCTGGCTTGTGTCGCGAGCCCGAAGAGCGCGTTCACGGCCACTGCGGCAGCCGCCGTGCCAATGGCGACGTGGGGATCTCTCACGCCGACCAGGTAGACCAGCAGAGGGGTAGCCAGGACTGAGCCACCGCCGCCGAAGACCGCCAGCAGCAGCCCGATCAGCGCCCCGCCGGCAACGGCGATGCCGTAACTCGCGACAGGCAGGTCCATCGCCCTCTATGCCCTCGCCGGCCGGTTCCAGGGCGCGCCCTGCAGGCGGCGAGCCTTCCCAGGCCGTCCTGCTCGCCGACGCTCGGCCAGCGGTAGGGGGGTGGGGGTCGGTCTATTGGCCATCGTTTGTCTCACCGTCCGGCCGACAGAAGATCTCCGCCAGCGTCGACACCACCTTCAGGGCGGCCGGATCGGCGATCCGGTACCAGACCGCCTGGGCCTCCCGGCGGGTCGCCACGATCCCTTCCTCCCTCAGCACTGCGAGGTGCTGAGAAAGCGCCGACTGAGAGAGGCCGACCAGCGGCAGAAGTTGCCCTACCGCCCGCTCGCCCTCTGTGAGTTGGCAAAGGATCATCAGCCGCCGCTCGTTCGCCAGGGCGCGGAGCAACTTCGCGGCCGCACCGGCGTTGCCTTCGAACTGGGTGATGTCGAGTTTCGACAGATCGAACATGGTCTTCCGTATATGCGATTGTGCTAATTTAGCAAATTCTTATATAAAGGGCCCCTACTGGAGGCCTTCCCGTGCAACCCCACATTCAAGCTTTCTTCGATCGGGCGACCTCCACCGCCAGCTATCTGGTCAGCGACCCTGCGACCAAGGCGGCCGCCATCATCGATCCCGTGCTCGACTTCGAGCCCAAGGCGGCCCGCCTTTCCACCACCTCGGCCGACCAGATCCTGGCGGCGGTGGCGGCGGGCGGTCTCGACCTGAAGTATGTCCTGGAAACGCACGCCCACGCCGATCACCTCTCCGCCGCCGACTACATCCGCCAACGGACCGGCGCGGAGATCGCCATCGGCGCCCACATCGTCGAGGTGCAGAAGACCTTCATCCCGGTCTTCGAGGCGGATGAGGTCGCGGCTGATGGTGCGGCGTTCGACCACCTGCTGAACGAGGGCGACCGGCTGCCGCTGGGCGAGATCACCATTGGCGTGCTGCACACCCCCGGCCACACGCCGGCGGACGTGACCTATCTGATCGGCGACGCCGCGTTCGTCGGCGACACGCTGTTCATGCCGGACTACGGCACGGCCCGGGCCGATTTTCCCGGCGGCGACGCCCGGGCGCTCTATCGCTCGATCCGAAAGATCCTGGCTCTGCCGGCGCAGACCCGCATCTTCGTTGGCCATGACTACCTGCCGGCCGGCCGCGACGAATTCCGCTGGGAGAGCACGGTCGCCGAGCAGCGGGCGCAGAACGTCCATGCGCGCGACGGCGTCACGGAGGACGCCTTCGTATCGATGCGCGAAGCGCGCGACGCGACCCTGGCCGCCCCCACTTTGATCCTTCCCTCCCTGCAGGTGAACATTCGTGGCGGCGCGCTGCCGGACGCCTCGCATTCGGGGAGGGTGTTCCTGAAGATCCCCGTCACCCGCGTCGAAAAGCCGACGGCATGAGAGAGAGGAAGGTCCGATGACCTACTACTATGCGAGAACCTTCGCGCAGCCGTTCGATCAGGTCGTGGCGGCCACGCGGGAGGCGTTGAGCCAGGAGGGGTTCGGCGTCATCACCGAGATCGACGTGCGCCAGACCATGAAGGCGAAACTCGGCGAAGAGTTTCGACCCTACGTGATCCTCGGCGCCTGCAACCCGCGGCTCGCGTACGAGGCGCTGCAACTGGAGGACAAGGTGGGGATCATGTTGCCCTGCAATGTCATCATTCAGGATGCCGGCGGCGGGCGCACCGAAGTGGCGGCGGTGGACCCGGTGGCTTCCATGGCGGCGATCGCGAACGACGCCCTGAAGGACAAGGCCGCGGTCGTCGGCGAGAAGCTCAGGGCCGCCCTTGACCGCATCGAGGGTTGAGGGTCGCCGGCAAGGGAGCGCCTCGGCCCTGGTGGGTACGGGGACCCGGGTCGCCGGTCGTGCGGAAGCGTTCGCGGTACTCGCTCGGGGTGATGTCCAGCCGACGGCAGAACGCCTTGCGCATCGCCTGCGTGCCGGAGAACCCGCTTTCGAGGGCCACTTTCTGCACGGGCAGTTTCGTTTCCTCGAGCAGGCGCCGCGCCTCTTCGATGCGAGTCAACTCCACGAACTGCGCGGGGGTCACCTGAGTTTCCTGCACGAACGCGCGGGCGAAGCTGCGTTGGCTCATCCCGGCTTCACGCGCCAATCGGGCAACGGAGAGGTCTTGTCGGAGGTGGTCGCGAATCCATTGCAGCACGCGCTGGATCGGCTCGCGGACGACGAATTGTGCGGCCAACTGAGCGCTGAACTGCGACTGTCCGCCCGGCCGTCTGAGGTACATCACCAGGAAGCGCGCGACCGCCAAGGCAACGTCCCGCCCGAGGTCCTCCTCGATCAGGGAGAGCACCAGGTCGAACGCGGCCGTGACCCCGGCCGAGGTGAACAACGGCCCGTCGCGGACGAAGATGCGGTCGGGCTCGACGATCGCGTCGGGATATTGGGCGGTCAGATCGTGTGCATACTGCCAGTGGGTTGTAACCCGCCGCCCGCCAAGCAGGCCGGCAGCGCCGAGGATGAAGGCGCCGGTGCATACCGAGCCGTATCTTCGCGTCTGAGGCGTCTGCGCTCGCAGCCAGTCCGTCACGGCTGCGCTGGGTGGAAGCGGCACGCCATGCGTCGGGGGAACGATCAGCGTGTCGATCGGTTCGCGGACCTCGTCCAACGTCGTGTCCGCCATGATCGTCAGACCCGACGACGTGCGTATGGGTTCCCCGTGCTCGGAAATCAGCCGTACGCGATAGTGGTCTTGCCCTGTCTGAACGTTCGCCTCGAAGAACGCGTCCGCGATTGCAGCGATCTCCACCAGGTGCGGCCTGACCGGTGGAACGAGGACGGCCACCAACATGGGAACAGGCTCCCGTAGATGGCGGGCAATGGAAATCCGCGCCCACCAGCCGAACCTATCACCCATTGGCGCCGGTGAGTAACGCTTTGCCGTGACCGCAATGCCATCGGCGAGAGACGTGATCCGCTCGTGTTTTCAAGCCACAGGGCCCCAGCTGCAGGAAGCCGATTCCCCGAGCCGGCCCGTGGCGAGGCGACCGCTTGGGCCTGGCCCATCGGATTGGCGGGAACCGGCGCGAATCTGGCCGAAAAGGCG
>NZ_CADEGK010000071.1:19506-21036 GCF_902826855.1 uncultured Phenylobacterium sp. | reverse complement strand
AAACCGCCTGTGGCGCCCGGGCCGGCCTCATTGGCGAAATTGCACCGCCCGGGCGCTAGGATCAGCCGGGCTTGACGAACCGCAGGGTCATCCGGTCGCTCTCGCCGATCGCGTCGTACTTGGTGCGGTCGAAAGCGGGATCCGCCGGCTGGCCCGGTCGCGCCGTCCACCGGCTGGGGGGCAGCGTCCACACCCCGAACGGATGGTCCTTCGTGTCCTTCGGATTGGCGTTGACCTCGGACTTGGCGGCAAGCTTGAAGCCGGCCTTCTGGGCAGCGGCGATGACCGTGGCCTCGGAGACGTAGCCGTTGGAGTAGCCGGGGGCGTCGGGTTTCGGATCGGAGCGATGCTCCTCGACGCCGAGCACACCGCCCGGCTTCAGCACCGCGAAGGTATCCTTCAGGACCTTGTCGAGCATGCCCGGCTGCATCAGGAAGTTGTGGATGTTGCGGGACGTGAAAACGAGGTCCGCGGAATTCGGCGCACCCAGCGGTCCCGCCTGCGGGCCGAAGTTGACGACCGTGACCTTGCCGTAGACGGCGGCGTCGCCGAACTTCTTCTCGAAAGCCTCCCGGCCGGCCTTGGCGCCTGCGGAGAGAGTGGGACTGGCGAGATCGGCGCCGGTGGCCACGTAGGTTCCGCCCGTGGCCTTGGCGTACGGGGCCAGAATCTCGGTCCAGTAGCCGCCCCCGGGACTGATCTCGACGACCGTCTGCCCGGGCTTCAAGCCCCAGAAGGCCAACGTCTCGGCAGGGTGGCGCGCGGCGTCGCGAGCCTTGTTGGCGGGGGCCCGGTTGGCGCCGGCGACCGCGGCCTGCAGCTTGGCGTCGGCAGCCGGAGCGGCGGCCGCGTGGATGGGGGCGGCGAGAATGGCAACGGCCGAAGCGGCGATGGCGAGGCGGAGCATTGGGGGGATTCCTCCGGATGGCGGGCCAGCAGCCTAGGCATTGCCGCGGTTTGCGGAAAGGGCCTTGAAGCCCTCATCTGCGCGCCTATCTGAACTCGCGGAGGCGCTGGATGTCCGGGCCTCCTTGGGCTGAAGGCGACGCCGCCAGGGTCGCCGCAGGTCCAACTGAACCGCAACCTTGCTTTGAAAGAAGGATGTGACCGCATGCGTACGATCGACTTCTCACCGCTCTATCGCTCCGTCGTCGGCTTCGACCGGCTGGCGAACCTGCTTGAGACCGCCGCGGCCGATGGCGCCGCCGGCTATCCGCCCTACAACATCGAACGCACCGACGAGAACGCCTACCGCATCGATATCGCGGTGGCCGGCTTCCGGCCGGAAGAGCTCAACGTCGAGGTAAAGGAGAACCTCCTCACCGTGACCGGCCGCAAGGCCGCCAACGACGAGGCCAAGACCTTCCTCCATCGCGGCCTGGCCGAGCGCAACTTCGAGCGCAAGTTCCAGCTCGCCGACTACGTCCTGGTGCAGGACGCCAACCTGGCCGACGGCCTGTTGCAGATCTCGCTGAAGCGCGAACTGCCGGAGGCCCTGAAGCCCCGCACGGTGGCGATCACCACGGGCGC
>NZ_CADEGK010000071.1:13025-19406 GCF_902826855.1 uncultured Phenylobacterium sp. | reverse complement strand
CGCAGGCGTGCGCCCTTCAGGCTGGTCGGGGTCGAGCGATCGGCGGAGAGCGGCAGCGGGCCCAGGTTGGCGTCGGTGAGGTTGGCCCGGGTGAGGTCGGCGCCGGCGAGGCGGCACCCGCGCAGGTCGGCCGCAACCAGGATCGCGCCCCGCAGGTCGCAGCCGTCGAGGTTTGCGCCCTGCAGCTGGATGCCGGTGAGATCGAGGCCGGCGAGGTTCGCGCCCTTGGCGCTGATCGCGGTGAGCTTGAGGCCTTTGAGGGCGCCGGCGGCAGGGCGCAGGTCGGCGTTGTCGAGGCGGGCCGGCCCGCCCTCGCGGCCACCGGTGTCCACCCAGCTGTGGTGGGCCTGCGCCTGGATCACCAGTTTCTCGGCCCGGGCGATGTCGTCGCGGGTCGGCGGGACCACCATGCCGGCCAGCTTCGCGCCGTGCGTGCGGGCGCTGGCCAGCACCACGCCGCTCATGTCGGCGCCGTCGAACTCCGCGTCTTCCAGGACAGCGCCGGAAATCTCCACCTGGGCCAGACAGGCTCCCGAGAGGTTGGCCCCCTTCAGGTTGGCGTTGAACAGCTTTGCGCCCTTGAGCGAAGCGTCCGAGAAGTCCGCCCCGGCGGCGTAGAGCCCGTCCAAGCGCGAGCCGTCCAGGGTGGCGCCGGAGAGGTTGGCCCCGTCGACCTCGCCGCCGCGATCCTCCTCGATCACGGACGGGTAGCCCTTGGTCGGGTGCGGCCGGGCCACGATGCCCGGTCGGAAGTCGGCCTCGGTAAGGTCGGCGCCGGCAAGGTTGGCGCCGGATAGACAGGCGCCGCGCAGGTTGGCCTTGCGGAGGATCGCGCCCCGGAGGTCGGCGCGGCGCAGGTCGCACCCCGAGAGGTTGGCCCCGGAAAGGTCCACGCCGGCCATGTGCGCGCCGTCGAAGAGCGAGCCCTGCATGTCCGCGCCAGCAAGCTTGCGACCTGCGAGTTGGAAGCCGGAGAAGTCCACGAAGGGCAGTTGCGCCCGCTTGCCGCCGACGCCGGTCAGGAACCGGGCGTGGTTGTCCATGAGCATCGTCAGCTCACCGTCGCTGAGACGCCGGCGGCCCGTCATGTTGGGCTCGCTGGACGGCATGCGGAAGCCTGCCATCAGATGATTTCGTCGAGGCCGCGGGCGCCGTGCCGCGCGATCCCGGAGAAGTTGGCCTGCCTCAGGCTGGCGTTGGTGAAGTTGGCCCGGCTGACGTCGGCGTTGGTGAAGATCGCATGGCGGCAGTCGGCGCCGGTGAGATCGCTGCCCTTGAGCTGGGCCCCCGTGAGGTCGCAGGGCATCACCCGGTCGGCGCCCAGCAGCAGCGGCCCCATCTGGGCGTCACGAAGGTCGGCCCCGGACAGCTTGCAGCCGACGAGGCGGGCGCCCCGCAGGTCCGCGCGGCGCAGGATGGTGTTGCGCAGGTCGGCGCCCTCCAGGTGCGCGCCCTGCAGCTGAACCCCCTCCATGTCGAGGCCGTAGAACACGGCGCCCTTGGCAGAGAGCGCCGTGAGGTTGTAGCCGCGGATCGCCGAGAGGCTGCGCAGGTCCGCGCTGTCGAAGGACGAGGGTTTGCCCTCGCCGCCGCCGGTCTCGCACCAGCGGGCGTGGTCCTTGATCATCTGGGCGTAGGGCAGGTCTTGCACGGCGCGCCCCGCCGGCTCGTCGGTGAGCGCGCCGGCGAAGTTGACGTCGCTGACGTTCCACGACGTGGTTCGCGCGCCCACAAGGATGGCGTCGCGCAGGTCGGCGCCGGCGAGGTCCGCGCCGGAAAGGTCGGCGCCGGACAGGTTCGCTCCTCGCATGGAGCACTGCTTGAGGTTGGCGCGCACCAGCTTGGCGTCCTTGAGGATCGCGTCGGTGAAATCGGCGCGCACGGCCATGGCGCCGGACAGGCGCGAGCGTTCCAGGTTGGCGCCGGCCAGGATGGCGCCCTGCAGCTCGCCCAGCGCCGCATTGCCGGTCTCCAGGCGCTGGAAGCCGAGCTGGCGGCTGGCGGCGGCGAGCGTGCCTTCGCGCAGGTCGGCCTCGAACATGTCGGCGTTGGTGAGGTCGGCGTTGCGCATGCACGAGCCGCGCAGGTCGGCGCGGCGCAGAGAGGCGTCGCGCAGGTCGGCGCCGGTCAGGTCGGCGCAGAAGAGGTTGGCGTTGTCGAGCCGCGCGCCGGTGAACCGGCAATCGTTCAGGATCGCGCCGGTGAAGTCGGCGTCGCAGAGGTTGCGCCCGCGCATGTCGGCGCCCGAGAGGTCCTTGAACGCGAACACCGCGCGCGCGCCGCCGGGTTTGGCGGTCCACAGGCGGTCGTGCTTGGCGCAGACGGCGTCGACCTCCGCCTGGTTGAGGTGGACCTGGACGAGCGTTCTGGTGTTGGGCAGGGACATGCGGCGCAGGTTCACTAGATTTCCGTGAACCATGTTAGCGCGGCCGGATTAACGGCGACTTTCCAGGGATTTGGCCGGAGCGTACTGGGCGTAAAGAGGGGCGGCTTCGGCTTGCAGCAACCCCTGGTCTATGGCCACCCCCGCGGCCTGCAACCGATGCGCGCCCCTGCCCGCCGCAAACACCGACGGATCGGCGCAGGCGACCACCACGCGCACCACCCCCGCGTCGGCCAGCCGGTCGCTGCACGAGGGGGTTCCGGAGGACCGTTCGCCGCACGGCTCCAGGGTGACGTAGGCCGTGGCGCCGCGTGCGCCATCGCCAGCCGCCGCGAGGGCTGCCTCCTCCGCGTGCGGACGGCCCCCCTCGCCGGTCACGCCCTCGCCGACCACCGCGCCTTCGCGGACGAGCACGCAGCCGACGGACGGGTTGTCGCCGGTCAGGCCGACGCGGGTCGCGGCGAGGGAGATTGCGCGGCGCATGTGGTCTTCGTCGGGGCTCATCGTGCGCACCTTACCCCGAAGCGTCGAGGACGCGTCAGCGTCGCCAGACTCAAACACGAAATAGTCCGCGGCGCGCTCGCCTCTCAGATCGGCGGAATGGCGGTCGCGCGCTCCGGGTCGAGATAGCGGGCGGCGGTCGGCTTGAGGGCCGAGTCCAGGTCGATCACCAGCGGATTGCCGGTGGGGATCTCGACCCCGACGATGGCGTCGTCGGAGACGCCGAACAGGAGCTTGACGATGGCGCGCAGGGAGTTGCCGTGCGCGGCCACCAGCAGGGTCTCGCCGCGCTTCAGGCAGGGCGCGATCTCCGCCTCCCAATAGGGCTGGACGCGGGCCAGGGTGGTTTTCAGGCTCTCGGTGTCGGGCAGGGTCGCGCCGGCATAACGGCGGTCCTTGGCGAAGTCGAACTCGCCGCCGGGCAGCAGGGGCGGCGGCGGGGTGTCGTATGAGCGCCGCCAGGCCATGTACTGGGCCTCGCCGTGCTTGGCGGCGGTCTCGGTCTTGTTGAGGCCGGTCAGGCCGCCGTAGTGCCGCTCGTTGAGGCGCCAGTCCTTGACCTCGGGCACGAAGGCCTGGCCGGCGGCGGCGAGGGCCAGCCAGGCGGTGCGGATGGCGCGGGTCTGCACTGAGGTGAAGCAGCGGTCGATGGCCAGGCCGGCGGCCTTGATCAGCTCGCCGCCCTTGGCCGCCTCGGCTTCGCCCCGCGGGGTCAGGTCGACGTCGACCCAGCCGGTGAAGCGGTCGGCGAGGTTCCATTCGCTCTGGCCATGGCGCAGCAGGATCAGGGTCGGCACGGGGAACTCCTACGAGATGCGGCCACCGGGCTAGGGCGTCGGCCCCGTCCGCGTCAAGGTTTCTCGAACGGGTGGGGCGGGCTATAGCGGGGCCATGCTGGACCGCTTCTACCTGCCGCTCCTGGGCGTCGCCGCCGCTGCGGCCATCGCCCTGGCCATGGTCTGGCCCCAGGGCCTCGGCGACCGCTCGCCCGCCCCGTTCGGCCACGAGCCGGTGCAGCGCACCGCGGCCATGCAGGCCGCCATGCGCCGCGAGACCGAGGCCGCCCAGAAGCGCCTCGACCTGGCCCGCGAGGCAGTGCGCAACATCCAGAACGAGGCGATCGCACCCAACCAATGACCGCACATGGTTCTCGCGAGGACACCATCGGCGTCGGGCGCCGCGTGCTGCAGACCGAAGCCGAGGCGCTGAGCCGGCTGGCGGCGGAGCTGGACGGCGCCTTCGCCGAGGCGGTGGAGGTGCTGTTCGCGGCCAAGGGCCGGATCGTCTGCACCGGGATCGGAAAGTCCGGCCATGTGGCGCGCAAGGTCGCCTCGACGCTCGCCTCGACGGGCTCGGCGGCGATGTTCGTGCACGCGAGCGAGGCCAGCCACGGGGACCTGGGCATGATCGGCCCGGACGACGTCATCCTGGCGCTGTCCAAGACCGGCGAGACGCGCGAGCTGGCCGACATCCTGGCCTATGCTCAGCGCTTCGCGATTCCGTTGATCGCCATGACCGCGGCGGCGGACAGCGCGCTGGGCCGGGCGGCGCGGATCGTGCTGCTGCTGCCCAACGCGCCCGAGGCGGCCGACGAACTCAACGCGCCGACCACCTCGACCACCCTGCAGATCGCGCTGGGCGATGCGCTGGCGGTGGCGTTGCTGCAGCGGCGCGGGTTCCGACCCCAGGACTTCGGCGTGTTGCACCCTGGCGGCAAGCTGGGCGCCATGCTGCGGACTGCGGGCGATCTGATGCATGGCGTCGGCGAATTGCCGTTGGTTGTCGGCGAAACGCCGATGCGCGACGCCCTGCTGGTGATGAGCGAAAAGCGGTGGGGGATCGTGGGCGTCACCGATGCGGAAGGCCGGCTGGTGGGCGCCATCACCGACGGCGATCTGCGCCGCCACATCGACGGCCTGCTGGACCACACGGCCGGCCAGGTCATGACCCCCGGGCCGAAGAAGACCGTGGAGCCTGGAACCCTCGCCGCCCAAGCGCTGGCGCTGATGAGCGACCCGCTGCCGGCGGTGACCGTGCTGTTCGTGGTCGAAGATGCGCGGCCGGTGGGCATCCTGCATGTCCACGACCTGCTCCGCGCCGGAGTGATGTAGGCGGGCACGGGCCATCGAGGCTCCGCCGTTAAGCCTTAGGTGGTGGCGAAGGGCCTATGGGCTCGCGTAGAGAAACGCCTGACACGCGTTCCCCCGGAGTTTCCATGCTGCCCAAACCCCGCGCCGACCTGATCGCCAACACGCTCGACTACGAGACCGTCCCGCTGGTCAAGGCGACCGGGTTCCGGGAGTACGACGCGCGCTGGCTGTTCGGGCCCGACATCAACCTCATGGGCATCCAGGCGCTGGGCCTGGGGCTGGGCACGTTGATCCACGAGATGGGCCAGAAGCGGATCGTGGTCGGGCACGACTACCGCTCCTATTCGCTGTCGATCAAGCAGGCGCTGACCCTGGGGCTCCTGGCGGCCGGCTGCGAGGTGCTGGACATCGGCCTGGCCGTCTCGCCGATGGCCTATTTCGCCCAGTTCGACCTGGACGCGCCCTGCGTGGCCATGGTCACCGCCAGCCACAACGAGAACGGCTGGACCGGCGTGAAGATGGGCGCCCAGCGGCCGCTCACCTTCGGCCCCGACGAGATGGGCCGGCTGAAGGAGATCGTGCTGGAGGGCCGCTGGTCCGAGCGGCCGGGCGGCTCGCTGACCCACGTCGCAGGCGTGGCCGAGCGCTATATCGAGGACGCCGCCTCGCGCGTGAGCATCAAGCGCCCGCTGACCGTGGTGGCTGCGTGCGGCAACGGCACGGCCGGCGCGTTCGCGCCCCAGGCGCTGGCCAAGATGGGCGTCGCGGTGATCATCGAGATGGACTGCGACCTCGACTACAACTTCCCCCGCTACAACCCGAACCCCGAAGACAGCGTGATGCTGCACGCCATGGCCAAGACCGTGCGCGAGCACGGCGCGGACCTGGCCTTCGGATTCGACGGAGACGGCGACCGCTGCGGGGTGGTGGACGACGAGGGCGAGGAGATCTTCGCCGACAAGATCGGGCTGATGCTGGCCCGCGACCTGTCGGCGCTGCACAAGGACGCCACCTTCGTCGTGGATGTGAAGTCGACGGGCCTCTTCGCCACCGACGCGGTGCTGAAGGCCAACGGCGCCAAGACCGTCTACTGGAAGACCGGCCACTCCTACATCAAGCGCAAGACGGCGGAACTGGGGGCGCTCGCCGGTTTCGAGAAGTCCGGCCACTTCTTCATGAACCCGCCGATCGGCCGCGGTTATGACGACGGCCTGGTCGCCGCCGCAGCGATCCTGGCGATGCTGGACCGCAACCCGGACAAGAAGCTCAGCGACCTGAAGAAGGCCCTGCCCGTGGCCTTTACCTCGCTGACCATGAGCCCGCACTGCGCCGACGAGGAGAAGTACGGCGTCGTCGACGACGTGGTAGCCGAGTACACCGCCTTCCGCGACGCCGGCGGGACGATCC
>NZ_CADEGK010000071.1:0-13015 GCF_902826855.1 uncultured Phenylobacterium sp. | reverse complement strand
TGGGGGACATCGTGAACGTCGCCGTAGGCGTCGGCGTGCGCGTGGCGCTGGAGGACGGCAGCTGGGTTCTGGTCCGCGCTTCCTCCAACAAGCCCGAGATCGTGGTGGTGGTGGAGAGCACGCGCTCCGAGGACGACATGCGCGCCCTGTTCCACCAGGAAGTGAAGCCTCGGCTGGCCAAGCGGCCGCAGGTGGGCGCGTACAACCAAGAGATCTGAGTGGCGCGGGAATTGCTGACCCGCGGCCAAGTTGTGCTGTTGCGGCGGTCTTTCACGGACAATGAAAGCTGCTGGTGTCGAGAGGAGTACTAGATGCGCGTGGCGATGATCGGGACGGGCTATGTGGGCCTGGTCAGCGGGGCTTGCTTCGCCGACTTCGGCCATACCGTCACCTGTATTGACAAGGACGCGCGCAAGATCGAGCAGCTGCGGTCCGGCGGCATCCCGATCTATGAACCGGGGCTGGACCTGCTGGTGGCCAGCAACGTCAAGGCGGGGCGGCTGTTCTTCGACACTGACGCCACGCAGGCGATCCGCGAGGCCGACGCGGTGTTCATCGGCGTTGGCACCCCGTCGCGACGCGGTGACGGCTACGCCGACCTCTCCTACGTCTACGCGGCGGCCGAAGAGATCGCCGGCCTGGTGGACGGCTTCACCGTGGTGGTCACCAAGTCGACGGTGCCGGTGGGGACCGGCGACGAGATCGAGGCGATCTTCAAGCGCGTACGTCCCAACGCCCAGGTCGCCGTGGTCTCAAACCCCGAGTTCCTGCGCGAAGGCGCGGCCATCGAGGACTTCAAGCGCCCCGACCGGGTGGTTGTCGGCACAGACGACGCGCGGGCCCAGGAGGTGATGCGCGAGCTCTACCGGCCGCTGTACCTCAACGAGACCCCGATCCTGTTCACCAGCCGCCGTACGAGCGAGCTGATCAAGTACGCCGCCAACGCCTTCCTGGCGCTGAAGATCACCTACATCAACGAGATGGCCGATCTCTGCGAAGCGGTCGGGGCGGACGTGCAGCAGGTCGCCCGCGGCATCGGCCTGGACGGACGGATCGGCAACAAATTCCTGAACGCCGGCCCCGGCTACGGCGGCTCCTGCTTCCCCAAGGACACCATCGCCCTGGTCCGCACCGCCCGCGACGCCGGCGCGCCCAGTGAGCTGGTCGAGGCCACCATCAAGGTCAACGACGAGCGCAAGCGGGCGATGGCCCGCAAGGTCGTGAAGGCTCTAGACGGCGCGCCGAAGGGCAAGACCGTCGGCATTCTGGGCCTCACCTTCAAGCCCAACACCGACGACATGCGCGACGCCCCTTCGCTGTCGATCATTCCGGCCCTGCAGGACAAGGGCGCCAGGATCCAGGCCTTCGATCCGGAGGGGACGCCCGAGGCGCGCGAACTGCTGCGCGACGTGGACTTCAAGGAAGACCCCTACGCAGTCGCCGAGGGTTCGGACGTACTGGTCATTATCACTGAGTGGGACCAGTTCCGGGCGCTGGACCTGGACCGCATCAAGCTGCTCATGAAGAAGCCCGTTCTGGTCGACCTTCGCAACATCTACAAGCCGGCCGACATGCAGGCCCGAGGCTTCGCCTACACCAGCGTCGGACGCTAGCCACCGCCCGAAGGAGGTTCGGTGAAGCTGTTCCATGTCAGCGAGGATTTCACGATCGGCCGCTTCGAACCGCGGCCATCGCCGTCGACCAACATAACCCTCGGTGTGTGCGTCTGGTCGATCGCCGAGACCCACCTCGCCAACTACCTCCTACCCCGCAACTGTCCGCGCATCTGCTTCCGCCGCGGTCCACAGACCACCGAAAGCGACGCCGAGCGGTTCCTGACAGGCGCGACCCACGTCGTGGCCTTACCGGCCGACTGGCTGGAGCGGGTGCGCACGACGCGTCTGGCGCTCTATGAGATGCCGCTGGAGAGCTTCTTCGAGGCGGACGCCGAGGCCGGCTACTGGATCTCGCGCGAGGCGGTTGAGCCTGCCGCGATGACGACGATCGACGGCGCGCTGGATGCGCTCTTGCGGTCGGGCGCCGAGGTGCGGGTGGTGCAGGACTTCTGGCCGCTAAGGGACGCGGTGATCGGATCGAGCCTGCGGTTCTCGATCATCCGTGCGCGCAACGCGCCACTAAGGACGACCTAGAAGCTGGCTGTCCGGAGCATGATCTCGGCGATCCAGGCAGCGCCGGCCCAGAAGGCCGCGCCGAGGATGGCCACGAACACGAGGCAGGCGATCGAGCGGGCGGGCCGTTCCGCCTGTCGCGTCAGGCCGCCGAAGGCGAAGTCTAGCCGCATCAGTCCTCCCAAGCACTCTCTTGCATCGACCGGGTCGAGCCTGCCGAATGTGTCGAGCGTGACACATTGAATACGTCTTGGGTAGGCTTCTGGTTTCCCGGCGGCTGGCGCCGCAAGGGCTCCGCACGATCACGTCACCGTGCGAAGGGCGTCAGGCCGCAGCCTTCTTCACCGCGCCGGCGATCTCCTTGACCAGCTGGTTGACGAGTTTCTCGTCGTCGCCCTCGGCCATGATGCGGATCAGGGGCTCCGTGCCCGAGGGCCGGATGACCAGCCGGCCGGAGCCATTGAGGCGCAGTTCGGCGTCGGCCACGACCTGCTTGACCGTTTCGTTCTCCAGCGGCTGGCCGCCCGCGAAGCGCACGTTCTCCAGCCTCTGCGGCACGGGCTCGAACTGGCGGGCGAGCGCGCTCATCGGCTTGTCGCTCTCGTTCAGCACCGCCAGCACCTGCAGGGCGGCCAGGAGGCCGTCGCCGGTGGTCGAGAAGTCCGAGAGGATCAGATGGCCCGACTGCTCGCCGCCGACATTGAAGTCCCCCTGCCGCATGCGGGCCATCACGTAGCGGTCGCCCACCTGGGTCCGCTCGAGCGTCAGGCGCCTGGAGGCCAGGAAACGCTCGAGGCCGAGGTTCGACATCACCGTGGCCACCACGCCGCCACCGCGCAGCTTCTCACGCCGCGCCCAGTCGGCGGCGATCAGGGCCATGATCTGGTCGCCGTCGACCAGCTGGGCCTTCTCGTCGCAGATCACCAGCCGGTCGGCGTCGCCATCGAGGGCGATGCCGATGTCGGCGCGGTACTCCTTCACCGCCTTCTGCATGGCCGCCGGATGGGTGGAGCCGCAGTCCTGGTTGATGTTGAAGCCGTTGGGCGAGATGCCCACCCGGATCACCTCCGCGCCCAACTCATGCAGGGCCTCGGGCGCGACCTTGTAGGCCGCCCCGTTGGCGCAATCGATGACGATGCGCATGCCGGACAGTGACAGCCGCCGCGGGAAGGTGGCCTTGGCGATCTCGATGTAGCGGGCCTGGCAGTCGTCGATCCGCTGCACGCGCCCGAGATGGGACGGCGACGCCAAGTTCTGCGAGAGGCCCTCGTCCATGAGCGCCTCGATCTCCAGCTCCTTCTCGTCGGAGAGCTTGTAGCCGTCGGGCCCGAACAGCTTGATGCCGTTGTCGGAGAAGGCGTTGTGCGAGGCTGAGATCATCACGCCCAGGTCGGCGCGCAGGGAGCGTGTCATCATGGCCACGCCGGGGGTCGGCAGCGGCCCGAACAGGCGCACGTCCATGCCGACGCTGGCGAAGCCCGCGACCAGAGCCGGCTCGATCATGTAGCCGGAGAGCCGCGTATCCTTGCCGATCACCACGAGATGCCGACGGTCGTCGCTCGACATGAACATCTTGCCCGCGGCCATGCCGACCCGCAACGCCACCTCGGCGGTCATGGGATGGCGATTGGCCTCGCCGCGGATGCCGTCGGTGCCAAAGTAGGCGCGTTTGGTCATGAGGGGCTCTCGTGCTCGATCCGGAACTGACTTTTAGGCGATGACGGCCTACCGGATGCTAAAGCCGCTCCGATTCGGCCTTACCACAAAGGAAGCTCCGGCCACATGTGCGGCATCATCGGCATCGTCGGGACCGCCCCCGTGCAGGGGCGGCTGATCGAGAGTCTGAAGCGGCTGGAGTATCGCGGCTACGATTCCGCCGGGATCGCGGGCCTGGCCGGCGGCCAGGTCATGCGCCGGCGCGCCGCCGGCAAGATCCGCGCCCTGGAGGCGGTGCTGGAGGACGATCCGCTCGACGCCACCGTCGGCATCGGCCACACCCGCTGGGCCACGCACGGCGCGCCGACGCTGGCCAACGCCCACCCGCACACGCAAGGGCGCGTGACGCTGGCGCACAATGGCATCATCGAGAACTACGCGGAGATCCGCGAACGGCTGGCGGCGGGCGGGCGACGGTTCGAGAGCGACACCGACACCGAGGTTATCGCAGCGCTGCTGGACAGCGAGCTGGCCGCCGGCAAGGCGCCGCTGGCGGCGCTGAAGGCGACGCTGGACCAGTTGAGCGGGGCTTATGCGCTGGCGGTGCTGGTCGAAGGCGAAGCCGATCTGATCCTGGGCGCACGGCGCGGGAGCCCTCTGGTGGTGGGTTACGGCGAGGGCGAGATGTTCCTGGGCTCGGATGCCCTGGCGGTGGGCCCCTTCACCCACCGGGTCTGCTATCTCGAGGAGGGGGACTACGTCGCCATCGACCGCAGGTCCGCGCGGATCTTCGACGCAGCGGGACGGCCGGCGAAGCGCGCCGTGCGTGTGGTCCCGGCCTCGGCCGCCCTGGTCGAGAAGGGCAACTACCGCCATTTCATGGAGAAGGAGATCCACGATCAGCCCGAGGGCTGTCAGCGCACGATCGCGGCCTATGTGGATCCGCTTACGGCCAAGGCGGCGATTCCCGGCGGCATCGACTTCGCGGCGTTGCAGCGCATCCAGATCGTGGCCTGCGGCACGTCATACATCGCGGGCATGTTGGGGAAGTACCTGATCGAGCGGCTGGCGGACCTGGCCGTCGACGTGGAGATCGCCTCGGAGTTCCGCTATCGCGAGCCCTCGCTCTCGGCCGGTTCGCTGGTGATCGCCATGTCCCAGTCCGGCGAGACCGCCGACACACTGGCGGCGCTGCGATACTGCCAGGCCAAGGGGATGGCGAGCGCCGCTGTCGTCAACGCCGCCGAGTCGACCATGGCCCGCGAGGTGGACGTCGTCTGGCCGATCCACTGCGGGCCGGAGATCGGCGTCGCCTCCACCAAGGCCTTCACGGCCCAGATCTGCGTGCTCACCGCCATCGCCGTGGCGGCGGCCCGGGCGCGGGGGCGGATCGACGCGGCCGAGGAACAGCGGCTGGTCCGCGTGCTCCTGGAAGCGCCACGGCTGATCGCCGAATCCATCGAGCTCGAAGCGGCGGTGCGCGGTGTGGCGCTGGAGGTCGCACGCGCCCGCGACGTGCTCTACCTGGGCCGCGGGCCGATGTACCCGCTGTCGCTCGAGGGCGCGCTGAAGCTGAAGGAGATCAGCTACATCCACGCCGAGGGCTATGCTGCGGGCGAGCTGAAGCACGGGCCGATCGCGCTCGTCGACGAGGCGACGCCGATCGTCATCCTGGCCCCCTTCGACAGCTACTTCGAGAAGTCCGCCTCGAACATGAGCGAGGTGATGGCCCGCGGCGGCCAGGTGGTGTTCATCACCGACCCCGACGGACAGGCGCATGCGCCGCAGGGCGCTAGGGTGGTGGTGACCGCTCCGCGCTGCGACCCGCTGATCGCGCCTCTGGTGTACGCCCCGCCAATCCAGCTGCTGGCGTACCACGTGGCCGTGCAGAAGGGCGCGGACGTCGATCAGCCGCGGAACCTGGCGAAGTCCGTGACGGTGGAATAGGGCGCGACCCCGCGGCCCAAAAGGAAACGGCCGCCCCGTTAGGGACGGCCGTTCTCTCAAGCAGTCTCTTGCGAGACGATGCTTACTTCTTCTCGGCGGCCATCGCGTCGGCGGCGGCTTCCGGAGCAGCGGCTTCGGCAGCGGCCGGAGCGGCGGCTTCAGCGGCGGCCGGAGCAGCCATAGCGGCGGCGTCAGCAGCAGCTGCAGGGGCAGCCATAGCGGCGGCGTCAGCGGCGGCAGCGTCGGCGGCCGGGGCCGGAGCCTCTTCCTTCTTTTGGCAGGCGGCCATGCTCAGAGCCATAACGCCGGCAGCGGCGACAGTCAGAATGCGAAGCTTCATTGAGGTGGGTCCCCGTGGGGTGAATTCCCCGACTCCCCTAGCGTACACAATTTCGTGCGATCGCAAAATCGTGATGATGCTCCAAACGCGAAAAAAACTCCGCCCAGACGCCGGAACGCTTTACGGGATTTTTACGAAACGGCCGGTCGGAGGTGATTTTGTCCCAGCGTGTGAAGAAGGCTGTCCTGCCGGTGGCGGGGCTGGGGACGCGGGTGCTGCCAGGCGCCAAGACGACGCCCAAGAACCTGCTGAACGTCTTCGACCGGCCGATCCTCAGCTACATCGTCGAAGAGGCCCGCGCGGCCGGGATCGAGCACTTCGTCTTCATCGTCGGACGCGGGCAGGGCGCGATCGAGGACTATTTCGACGCCAATCCCGAGATCGAGGGGACGCTGGAGGCCAAGGGCAAGCTGGACATCCTGGCCGACGTGCGCCGCGACCTGCCGCAACCCGGCGAGATGAGCTTCGTGCGCCAGATGGCCCCGCTGGGGCTCGGCCACGCGGTCTGGTGCGCCCGCCACATCATCGGCGACGAGCCATTCGCGGTGATGCTGCCCGACATGCTGATGATGGCCAGCCCCACGGCGCTCGCCCAGGCGGTGGCGGCCCACGAGGAGACCGGCGGCAATATCGTCGTCGTGGAGCCCGTCCCGGAGGGCGAGGCGCACAAGTACGGCATCGTGGCCCTGGAGGGACGGGATGGTCGGCTCAACCGGATGACCGGCATGGTGGAGAAGCCGCCGCCGGGGACCGAGCCCTCGAACCTGTTCATCTCCGGTCGCTACATCCTGCAGCCGGAGATCTTCGAGATCCTGGAAACCCAGGAACGCGGCGCGGGCGGCGAGATCCAGCTCACGGACGGCATGGCGAACCTGATGAAGACCCAGGCCTTCCACGCGCTGGAGTACGACGGGACCACCTACGACTGCGGCGACAAGATCGGGCTGTTGCGCGCCAACGTCGCCTTCGCGCTCGCCAGGCCCGACCTCGGCGAGGCGGCCCGCAAGGCGATCACCGACCTCTTGTGAGGGTCCGCTTGGTGTGGGCGAGGTTCGGGTGAAGCGTCTCCTCATCTTCGGCTACGGCTTCTCCGGACGGGCGCTGGCGCGGCGGATGTCCGGCAAGGGGTGGGAGGTCTTCGCCACCTACCGCAACGCCGAGACCGCCGCCCGGATCACAGCCGAAGGCCACGCAGCGGTCGATCCGGCCGACCGCATCACGCTCACCGCAGCGCTGGCGCAGACCACGGCGCTGCTCGTCACCGCGCCGCCGGGACCGCAGGGGTGCCCCGGACTCAACAGCCTGGTCGGCCCCCTGGCAGAGGCGGAGGCCTTCCCCGATTGGACCGGCTACCTGTCGACCACGGGGGTCTACGGCGACCGCCGCGGCGGCTGGGTGACCGAGGACAGCCGGCTGGCCGCGCAGTCGGTGGAGGGGGCGCGGCGGGTCGGCGCCGAGCGCGACTGGCTGGAGGTGGGCCGCGGCATGGGGCTGAGCGTCACCGTCTTCCGCCTGCCCGGCATCTATGGGCCCGGCCGCTCGGCCTTCGAGCGGTTGCGCAGCGGCGCCGCCCGGCGGATCGCGGCGCCCGGCCAGGTGTTCTCGCGGATCCATGTGGACGACCTGGCCGCGGGCCTGGCGGCTTCGATCGCGCGGCCCCGCGCGGGCGGGATCTACAACCTCTGCGACGACGAGCCGGCGCCCAACAGCGAGGTGATCGCCTACGCCGCGCGCCTGATCGGGCTCGAGCCGCCGCCGGAACTCGCGTTGGCGGACGCGAACCTGTCGCCGGCGGCGATGCGGTTCTACGGCGAGAGCAAGCGGGTCTCCAACGCCCGCGCCAAGGCCGAACTCGGCTGGCGGCCGGCCTATCCCACCTACCGCGAGGGACTGGGGGCGATCCTGGCCGCCGAGGGTGGGCTCTAAGCGCCCCTGCTGCGGCGAAACCGGGATGACACGGGTCGGTGGGTCGCTAGGATCGGGCGCCTAGGGGAGGCGGGGCTATGGCGGACCTGAGCTATGTGCATGGCGCGAGCGCTCAGCCGCTGATCGGACAGACCATCGGCGCCGTGTTCGACGCGACCTGCGCGGCCCACCCCGACCGCCTGGCCCTGATCTCGCGCCATCAGGACATCCGCTGGACCTACGCCCAGTTCAAGGGCCGGGTGGACGCCTTCGCCGCCGGCCTGATCGCGCTCGGCCTCGAGCCCGGCGACCGCATCGGAATCTGGGCCCCCAACTGCGCCGAATGGGCGATCACCCAGTTCGCCACCGCCAAGGCCGGGCTGGTCCTGGTCAACATCAATCCGGCCTATCGCCTCAGCGAGGCCGAATACGCGATCAACAGGGTGGGCTGCCGCGCCCTGGTCATCGCGGTGCGCCACAAGACCAGCGAATACCTGTCCATGGTCCGCCAACTGCGCGAGGCCGGGAAGCTGCCCACCGTCGAGGCGGTGATCACCATCGGAGACGACCCGCATCGCGGCTGCCAGAGTTTCCCGCACATCGAAAACACCGCCAAGCGCGCCGATCGCGCCCGGCTGGCCGAGATCGGCCCCACCCTGCAGTTCGACGACCCAATCAACATCCAGTTCACCAGCGGCACGACGGGCTTCCCGAAGGGCGCCACGCTCAGCCACCATAACATCCTCAACAACGGCTTCTTCGTCGCCGAGGCGATCCGGCTGAAGGCCGGCGACAGGCTCTGCATCCCGGTGCCGCTCTATCACTGCTTCGGCATGGTGATGGGCAACCTGGGCTGCATCACCCACGGGGCCACGATGGTCTACCCGGGCGAGGCGTTCGATCCCCTGGCGGTCCTGCAAGCCGTGTCCGAGGAGAGGTGCGTGGCGCTCTATGGGGTGCCCACCATGTTCATCGCCGCCCTGGCCCACCCGGATTTCGCCAAGTACGACCTGACGTCCCTGCGCACAGGGATCATGGCCGGCTCGCCCTGCCCGATCGAGGTGATGCGCCAGGTGGTCGACCGGATGCATATGCCCGAGGTGACCATCGCCTACGGCATGACCGAGACCTCGCCGGTCAGCTTCCAGTCCGGCTGCGACGATCCGATGGACATACGCGTATCCACGGTCGGGCGCATCCAGCCGCACCTGGAGGCAAAGGTCGTCGACGGGGAGGGCCGCGTCGTCCCGCGCGGCGTGTCGGGCGAACTGTGCACCCGCGGCTATTCGGTGATGCTGGGCTACTGGAACGACCCGGAACGGACGTCCGAGGCGCTCGACGCCGCCGGCTGGATGCACACGGGCGACCTGGGCGTCATCGACGAGGCCGGCTGCTGCAACATCGTCGGCCGCATCAAGGACATGGTCATCCGCGGCGGCGAGAACATCTATCCGCGCGAGATCGAGGAGTTCCTCTACCGCCATCCGGCGATCCAGGACGTCCAGGTGATCGGCATCCCCGACCCGCGGTTCGGCGAGGAACTTTGCGCCTGGATCGTGTTGAAGCCGGGCCAACAGGGCCTCAACGCGGAGGCCGTCCGCGAATTCTGCCGCGACCAGATCGCCCACTACAAGGTGCCGCGGCACGTCAGGTTCGTGGAGGGGTTCCCCACCACCGTCACCGGCAAGGTCCAGAAATTCGCCATGCGCGAGGCGATGATCGCCGAACTTGGCCTCTTGGTCGAAAGGACGGCGTAGGGCCGGCATGCTAGTGGGAGCGGCATGAGGAAGCTCAGCTCTGCGCTGGATGTGACCGGCGCCGCCTTCGCGGCCAACGCCCAGGTCAACCGCGCCCTGGTCGAGGAGCTCCGCGAACGCGCCGGGCGGGTGGCCCTTGGGGGACCTGAACCTTCCCGCCAACGCCATGTCTCCCGCGGCAAGCTGTTGCCGCGCGACCGCGTGATGCGCCTGCTGGACCCCGGCGCGCCGTTCCTCGAGGTGGGCGCGCTCACGGCCAATGGGCTCTACGACGACGAGGCCCCGGCCGCCGGCCTGATCACCGGCATCGGCCGCGTCTCGGGCCGCGAGGTGCTGATCATCGCCAACGACGCCACGGTGAAGGGCGGGGCCTACTTCCCCCTCACCGTGAAGAAGCATCTCCGCGCCCAGGAGATCGCCCTGCAGAACCGCCTGCCCTGCGTCTACCTAGTCGACTCGGGCGGCGCGAACCTGCCGCACCAGGCCGAGGTGTTCCCGGACCGCGACCACTTCGGGCGGATCTTCTATAATCAGGCCCGGATGAGCGCGCAGGGCATCGCCCAGGTCGCCTGCGTCATGGGCTCCTGCACCGCCGGCGGCGCGTACGTCCCGGCGATGAGCGACGAGACCATCATCGTGCGCGGCCAGGGCACCATCTTCCTGGGCGGCCCGCCGCTGGTGAAGGCCGCCACCGGCGAGGTGATCACCGCCGAGGAGCTGGGCGGCGCCGACACCCACGGCCGCCGCTCCGGCGTCGTCGACCACGTGGCCGAGGATGACGAGCACGCGCTGACCATCGTGCGCCGCATCGTCGCCAACCTGAACACCACCAAGACCCACCCCCTGACCCTGGCCGAGCCGGAGCCGCCCGCCTACGACCCGCAGGAGCTGTATGGCGTGGTCCCCAGCGACGTCCGCGCGCCCTACGACGTGCGCGAGGTGATTGCCCGGGTGGTCGACGGCTCGCGGTTCGACGAGTTCAAGGCGCTCTACGGCACGACCCTGGTCACCGGCTTCGCGCGCATCTGGGGCTATCCGGTGGCGATCCTGGCCAACAACGGGGTGCTGTTCTCCGAGAGCGCGCTTAAGGGGGCCCATTTCATCGAACTGGCCTGCCAGCGGAAGATCCCGCTGGTGTTCCTGCAGAACATCTCCGGCTTCATGGTCGGCGGCCGCTACGAGGCCGGCGGCATCGCGAAGGACGGGGCCAAGCTGGTCACCGCCGTCGCCTCGGCGGAGGTCCCCAAGTTCACCGTCCTGATCGGCGGCTCCTTCGGGGCGGGCAACTACGGCATGTGCGGCCGGGCCTACTCGCCGCGCTTCCTCTGGACCTGGCCCAACAGCCGGATCAGCGTGATGGGCGGCGAGCAGGCGGCCAGCGTGCTGGCCACCGTCCACCGCGACGCCGGGAAGTGGACACCGGCCGAGGAAGAGGCGTTCAAGGCGCCCGTCCGCCAGATGTACGAGGACGAGGGCAACCCCTACTTCGCCACCGCGCGCCTGTGGGACGATGGCATCATCGACCCGGCCCAGACCCGCGACGTCCTGGGTCTCTCCATCTCGGCCGCGCTGAACGCCCCGATCCCAGAGACGCGCTTCGGCGTGTTCAGGATGTGAGGGCAACGATGGCTAGGCTTCTGGCGCGCCAGCGCCGCTCGATCCGACACGAAGACCACAAAGATCACGAAGTGGCCGTGACCGCCGGCTCTTCGTGGTCTTCGTGGTCTCTGTGGTCAGAGATGACAGCGCCTGCGGCGCGGGCGCGCTTGTGATGTTCCGCTCCGTCCTGGTCGCCAATCGAGGTGAGATCGCGCGCCGCGTGTTCGCGACCGCGAGGCGGCTCGGCATCGAGACGGTCGCCGTCTTCTCCGAGGCCGACGCCGACGCAGCCCATGTGCGCGACGCCGACCGGGCGGTCCTGATCGGGCCCGCGGCGGCCCGCGAGAGCTATCTAGTGGGCGAAAAGATCATCGCCGCCGCCAAAGCCGCCGGCGCCGAGGCGATCCACCCGGGCTACGGGTTCCTCTCCGAAAACGCCGAGTTCGCCGAGGCCGTGGCGGCCGCCGGCCTGATCTGGATCGGCCCGCCGCCATCGGCGATCCGCGCCATGGGCCTGAAGGATGCGGCGAAGGCGCTGATGGCCAAGGCCGGGGTGCCGGTGACGCCGGGCTACCTGGGCGCGGACCAGTCGGCAAAGACCCTGGCCAGGGAAGCGGTCAACATCGGCTTTCCGGTTCTGATTAAGGCTGTGGCCGGCGGTGGCGGCAAGGGCATGCGGCTGGTGGAGAGCGCCGGTGATTTCGACGCCGCCCTCGCGTCCTGCCAGCGCGAGGCCAAGGCCAGCTTCGGCGACGACCGGGTGCTCCTTGAGACCTACGTCACGCGCCCGCGTCACATCGAGGTGCAGGTGTTCGGCGACAGCCACGGCAACGTCGTCCACCTGTTCGAGCGCGATTGTTCGCTCCAGCGCCGCCACCAGAAGGTGATCGAGGAAGCTCCCGCCCCCGGCATGACCGAGGCTGCCCGGGCCGCGGTCACCGACGCTGCGGTCAAGGCCGCCCAGGCGGTGGGCTACGTCGGCGCCGGCACGGTGGAGTTCATCGCCGACGCCAGCCAGGGCCTGCGCGGCGACCGCATCTGGTTCATGGAGATGAACACGCGGCTGCAGGTGGAGCATCCCGTCACCGAGATGGTCACCGGCCTGGACCTCGTCGAATGGCAGTTCCGCGTCGCCGCCGGGGAGCCGCTGCCGCTCAGCCAGGACCAGATCACGCTGAACGGCCACGCGGTCGAGGCGCGCCTTTACGCCGAGAACCCCGCTTCGGGCTTCCTGCCGTCAATCGGGCGGCTGGACCACTTCGCCCTGCCCGACAATGTCCGGGCCGACACCGGCGTCGAACCGGGCGACGCCATCAGCCCGTTCTACGACCCGATGATCGCCAAGCTGATCGCCCACGCGCCCACCCGCGAACAGGCGATCGCCGACTTGGCCGAGGCCTGCGCCGAGGTGGAGGTGTGGCCGGTGAAGACCAACGCCGGGTTCCTGGTCCGCTGTCTGGAGACCCCGGACTTCATCGCCGGGGCCGTCGACACCGGCCTGATCGGCCGCGACCTCGAGGCGCTGACCGCCGCCGCGGAGCCCTCGCCCGAGGCCCTGGCCACCGCCGGCTGGGCGTTCCGCAAGGGGGTCGAACAGGCGGAGGCCGAGCCCAGCCCATGGGTCGACCTCAAGGGCTTCCGTCTGAATGCGCCCGCGGTGGAGACCACCCACCTGTTCCTGG
>NZ_CADEGK010000070.1 GCF_902826855.1 uncultured Phenylobacterium sp. | reverse complement strand
TGGGGCAGGTGGCGGATTTCTCCCAGGTTACGGGCTAGGTCCCCGCTTTCGCGGGGATGAGCGGAGGTTTGAGACGGATGGCCGACACGCTGGTGAAGACGCGCTGGGTCTATGCCTTCGGCGGCGGCAAGGCCGACGGCGACGCCGCGATGAAGAACCTCTTGGGCGGGAAGGGCGCGAACCTTGCCGAGATGAGCGCGCTGGGGCTGCCCGTACCGCCCGGCTTCACCATCACGACCGAGGCCTGCAACCACTACTACGCGAACAGCCAGAGCTATCCCGACAACCTGAAGGAACAGGTGGCGGCTGGGCTGAAGACGGTCGAACAGATCACCGGCAAGGCCTTCGGCGACGTAGCCAATCCGCTGCTGGTCTCCGTGCGCTCCGGCGCCCGCACCTCGATGCCCGGGATGATGGACACGGTCCTGAACCTGGGCCTCAACGACCAGACGGTGGAGGGGCTGGCCAAGCTGTCCGGCGACCGCCGCTTCGCCTTCGACAGCTACCGCCGCTTCATCCAGATGTACTCCAACGTGGTCCTCGACCTGGACCACCACATGTTCGAGGAGATCCTCGACGACCATAAGGACCGCCTGGACATCCACGTGGACACCGGCCTCTCGGCCGAACACTGGGAAGCGGTGGTCGCCGACTACAAGGACTTCGTGCAGCGCGACCTGGGCAAGCCGTTCCCGCAGGACCCGCACGAACAGCTGTGGGGCGCGGTGGCCGCGGTGTTCGCCAGCTGGATGAACGATCGGGCCAAGTTCTACCGCCGCATGCACGACATCCCCGAGAGCTGGGGCACGGCGGTGACCGTGCAGTCGATGGTCTTCGGCAACATGGGCGACGGCTCTGCCACCGGTGTGGCCTTTACCCGCAATCCATCCACCGGCGAGGCCCGGCTCTACGGCGAATTCCTGATCAACGCCCAGGGCGAGGATGTGGTCGCCGGCATCCGCACGCCGCAGCCGCTGACCAAGATCGCCCGCGAGGAGATGGGCGACGTGAACCCCTCCATGGAAGAGGCGCTGCCCGAGGTGTTCGCCCAGTTCAAGGAGGTGGTGGGCAAGCTTGAGACCCACTACCGCGACATGCAGGACATCGAGTTCACCGTCGAACGCGGCCGGCTCTACATGCTGCAGACCCGCAACGGCAAGCGCACCGCCAAGGCCGAGGTGAAGGTCGCCGTCGACCTCGCCAACGAGGGCGTCATCAGCCATGCCGAGGCGGTGATGCGGGTGGACCCATCGCGCCTGGACGAGCTGCTGCACCCGACCATCGACCCTTCCAGCGAGCGTATCGTCATCGCCAAGGGCCTGCCGGCCTCGCCCGGCGCGGCCACCGGCAAGGTGGTGTTCACCGCCGAGGAGGCCGCAAAGCTGGGCGGCGCCGGGGAGGCGGTAATCCTGGTCCGCGAGGAGACCAGCCCCGAGGACATCCGCGGCATGGACGCCGCGCGCGGCATCGTCACCGCCCGCGGCGGCATGACGAGCCACGCCGCCGTGGTCGCCCGCGGCATGGGCCGGCCCTGCGTCTCCGGCGCCGGCGAGATCGTCATCGACAACCGCAACCAGGAATTCCGCGCCAGGGGCAAGACGATCCGGGCCTATGACGTCATCACCATCGACGGCTCCACCGGCGAGGTGCTGGAGGGCGTGGTCAAGATGATCGAGCCGGAGCTGTCCGGCGACTTCGCCCACCTGATGACCTGGGCCGACGAAAACCGGCGCCTGAAGGTGCGCGCCAACGCCGAGACCGGGCTGGACGCCACCACCGCCCGCCAGTTCGGCGCGGAGGGCATCGGCCTCTGCCGCACCGAGCACATGTTCTTCGATCCCGACCGGATCGCCGCCGTGCGCGAGATGATCCTGGCCGACGACGCTGCGGGTCGGAAGGGCGCGCTCAGCAAGATCCTCCCCATGCAGCGCGCCGATTTCGTGTCGCTGTTCAAGATCATGGAGGGCCTGCCGGTCACCATCCGCCTCCTGGACCCGCCGCTGCACGAGTTCCTGCCGCATACCGAGGAGGACGTGGCGGCCGTCGCCGAGGCGACCGGCCTGGACCCGCAGAAGCTGATGCGCCGCGCCCAGGACCTGCACGAGGTGAACCCCATGCTGGGCCACCGCGGCTGCCGGCTGGGAGTGTCCTATCCCGAAATCTACGAGATGCAGGTGCGCGCCATCATCGAGGCCGCCTGCGAGGTGGCCGCCGAGGGCCGTCCGGCGCCGATCCCGGAGATCATGCACCCGCTGGTCGCCAAGGGTGAGGAGATGAAGTTCCTGCGCGAGCTCACCGACCGCGTGGCCAAGGAAGTCCTCGCCGAGAAGGGCGTCACGATCGAGTACCAGGTCGGCACCATGGTCGAGCTCCCGCGCGCCGCCATCCGCGCCGGCGACCTAGCCCAGCACGCCGAGTTCTTCTCGTTCGGCACCAACGACCTGACCCAGACCACCTTCGGGATCAGCCGTGACGACTCGGGCCGGTTCCTGAACGCCTACATCGACAAGGGAATCTTCGAGCGCGACCCGTTCGTGACCCTGGACCAGGAGGGTGTCGGCGACCTGATCCGCATCGCCGCCGAGCGGGGCAGGGCCGTCCGGCCAGACGTGAAGCTGGGCATCTGCGGCGAACACGGCGGCGACCCGGCCTCCATCGCGTTCTGCGAGACCGTCGGCCTGGACTACGTCAGCTGCTCACCCTACCGCGTGCCGATCGCCCGGCTGGCCGCCGCTCAGGCGGCGATCGGCGTGCGCGAGACCGACCGCTAGCCCTCGGGCCGAGGCGTGCAGAGCGCCCGGTTCAGCGGCCGGTGGAAGGCGAAGATGAGGACGGCCCCGACGCCGGTGATCGCCGCGTGCAGCAGCCAGAAGTTCGCGGCCGTCATCCTCTCGTAGTAGGAGCCGATCCAGCCGCACAGGGAGTTGGCGACGAAGTTCGTCAGGAACGCGACGCCCATGATGACGCCGCCCAGGGCCGCCGGGGCGTTGCGGGAGCATAAGGCCAGCGTAGTCGGCCACGTGTAGATGAAGCCGAGCGCGAACATCAGGAAGCAGAACACCCCCCAGCCCACGCCGGGACGTCCGCCGTCGGCAAAGATCAGCGACGCCGCGACGAGCGCCAGCATGCCGATGGCCCCCAAGGCGCTGCCCAAGCCGATCTTGGCCAGGTCGCTCTCCTCGATCCCGCGGCGGCGTTGCGCGGACCACAGGCGGAGCACCAGCGGCGTGAACGCCACGATGAATAGACCATCGAAGGCGGGGAACCACGTCACCGGCATCTCGAAGCCCAGGATGTGGCGGTCGGTCTGCGCGCGCGCCCAGATATTGAAGACGTTGAACTCCTGGGCGTAGGCGACGCCATAAAGAGTGCCCAGGAGCAGCATCGCGCCCAGCGCCCACATCATCGGCATGTCGGTGGCGGTCAGGGCAGGGCGGCGAGCCTGCCGGCGCACAGGGGCCTGGGGCGCCAGGTGTCTGCCGCCGGCCCAATAGATGGCGGCCCCGACGACCATGCCGGCAGCAGCCAGGCCGAAGCCATAGTGCCAGCCGTAGAGCTCGCCCAGGGTGCCGCAGGCCAGCGGAGCGATGAACGCGCCGATGTTGATCGCGAGGTTGAACAGCGAGAAGGCCGGCGTGCGACGCGGGTCGTCGCGCGGATAGAGATCGCCGACCTGGGCGGAGATGTTGCCCTTCAGACAGCCGCTGCCGAGGATCAGCATCAGCAACGCCAGCAGGAACGTCACCTCGAAGGCCATCAGGAGGTGACCCAGCGCCATCAGCCCGGCGCCGATCAGCACCGTCGTACGCCGGCCCAGCACCTGGTCGCCGATCCAGCCGCCCATCAGCGGGGTGAAATAGACGAACGCGGTATAGAGCCCGAAGACCTGCGAGGACAGCGCCTGCACCGACAGCGGCCCGAAGACACCTTCCAGCGCCGTCCGGAAGCCGCCCATCCCGGCGACAGTCTCGATGTGGCCGGGGGTGAGCACCTGGTCGACCATGTAGAGCACCAGCAGCGCCTGCATCCCGTAGAACGAGAAGCGCTCCCAGACCTCGGTGAAGCTCAGGTAGTAGAGCCCCGGCGGATGAGCGGCGCTGGCGCCGTAAGCTGGATCGAGGTCGAAGCTCGTCGCCACGCGTGGATTCCTGACAAGCGACGCCCTTGAGGAACTCGCCTCCAGGCCTGGGCAGTCACGCTAGGCCGGTTCCCTCAGCGCTCGCCAGCCACCGGGCGTTGAGCGACCTCAGCGCGCGGCGAGTTTCGTCTTCGCGCGGGCCTGGGCCGTCTCAAGCGCCTGCGCAGGCTCCACCGCAACGTCCGGCGCCACACCTACGCCTTCCCAGTTGGTCCCGCTCACGGGATGCACCGGGCGTCCGTTGGACACGCTGACTACGAAGCCGGGCGCGATGGGGGCGAGGCGGTTGTTGTTGGCCGCACCGGCCGTGGTGGCGCCGATCAGTTCCCCGAGCTTGAATTGCTGGACCGCGTACGCGAAGTCCTCGCAAGCCGAACCGCAGCGGCGATCCGTCAGCACATAGAGGGGCTTGCCGGTGAGGCGGCCCGACGGCAAGTCGGCCAGCGACCGCGACTCCTCCGGCGGCTTGCCCCCTTCCAGGAAGGTGAGCATCAGCTTGTTTGGCTCCACGAAGTGGCTGACGAGGTAGCGCACTGCCAGCGCGTCGCCGCCGCCGTTGCCGCGGAGGTCGATAATGACGGCCTCGCCGTCCTTCAGGAACCGCACCGCGTCGTCATAGGCCCGCGGCGTCTCCCCTTCGCTCCAGAAGAAGGCGGCCACCTTCATGTAGCGGACGTTGCCCGGAAGCACCCGCAACTCGGTGATGCCGTGGTGCATGCGATGCGCCATCTCGCGCCAGTACGCCGCGCTCTCCTGCACGGACTCGCCGCTGCCGAGCCCCGCATACTGCTTGGGATCCCACCGCAGATAGAGATGGCCGTCGCCGCTGGCTTTGCGCAGATCCGCGGTGACCCGGGCGGCGAACGCGTTGCTGTCGGTGAGCGCATAGGCGGCGGCGCGGTCTGAAGCGCGGATTGCGGCGACGATCCCAGGGATCTTCTCAGGCAGGACGTAGTCCTTCTGGATTTCCCGGACGATGGCGGCGACCACGGGCTTCCTCTGCGCCGGGGTGATCTGCGCCGAGGCGGCGGCGTCGGCCCGCGAGCCGAAGGCCGGCTGGGCGAGGGCAGGGGTGGCGGCCAGGCACGCGGCGGCCAGCAGGGGCAAGGTTCTCACGCGGCACTCCGAGGCGCTTAGCGCTTCCTGACGAACACGGTCCCGGCCGAGTACCCCGCGCCGAACGAGCAGATCAAGCCCGTCTCGCCGGGTGAGAAGTCGTCGTTGGCCTTGTGGAAGGCGATGATCGAGCCCGCGGACGAGGTGTTGGCGTACTCGTCGAGGATGATGACGTTCTCCTCCGGCGTCGGGTCGCGGCCGAGGACGCGTTTGCCGATCATGACGTTCATGTTGATGTTGGCCTGGTGCAGCCACATCCGCTTCAGGCCGCGGGGGTCGATGCCCAGGTCGGCCGCGTGCTCGACGATCATGTCGGAAACCAACGGCACCACCTCGCGGAAGACCTTGCGGCCCTCCTGCACGAACAGCTTGTCGACGGCCCGGATCCCCTCGGGCGCAGCGCGGTTCAGGAAGCCGAAGTTGTTGCGGATGTTGTTGGAGAACTGTGTCTTCAGGCGCGTCCCCAGGATGTCCCAGCCTCCGGTGGCGTCCTCGGCGCGCTCGACGATCACCGCCGTCGCCACATCGCCGAAGATGAAGTGGCTGTCGCGGTCGCGGAAGTTGAGGTGTCCGGAGCAGATCTCAGGATTGACCATCAGCACCGCGCGTGCCCCGCCGCCGGTGACGAAGTCCGCGGCGGTCTTGATGCCGAAGGTGGCGGAGGAACAGGCGACGTTCATGTCGAAGGCGAAGCCGCCGAGCCCCAGCGCCTGCTGCACCTCGATGGCCATGGCCGGATAGGCCCGCTGCATGTTCGACGCCGCGCAGATCACCGCGTCGATCCGGCCAGGATCCTTGCCCCACGACGCGATCGCGTCCTTGGCGGCGGCCACCGCCATCTCCGCCAGCACGGAGATCTCCTCGTTGGGCCGCTCGGGGATGTTCGGCGCCATGCGCTCGGGGTCGACCAGGCCGGTCTTGTCCACCACGAAGCGCGACTTGATGCCGGACGCCTTCTCGATGAACTCGGCGGAGGAGGGGGTGAGGGCGGCGACCTCGCCGGCGGCGATGGCATCGGCGTTGGCGGCATTGAACCGCTCGACGTAGGCGTTGAAGGTTTGCACCAGCTCCTCATTCGAGAGGCTGTTCGGTGGCGTGTAGAGCCCCGTGGCGGCGATCACCGCGTCCGTCATTCCTGAGATCCTCCCACGACGTGGGCGACTGATAGCACGCCGCGCCGTTGCATCGGGCGATTTGACCCATCGCGCGCTATGCGTTGTGCAGCGGTCCTGCAAGGCCCTGTGGCCCGATGGCCACAGCCGTCGGCGGACATCCGCCAGCCACAGAACGGACCGTCCCTCGCCGCGTTTGAAGCCGAACTAACGATCTGGGCGGGCTGCCTAGTAACGAAGTACGGAGTTTCCTCCCCACAATGAAAAACGCTCTCATCGCCGCGGCCTCGCTGGCCGCGATCGCCACTGTCGTTCCCGCCGCCGCCCAGGCCCAGGACGCAACCGCGCCGAACACTGGCGCCTACGGTAACCTCAACGTCGGTGTCTTGGACGCTGGCCAGACCGACCTGAAGACCATCGGCGGCCGGCTGGGCTACCGCTTCATGCCTTACCTCGGGATCGAGGGCGAGCTCGCCACCGGCCTCAAGAGTGACACCGACACCGTCGCCGGCGTCCGGTTCAACACTCGGCTGAAGCATTCGGCCGCGATCTACGGCGTGGGCTTCCTGCCGGTGGGCGCGAACACCGACCTCCTGGCGCGCGTGGGCTACGGAACGACCAAGCTGCGCGTGAAGAGCGGCGGCCTGTCGGCCTCCGACTCGGCCGAGTCGTGGAACTTCGGCGTCGGCGCGCAGCACCACTTCGACGGGATGAACGGCGTGCGCGTCGACTACACCCGCCAGGAGTTCAACAACGACCAAGGCCACGCCAACGTCTGGACCGTGGGCTACGTGCGCCGGTTCTAGGCGCGTTTGGGCCGCAGCCCCTCCAGGACGTCGGCCCCTGAAGGGAAGGCCACGCCTATACAGGCGTGGCCTTTTCCTTGACCGCCCATCGGCCCGCGCCCACCCTCGCGTCAAGAGTAGGGAGGAGCGCCATGGACGAGGCTTTCTTCGTTCAACTGGCCCTGTCGGCGGCGGCGGTCGGCGCGCTGGTGGCTGTCGCGGCGTGGGCCAGGATCGCCAGGCCCGTGGGCCCGCTGGACGAGCACAAGGCGCGGCTCCTGCTGGCCGAGGAATTCCCTGGACGCCCCATCGACGCCGTCTGGATCGCCTCGGACGGCTGCGGCGCCATGGCCAAGTCGGCCGGCCTCGCGCTGGTCATCTGCCGGGTCGGCGACGGGTTCGCTCTGCGCCAGATTCCCTGGCCGCAGGCCGTGGCTGCGACCTTCAAGGACGGCCGGCTGCGGGTGAACCTGGATGATGTGGCCGCGCCCGCGGCAACGATCGCCTTCGCCGCCTGGCCGCCGGAGAACCTCAAGGGAGATCTCGCCGCATGATGGAGGCGGAGTTCGATCCGGTCACCCTCGCGACCCCGTTCTTCGTCCTGACGGTCTTCCTCGAGATCGTGTTCGCGCGCCTGCGGGTCGTGAAGGCGAACTACGAGACCCGCGACACCGCCACCTCGCTGCTGATGGGCCTCGGCTCCAGCGTGGCCGGCCTGCTCACGGCCGGCGTGGTGTTCGCCGCCACGGTCTGGGTCTACCAGCACCGCCTGTTCACGATCCCGATGACGGCGATCTGGGCCTGGGCCGCGATCTTCCTGCTCGAGGACCTGACTTACTACTGGTTCCACCGCCTCAGCCACGAGCGGCGGTTCTGGTGGGCGAGCCACGTGAACCACCACACCAGCCAGCACTACAACCTCTCCACGGCGCTTCGGCAAACGTGGACCGGCGGCCTGGCCGGCACGTGGCTGCTCTGGCTGCCGCTGGCGTTCCTGGGCTTTCCGCCGGCGATGATCGCCATCCAGAAGGGCGTCAGCCTAGTCTACCAGTACTGGATCCACACCGAGGCGATCCGCCGCCTGCCGCGCTGGTTCGAGGCGGTGTTCAACACCCCCTCGCACCACCGGGTGCACCACGCCCGCAACCCGGTGTACCTCGACCGCAACTACGCCGGCATCCTGATCGTCTGGGACCGCCTGTTCGGCACCTTCCAGCCGGAGCTGGACGAGGAGGCGTGTCGCTACGGCGTGGTCAGAAACCTCGCCACCTTCAACATCCTCCGCGTGGCCTTCCACGAGTGGATCGGCATCGCCCGGGATCTGGTCCGTGCGCCGCGCCACGCGCTCGGCTGGCTGTTCGGCCCGCCCGGCTGGAGCCCGGACGGCAGCCGCGACACCTCGCGGGCGCTCAAGGAACGCGCCGGGATACCGGTGCGCGGCCACGTGGGGCCGGAGGCGCTACGCCCTGCGGTCGAGAAGGCGTAGCTTGCGGCGCACGGCGGGTGCGCCGGCCCACCTGCGCCGCCAGCGGTCTAGCTCAGTCCCGCAGCAGCGGAAGGCTGAGGCCCGACACGGGACGCGCGCCCAGGATCTCACGGCGGAACCGAAAGAGCTCGGCGGGCCGCCCGCCGGTCTCGGCGTCGAGCTGGCCCAGGCCCTCCACCAGCTCCGCCCGCTCGAGGGCGCGGCGGAAGTTCTGCTTGTGCAGCGGGACGCCGGCGATGGCCTCGACGGTGCGCTGCAAAGCCGAGAGGGTGAAGGCGTCGGGCATCAGCTCGAACACCACAGGGCGGTACTTCAGCTTGCCGCGCAGCCGCCCGAGCGCAGTCGCCAGGATGCGGCGGTGGTCGGAGATCATCGGCTCGCCCAGGGCGACGACCAGGGCGTCGGAGCGATCTGGCGCGGCCTCGTCGCGGTCGCGGGCGGCCTCGGGGGCGAGGCCGGCCTCGTAGAGCAGCTCATAGCGTTCCAGCACCCGCTCCTCATTCCAGGGCGCGCCGTCTAGTGCGAACAGGAGCCTCGCACGGGCCAGCTTCTGGGAGTCGGCCCCGGCCCAGGTGCGCAGCGCCGGCTCGATGGCGGCCAGCGCGACCGGACGGCCCGCCCGCCAGTCCTCCCACGGGAAGATCCGCGACCAGGGCCGCCACTCGCTGCCGGCGAAATGCGTGTCTACCGCGGCCGGCGCCAGCGCCAGGTAGCCCACCGAGATCACCCGGGCCGCGCCGTCCCCATGGCCCAGGTCCGCCAGCGGCGCGTCGCGACCCTTGTCGCCGAAAGTGTAGAGCTGCTCCACGTAGCCGAGGTCGAACCGGGTCTGCTCGGTCACGAACGCGCGGAGCCCCAGCTCGAAGGTGCGGTGGCCGCCGGGATCGAAGGGGCCGAAGGGCAATCCGAGCCCGCCGCCCGCGCCGCGCTGGCGCACGGTCAGCGCCACGGCCTCGCCATCCTTGATGGCGACCACCACCGCCGATAGGCCGATGACGAGAGAGCTGGTCATTCGGTGTCAAACGCCTGATCGTGGCGCACGTAGCCGGCCGCCTCCGAAAGCACCTCGAAGCGGCGCAGGTAGTGGGCCTGTGCCTCCGAGGCCGCCTGCGGCTCGATCTTCAGCGTGTAGCCCGCCGGTGGCGCGTCGAAGAATTCCAGCGATTCTGCATGGCTGAAGCCAGCGAGCTGCGTGGCCTCGAAGAAGGCGCAGGCCCGGTCGGCCTGCTTGATCAGCCGCTGGATCGGCGCCGGCGCCCTGGCCGGCAGGCCGAAACGCACGTGGATAGCGTTCTCCAGCCGCTCCTCGAACAGCTTGTAGTCATAACCCAGCGCCGCCTTGAACGGGCTGATCATGTCGCCGATCACGTACTCAGAGGCGTCGTGCAGCAGGGCCGCCAGCCGCCAGCGCGGCTCTATGTCGGGGCGGATATGGGCGACGATCTCCTCCACCACCACCGAGTGCTGGGCGACGGAGAAGGCGTGTTCGCCGATCGTCTGGCCGTTCCAGCGGGCGACGCGGGCCAGCCCGTGGGCGATGTCCTCGATCTCGATATCCATCGGCGAGGGATCAAGCAGGTCCAGCCTGCGGCCCGAGAGCATCCGCTGCCAGGCCCGGGGCGCTTCGTTTGTGCGACGCAGCCCTTTCCTCACCCGCGCATTCCTTCCACTGTCGCGCTGTGAACTGACCCAACACCTGACAAAGATCAATCCGCGTCGGGCGCCGGCGGGTTACGCAGAGCGAATGAGGATGGACGCATGAGTTGGGCTCGCATCATGGCGCCACTATCCGGCGGCCAGGGCGACGTCGCTGCCGTAGCCGCTGGCGCGCTGATCGCCGAGCCGTTCGGCGCCGAGCTGGCAGCCGTCTACACGCCCGCCGACGTGGCTGACGTCATGCCCTGGATGGGCGAGGGATTCCTGGGCGGCGTGCAGACCACGGCGCTGGAATCCCTGAAGGAAGCCACCGCGGCCGGAGAAGGCAATGCGAGAAAGGCCGCAGAGAAGGCCGGCTACGCCAAGACCCGCTTCATCGCCCTGCAGACGCCGGTTTGGGCGGGGCTCTCCGCGGAGAGCCGCCTCTCCGACGTGGTGGTGTTCACACCCGACCCGTCGCGGGGCCGCGGGCCTCTGGCGGAGGCCTTCCAGCAGATGGTCGCCGATGAGCAGCGGCCTGTGCTGATCGCCCGCGAGGGCCTGAAGGTGGGCGGCGTGGTCGCCGTGGCCTGGGACGGCGGCAAGGAGGCTTCGCGCGCGGCGCGGCTGGCCACGCCGCTTCTGGAAAAGGCCAAGACAGTGGTCATCGTGGCCGCCCCTAAGGCCAGTTCGCGCAGTTTCGATCCAACGCGCCTGCAGGCCTACTACGCAGCCCGCGGCGTGAAGTCCGAGGTCATGCTGCTGCCCGACAAGGGAGAGGCGGCGCCGGCGCTGCTGGCGGCGGCGACCAAGGTCGGCGCCGATATCCTTGTGGCCGGCGCCTTCGGCCACCCGCGGCTCCAGGAGTTCATATTCGGCGGCGCCACGCGCACCCTGTTGAACTCGGACAGTCCGTCGCTGTTTCTCTCCCACTAACGTGCTTATCTGACTGCCAGGAGGTGACCTCATGTCGTTGTCGCGGATCGTGATGCGGCTCGCCCGCAACCCCGGGACTGAATTCGCTGGGGGGGACGACCACCGCGGCTACGCGCTCACGGCTCCGCTGACTCCAGATGGACATCTGGACGAGGCCGCCTACGGCAAGGCGCGTGACGCCTGCAAGGTGCGCCGCTTCGCTCCCGACGAGGATCCGCAGGACGGCCGCTTGGCCCGCAAGGGCCAGCGCTGGTTCTTCGACTATGACGACAGCGACACGGCCGACGATGAACCCGTCCACCGCCTGGGCCAGCACGTCTTCGCGGTGGGGGAATACGTGACGGTCACCGACGAGGATGGCCGGCCGCTGACCTACAAGGTCGTAGAGGTCCAGCCGGCGGAATGAGCGGCGGGCGTCAGACCCCGCCGTTCTTGCGCACCAGCCGCTTCACGTCCGGATAGAGTTCGCCGCCGTTCGGACCCTCGGATTTCGACTTCACCACCGCCACGGTGATGGGCCCGGTCTTGGGCCCGGCGGCCTCGTAACCGACGAAGCGGTAGCCGTTCGGCAGGTCGTCGCCGGTGTAGATGAAGGTGGCGCGCATTCCGCGGCGGTCCGGATTCAGGGCCTCGCCCCGCAAGCGCACGTCGCGGCGCATGCGGATCGTCGCCCCGTCTCCGCCCGCGTCGATGTGGATCGGCCCCACCGAAACGCTGGCGGTGTCGTCGCGCTCGTTGGCCACCACGTGGATGCCGGGCAGGTTCACCGTTGTGGTGCCGTCGCGGGATCCTTTCGCGACGACCGTGCCGTCCTTCATCCCGATGTGCACTGCATCGTCGTTATCGCTCACGCTGATGTCGACGCCGGCCTTGCTGGAGTCGGCGTTGGCTTCCTGCATCGCCTTGTCGGCGGGTGTGCCGGCCTCTGCGTTGATGGCGGCGGCCTCGCCCTTGGCGTCCTCGGCTTCGGCGGTGTCCTTGCCCGCTTCGATGCGACCCTCCAGCAAGGTGGTTTCGATGGCGGTGAGCGCCTTGTCGACGCCGCCCTGGGTCGAGACCAGTTGCAGGGTCACCTCGGCGCCGCTGGATGTGGCGTAGGTGCAGGTCTTGCCGTCTGCCGAGGCTGACGTGCGGGTCAGGTCCCCCTGGTTGGTCGGGCAATCCAGGGCTGCGCGCGCCGTCGGCGTCGTGGGCCCGCAGGCAGCCGACGTCAGCGCCAGGGTCGAAGCGGCAAGCAGGAAAAGCGGTCGCATAGCGTCAGGCTCCGTCCGTTCGCCGCGGAAAATGGACCTGAGGGCCGCCCAATGGCGAGTGAAAACACCGTAACTAGGGAGGCTGCATCCAAATGGATGCAGCCATGCCTCTAGTAGAGTCTCTTCATACGCTGGTGGGCTATTGGCCCGGCCGCGCGGCGCCTTCGCGGCGGGCCAGGAAGGCCAGGCGCTCGAACAGGTGCACATCCTGCTCGTTCTTCAGGAGCGCGCCGTGCAGCGGCGGGATCAGCTTGGTCGGGTCCTTCTCGGCCAGCGAGTCGGCGTCGATGTCCTCGACCATCAGCAGCTTCAGCCAGTCGAGAAGCTCCGAGGTGGAGGGCTTCTTCTTCAGGCCCGGCACCTTGCGCATGTCGTAGAAGATGCGCAGCGCCTCGGCGACCAGCTTGTTCTTGATCCCCGGATAGTGGACGTCGACGATCTCCTGCATCGTCTCGGCGTCGGGGAAGCGGATGTAGTGGAAGAAGCAGCGGCGCAGGAATGCGTCCGGCAGCTCCTTCTCGTTGTTGGAGGTGATGATCACGATCGGGCGGATCTCAGCCTTGATTGTCTCATTGGTCTCGTAGACGTAGAATTCCATCCGATCGAGCTCCTGCAGGAGGTCGTTCGGGAACTCGATGTCGGCCTTGTCGATCTCGTCGATCAGCAGGACCGGGCGTCCACCCTGGTGCTCGAAGGCCTCCCAGAGCTTGCCCTTCTTGATGTAGTTCTTGATGTCCTTGACCCGCTCGTCGCCGAGCTGACTGTCACGCAGGCGCGTCACGGCGTCGTACTCGTACAGGCCCATGGTGGCCTTGGTCGTCGACTTGACGTGCCAGGTGATCAGGTCGGACCCCAGCGCCTTGGCGATCTCATAGGCCAGGACGGTCTTGCCCGTCCCCGGCTCGCCCTTGATCAGGAGGGGCCTCTCCAGGGCGATGGCGGCGTTGACCGCCACCTTCAGGTCTTCTGTGGCGACGTAGTTGTCCGTGCCTTCAAAACGTTGGCGCATCCAGGCTCCCCTGCGCAGGCGGAACGCCCACTTTCGAACAGTTGTTTGTCTGGTGCAGCCTATAGGCCCCCGCGCGAGGATCAAGCGGGTTCCATCCCCCAGGCGACGGGAGCTTCGAAACGCCTCACCCAGGGGCAGGCGTCTACCGGGCCTTCCTAACGGTCTTTTGCGTCGGATTCGTCCTCCAGATAGCCCTGGTCGCGCAGCGCCTCGTCGCTCATGCCCCGGCTCTGGAAGTCGGTGACGTCGTCCTCGCCGCCCTGGGCCTCCGCTGCGTCGCGGATTTCCTCGAGGCCGTCGATCTCGTCGGAGGCGATCCGGGCCTCGTTGAAAGCGTCGTCCGGTCCCTGGCCGTCCAGGTCGTCCTCGCGCTCGGCCGTGGCGGCGCGGAAGTCGAGTTCATCGTCCTCCTCGAGATCGCCGTCCTCGACGGCGTCCGGATCGAATTCGTCGGCGTCCAGGGCGATCGCCTCGTCGTCATCCCGGTCGCCGGCCGCCTGCAGCAGGTCCGCCACGTCCGGCAGCTCCTCGAGGGTCGCGCGCTCGTCCGCGTCCGCGAAGGACCGCACCTCGCCGCGGTCGCCGCCGCCCACGGTGTTGTCTTCGTCGAAGGCCTCGGACTGGTCCTGGCTGTCGAAATCGTCGCGATCGGATTCGAAGGTCCCGCCGGTCATGGGATAGCTCCTCTGGCTGAGCCAGAAGAACCCCTCGCCGGGGCTAGTGTTCCTTGCGCGCAAGCGTGCCCGGTTACCCCCATCCGTGTCGCCGTAAGGGCCGATTAACCACGATGTGGTCTGGTCCGCCCAGCGTCGCCGGAGGCCTTGCGTGAGCATCAGACTGGTCGAGAAGCCGGAAGGCTATTTCGAGATTGAGCCCCGGCCGACGTCGGACGAACTTGCCGCATACTATCGCGACAAGTACTTCGCCTCCGACCACGGCGGCACGCCTTACGCCCACGGCTACACGGCCGAGGAACTGGAGCACAAGCTGCTCCAGCCGGCCGAGACCGAGCTCGTCTGGGCTCGGCCGCCGGGCCGCCTGCTGGAGGTCGGCGTTGGCGAGGGATTCACCCTCGACTATTTCCTGAAGCGCGGCTGGGAGGCCAAGGGCCTCGACTTCACCGACGACGGGGTGCGCGCCTTCTTCCCCTATCTGTCGGAGCACCTGATGCTGGGCGACGCCTTCGCGCTGCTGGATCAGGTGATCGCGGCGGGCGAGACCTTCGACCTGGTGGTCTGCAACAACGTGCTGGAGCACGTCATAGACCCTATGGGCCTGCTGCAGCGGCTGCGCGCGATCGTCGCGCCGGAGGGCCTGGTGCGGATCTCCGTGCCGAACGACGGCTCCTGGCTGCAGGATCAGATCGTCCAGCGAGGCCTGGCGGACCCCCGGTTCTGGCTCGCGCCTCCGGACCACCTGAACTACTTCAACACCGACACCCTGCCGCGGGCGATGGCCGCGCACGGCTGGGAGGTCGTCGACCACCTGGGCGAGTTCCCGGTCGATATCTTCCTGCTCAATCCCGACAACGACTACATGCGCGACCGCTCGAAAGGGCGGAACTGCCACTTCGTCCGGGTGGCCTTCGAGATGGGCCTTTGGAAGGACCGCTCGCTGGAGGCGGTGGTCGAGTACCGCCGCGGGTGCGCACGCGCCGGCATTGGCCGTAACCAGACCGTCTACGCGCGTCCGGTCGCGGGGGCCGCCGCCGGGCGGCGATGAACGTCCTGATCCTGAGCGCTGCGGCCAAGGTCCAGCTGGTCCGGGCCTTCGCCGAGGCGGCCCACGCTCGAGGGGGGCGAGTGTTCGCCGCTGATCTGGCGGCCGACAACGCTGCCCTGTTCGAGGCCGACGCCGCCGTCTTATTGCCCCGAAGCGATGACCCACGTTTCCTTGACGCGCTGGCCGGGTGCTGCGCGGATCATGCGGTCCGGCTGGTTGTGCCCACGCGGGACGCGGAGTTGGCGGTGCTGGCGGGGGCGAAGGCTCGATTCGCCGCGCTCGGCGTGACCGCGCCGGTCCCCGACGCCGAGGCGCTGGACCTGTGCCAGGACAAGCGGCGCTTCACAGCCTTCTGCGCCGCCCGAGGGCTGGGCACGCCGCACACCTACGGACCCAGAGAGGCGCCGGGCTCCTTCCCCGTCTTCGTGCGACCGGTGCGGGGCGCAGGCGGAAAGGGCGCACGGCGCGTCGAGACGACGGCGGACCTGCCGGACGACGACGACCTGCTGGTCCAGGCGCTGGAGACTGCGCCCGAGTATACGATCGACGTCCTGATGGACCTGACCGGCCGACCCCTGCAGGGGGTCGCGCGGCGGCGGCTGGTGGTGCGCGACGGCGAGGCGGTGAAGTCGCGGGTCGAGGATCTTCCGGCGATGGTGGATCAGGCCCTGGCGCTCTGCGCGGCGCTTGGCCTGGTGGGCCATAACGTCGTGCAGGCGTTCCACACGCCGCAGGACGGCGCGCGTTTCATCGAGGTCAATCCACGTTTCGGCGGGGCCTCGAATCTCTCGTTCCGTGCCGGGCTCGCCTCTCCGGAGCGCATCATGCAGATGGTCGAAGGCTCCCACGCAGCCGCCGCGACGCCGCGGACGATCACCTACGGACTGACGATGCTGCGCTACGGCGAGGATCGGTTCGTCACCGACGCGGAGCTGGCCGCGGTGGTGGGGCGCTAGCATGGCCCGCGCCCTGCTCATCGACCTCGATGACACGCTCTACGACGAGCGCCACTACGTCCTGTCGGGCTTCCGCGCCGTCGCCGGGCGCATCTCCGGGCGTTTCCCCACCGTCGAGCCTGATCGCCTCGTCGCCGAGATGATCGAGGAGCTCGACACCCGCGGCCGGGGCAAGATCTTCGACCGGGTCCTGGACCACGTGGGCGCCGGGGCCGATCCGCAGCTGGTCCAGACCCTGGTCCACGCCTATCGCGACCACCGGCCGGCTATCGGCCTGTGGCCGGGCGTGAGGGAGACGCTCGCCGACCTCGCCCGCGACCACCGGCTGGCGGTCATCACCGACGGCCTGGGGCTGATGCAGCGGCGCAAGGTCGAGGCCCTGGGGATCGCCGATCTCGTGGGCGAGGTGTTCTACTGCTGGGAGCACGGCGCCCCGAAGCCGGACCCGGCATGCTACATCGAGGCGCTCCGACGACTGGACGCCAGGCCGGAGGACAGCGTGGTGATCGGCGACAATCCCCAACACGACATGGCGGCGGCTCGCGCCGTCGGGTGCCGTTCGATCCGGGTGCTGACCGGTCGCTTCGCCGGCGGCGATGATGCCGGCTTTCCGCCGGACGCCGTCGCACGCAGCTTCACCGACGTGGCGAAGATCCTGCGGGATGAACAGTTTGGAGCCGTCGCATGAGCGAGCCCTCAGTCACCATCGCCGGACGCAAGATCGGGCCGGGCCAGCCGCCGTACATCGTCGCGGAGATGTCCGGCAACCACAATGGCGACATCGGCCGCGCCTTGGCCCTGATCGATGCGGCCAAGGCCGCCGGCGCGGACGCCGTGAAGCTGCAGACCTACACCGCCGACACCATCACGATTGACCACGACGGACCAGAATTCCGGGTTCACGGCGGCCTCTGGGACGGACGCCGGCTCTACGAACTCTACCAGGAGGCCCACACGCCCTGGGAGTGGCACCCGCGGCTATTTGAGCATGCTCGCCAAGTCGGTATCCACATCTTCTCGTCGCCCTTCGACCCCACGGCGGTGGAGTTGCTGGAGTCACTCGGCGCGCCCGCCTTCAAGATCGCGTCGTTCGAGCTGATCGACATCCCGATGATCGAACTCTGCGCCGCTACAGGCAAGCCGCTGATCATGTCGACGGGCCTGGCCTCGCCGCAGGAGATCCGCGAGGCGGTGGAGGCTGCGGGCCGCGCCGGCGACGGCGGGGTGATCCTGCTGCACTGCACCAGCGCCTATCCGGCGCCGGTCTCGGATATGAACCTGCTCACGATGCGCCACCTCGGCGAGCAGCATCCCGTCGTCATGGGGCTCTCGGATCATACCCTGGGCGTGACGGTCTCGGTCGCCGCCGTGGCGCTGGGGGCCTGTTTCATCGAGAAGCACTTCACGCTCAGCCGTGCCGAGGGCGGGGTGGACTCCGACTTCTCGCTCGAGCCGCAAGAGCTGGAGCGCCTCGTGAAGGAGTGCCGCGAGGCCTGGGAGGCGCTGGGCGTCGTGCGCTACGATGAGGTGCCCTCGGAAGCCGCCAGTCGCGACCACCGGCGATCGTTGTACGTCGTGGCCGACATCGCCAAGGGCGAGTTGGTGACCGCCGACAATGTGCGTTCGATCCGGCCGGGTCACGGCCTGCCGCCGAAGCATCTGCCGCAGGTGCTGAACAAGCGCGCGACCCGCGACCTGAGCCGTGGGTCGCCCCTCGACTGGTCGATGCTCTCCTAGGCCGGCGCTCTAGACCGGCCCGACGTGGGAGAAGGGCAGGGCGCGCACGTCGTCGGACGTGAACGCCGGATTGCTCGGATAGAGCGCCCCATAGACCCGCTCAACGAATGCGAAGTCTTCTGGGGTATCGACCGTCCAGCGCAGGTGGCCCTCGTCACGCGCCTGCGTCAGCTCGCCCACGCTAAAGCGATCCGGATTGCGATAGAGGAAGGGCGTGACGTGCTCGCGGTCGTAGGGATCGGTCGCCTCGCGGCCCGCTGTCAGCAGGGCCTCCAGGGTGAAGACTTCGACGTCGAGCCCGTGCGGGTAGGTGCGCCGCCGCCCGTTGGAGCAGTAGTCGACCCCGAGGCGGACGCGCTGGCGCACGCAGTCATCAATCACGCCCGGGTCAGCCAGCGGGCAGTCGGCGGTCAGCCGGACCAGGTCTGGGCCGACATCGAACGTCAATGCGGCTCCGACGTAGCGGCCAAGGACGTCGTTCAGCGGGCCGCGGAACACATCCACGCCCAGCCCGGCCAGGTGCGCCGCCAACGGATCGTCGGAGGCGTCCTGGCTGGTGGCGACGACGATGCGGTCCAGGGTGAGGCAGCGGCGCAGCCGCTCCAGCTGGCGCTCGATCATCGGCCGCCCGGCCAGTGGCTTCATCACCTTGCCCGGCAGGCGGGTCGAACTCATCCGGGCCTGCAGTATCGCCACCGTCACCGGCAACCCTCCCGTAACTGCGGCGACGCGCCGTCAGCGCTTGGTGAACTGGCGCAGGTTCGCGGCGATATCCCGCATCACGGGCTCCCACTCGCCGAGCCGTTCGGGCAGAAAGACCCGGGTCTGCGGGTACCACGGGTAGTGGTCCGACCCCAGGAGGGTCCACGCCGCCGGCGTCGAGACCAGCCAGTTGGGCGCGCCCGCCGCGGCGGCGAGGTTCAGCGTGGCGTTGGAGAAGCCGACCACCAGGTCCATGGCGCAGGCGAGGGCGGTCACGTCGTCCAGGTCGAGCTTCAGGTCGATGCCGGGGGGCTGCCAGACGGTCACGCCCAACTCGCGCTCCGCCTCCGCCAGCTCTGCCGTGCAGTCGCCGTACTGGAGGTTCACGAAGCTGACGCCGGGGGTCTTGAGCACGGTCTTCCATTGCTCGAACGGCGAGAAGTAGCGGTGGCGGGCGTCCTTGCTGATCAGGCTCTTCCAGAGGAGACCCACCTTGGGCCCGGCGGGCGCGTCCTCCAGCACCTTCTTCCAGTGCGCCACCCGCTCCGGATCGGCGACGAGGAAGCGGTCACGCTTTGGGAACGCATCGACCGAGCGTCGGAACTCGCGCATCAGGCTGCCGATCGGCGTCCAGAGATCGACCGTCGCGTGGTCGGTCTTCGGGGCGCTGCGCAGCGGGCGGGTGGACCATACGTGGGTCGTGTGCAGCGTGACCTCGGCCTGCGGGAAGCTGCGCTGGAACAGCGGCACGAGCCGCGGTTCGACGGCGAGCCGCAGCCGGCCCTCGGGGCCCAGCTTCTCGATCACGTCGGGGAGCACGTTGGCGAACAGAACCTCGTCCCCCAGGCCCTGCTCTCCGATCACCAGCAAGGTCTTGCCGGCGATGTCGTCGCCGGGCTCCCAGCGGGGCTTGTCGATGTTGAAATGGGTGACGTCGGCGAACTGCGGCGACATGCGCGCTTCGTACTCGTCCCAGCCTTCGCCGACGCGGTTCAACGCGAGCAGGTAGTTGCTGCGCGCCAGGCGCATCATTTGGCGGTCGTCCGCCGTGCCTACGAGCTTCAGCGCTGCGTCGCAGTCGACCAGAGCGCCCGCCACGTCGCCCAGGCCTTGCTTGACCTGTCCGAGGTTGTAGCGGGCCTTGGCGAACTTGGGAGCCAGGCGCACCGCCTCACCGAAGAAGCTCTCGGCCGACTCCAGGTCGCCGCGTTCGATGAGGATCGTGCCCAGGGTGTTCCAGAGCATCGAGGAGTCCGGCTTCAGCCCGATGGCGTCGCGCAGGAGGTCGATCGCCTCGTCCGGCCGTCCGCGATCGCGGATTACGGAAGCCAGGTTGTTGACGCCCTCCGGCCGGTCCGGCGCATGGGCGACATAGTGCCGAAACAGCTTCTCGGCCTGTTCGTGCATGCCCATGCGATATGCCAGGCGGCCGAGGTCGTTGGAGACCTCCGCGTGGTTCGGCAACAGTTGAAGTGCGGCCTCGTATGCCTTGACGGAGCTGGCGAAATCGCCGGCGCGCTCGCGCGCGATGCCCAGCAAATACCAGCCGAAGCCGTTGTGCTCGTCGAGGGCGAGGCCTTCGAGCGCCCACTTGCCGCCGGCCACGAAGTCTTCGCGGTTGAGGGCCTCGATCGCGCGCCGCAGCACCGGCGCGGCGGCGACCGCCTTTAACTCCCGCATCGCCTCGTTCAGGCGGGCCAGGGCGTCCCTGCCCCCGGCCTCGCCGACGTCCCCGATGGCGAGCCTGGCGGGCGTCGGCGCCGCGGCCACCTGTAGGGCGCCCACCGAGGGCGCGCTGATCATCGCCTTGCGCGACATGAAGGACTCCGGATGAGGACCGGTCCTGCTTGCCGCCTTATGCTTAAGCGCCAGTTAAGTCGGCCAAACTGTCGCACGAGCGACCCGAGCGAGGGGGCGCAAGGCGCCGTTAACCGGGGTCCACTAAGCGTTGGATGCGCCGGGAGCCGGCTTGCGCGAGAGTAGAGTTGTCCGATTCGCAATGGTGCGGGCGGCAGCGCGAAAAGGGAGACGGACTTGCCTCTGAAGTTGTCTCTGAAGCCCGGCGAAAAGTTCGTTCTCAATGGGGCCGTGGTGCAGAATGGCGACCGCCGCGCTGTACTCGTCCTGCAGAACAAGGCCTCCGTCCTCCGCGAGAAGGACATCATGCAGGCCGACGACGTCCAGACCCCGGCCCGCCGGATCTACTTCCCGGTGATGATGATGTACCTCGACGAGAACAGCGCCGAACGCCACTACGACGAATTCGTCCGCCGGCTGACGGAGTTCATGGGTGTCATCACGAACCCCTCGGTGCTCGCCGACTGCGTGAACATCTCCAGGCACTGCATGGAGCGGGAATTCTACAAGGCGCTGATGCTGTGCCGGAAACTCATCGAATACGAAGACGAAAGGTTGGGAAATGTCCCTTCAGGCCTATCAGCGGGCGGCGACGCGGGCTGAGAGCCCGCGCGACCTGGAGTACCGTCTGTTCGCGCAGGTAACGCGCGCACTGATCGAGGCTTCCGCGCTCGACCCGAACGACATCGGCGGCCGTGCGGACGCGCTTGACTGGAACCGTCGCGTCTGGGCGACCTTCGCGACGCTCTG
>NZ_CADEGK010000069.1 GCF_902826855.1 uncultured Phenylobacterium sp. | reverse complement strand
CACGTACAGCCCGACGTCCTTCAGGCGGTACAGGAAGAAGATCACGCCGAACAGGCCCCAGGCTGTCGCGAGACCGGCCAGCACTGCGACGACGACGTTCGCATCGAGCCGCAGCGGGCGGCGCTTCGGGCGCGGACGGCGCGCCGGTTCGGGGCGTTCCTGGCCCGTCTTCGTGGCTGGTCGCTCGGCCATCCGCGGCTGTCCCCAAGCGTGACCCTGGGGACGCTACACCCGCTGTCGGCGCCCGCCTAGGTTGAGGATATACGTCGCGCAGGAGGTGTCGGGATGCGCGGCCTCAGTTGGCCGCCGTGGAGTCGGCCGGAGCCTCCAGCCAGCGGCGCATCCAGGCCTCGACGTTGCCGTACCAGGCCACCGAGTTCTGAGGCCTCTGGATCCAGTGGTTCTCGTCTGGGTAGTAGAGGAACCGCGAGGGCACGCCCTTGCGCTGAGCGGCCGTGAAGGCGGCCAGGCCCTGGCCCAGCGGCACCCGGAAGTCGCGGCCGCCATGCGCCACCAGCATCGGGACCCGCCACTGGCCGACCTTGGTGATCGGGTTGAATCGCTCGTAGTCGTCGTTCCGCTCCCAGACCAGACCGCCCGTCTCGTACTCCGAGAACCCCGGGATGTCGGTCGTGAGCGCGAAGGTGCGGGTGTCCATGATGCCCGCGTGATTGACCAGACACTTCCACGGCGCGTTCCAGGCCCCGGCGATCCAGGCCACCATGTACCCGCCGTAGGAGCCGCCGAGCGCGCAGGCCCGGTCGCCGTCAAGGTACGGGTACCTCGCCAGCGCCGCGGCCCATCCCTTCTGCAGGTCCTCCAGCGGCCGGTCGCCCCAGTGCCCCACGATCGAGCGTGAGAAGGCCTCGCCGTACCCGTTGGACCCGTGGAAGTCGATCATCACCACGGCGAACCCCATGCCGGTCCAGACGTGGGGGTTCCAGCGATAGCTCCAGGCGTCGCCGAAGCTGCCGTGCGGCCCGCCGTGGATCAGGAAGGCGACAGGATACTTCCCGCCGCGCTTGTGGCCCTGCGGCGGCAGGACCCAGCCGTACACGGTCTCGTCGTTCCAGCCCTTGAAGCTGAACTGCTCGGCGTCGGGCAGGTCGAAGTCGCGCATCGTGCGCCCGTTGTGCCCGGTGAGCTGCACCGCGCCGCCGCGTCCCACCTCGTAGAGCTGGCCCGGCCCCTTCAGATCGTCGCGCACCATCACCAACCGGTCGGCCGCCGCCGCGAAGCCGGTCACCTGGCCCTCGCGAGTCATTGCACTGACCCTGCCGTTGGCGACGTCGATGGCGAACAGCCTGGTGCGCCCGTGGTCGGCCATCGTTGCATAGAGGGTCCTTCCGTCGCCGGACCAGCGGATCGCTTCGGCCGAGCGGTCGATGCCCGCGCTGGCCTCGCGCACCGCCCCGGTCCGGAGGTCGCGCACCATCACAGCGGCGCGCAGGTCCTCCCGGAAGGCCTTGCGGGTCAGATAGGCGAGCCGGGTCCCGTCCGGCGACAGCGTCGGCTTGCCGTAGGACCCCGGCGCGCCCGGCTCCAGGGCCGCTGGCGGCGCCGAGCCGTCCAACGGCGCCCAGTAGAGCTTGTAATGGGCGGCCACGCCCCAGGCCGCGCCCGGCTCCAGGGCCGAGAAGAACACCCGGTCGCCGGCGACCGCATAGTCGGTGTCGTCGCCGAACGGCTTGTCCGGCGCCTCGCTTTCGAAGTTCTTCATCAGCCGGATAGGCTCGACCGGAGCGACGTCGGCGGCGTCGAGGCGGACGGCGAACAGCTGCGCCCGCTCGCCGGCCTGCCAGTCGTCCCAGACCGTCAGCGGCAGCCGGTCGAACCCGGCGGCGGTCGCCCCGCCCCGGCGCCGCGCGTCCAGACGGGCCCTGGTGCAGGCCAGCGTATCGCAGTCGGGAAACACGTTCGCCGAGAACACCAGCGTCCGCCCGTCCAGGCTGATCCGGAAGCTGTTGATATGGATCGGCAGGTTGGTCACCTGGATCGCCACCGCGCCGTCCGAATCGGTGCGCCAGACCTGCTGAACCCCCGTCCGAGCTGACAGGAAATAAAGCGTGCGGGCATCCGGGCCCCATCGCGGCGAGGCGGCCGGCTTGTCCGAGATCGCCATCGGGCGAGAGGGCTGGCTGGGCGAGCGTCGGTCCAGGATCCACAGTGAACTCACGCCGCGATTGGCGTTCCAGTCGGTGGATCGCAGGGCATAGGCCAGGAACCGGCCATCGCGCGACAGCTGCGGATCGTTCACCCGGCTCAGCATCGCCAGGTCCCTGGCGGTGAACGGCCGCGCCTGCACCGCGCCCGCCGCCAGTGCGACCACCATCGCCAGTGCAATCTTCCAGACCGCCTTCATCCGACGCCCCCACGCAGTGTCACGGCCGCGACAGTACTCGGGATACGGACCGAGGCCGCAACAGGGATGCCGCAGTCGGCCCCCTGCACGTCAGGCCCCGCTAGGCCGGCAGGGTCGCGGCGAAGACCACCTTCTCCTCCTGCACGTCGGCGAACACGCGCCCGCCGGCGTCTTCGACGAACAGGTGCACGTAGTAGGCCTGGACCCAGTGACCGTGCAGCCCTTCCCCCGGCGCCGCGCCCTGCAGACCGGCCAGCACCTCCGGGCGCAGCCGCGCGCGCGGTCCCACCGCCTCGATGGCGATGGCGACGGAGGCGCCCTCCTGCACCGCCCGCACCCGGGCGGTTCCCCCTGTCGGGAGGGCCGCGCCGGCCATCTGGGCGAGGTTCAGGAGCGTGCGCGCCGCAGGCTTGTTCACGGCCGGGGTGTCGACCATCCACTCCAGGTCGGCGCGCATGTGGGCGAACACGCCCTGCGCCAGCTTCGCCAGGTCGCGGGCGTCGAAGGTCTCGGCGGAGGCGGAGGCCCCGAACGCCACGCGGCAGAAGCTGAGCAGGTCCGCCAGCTTCTTCGAGGACGACACGACCAGGCCCATCGCCTCCTCGCGCATGTCCTGCGCCGAGGGGTCTTCCAAGAGGTCGAGGCCCGAGGCGATGGCGCTCGCCGGACTGATGAAGTCGTGGCACATGCGGGCGGCCAGATAGGCGGCGATCTCCGCGGGGCGCACGGTGGCTTGGGCGGTCGTCTCGGTCATGGGGACAGCTTTCGCGCGATTTGCGCCTTGGGGAAACGCCTCAGCGCCCGTAATAGCCCCGCGATGCAAAGCGAAGACAACGATATCGGTCTCGTCCTGGCCGAGATCTGCGAGGCGGCCGCCGCCTTGATCCTGCCCCTGTGGAAGTCCGGCCTGGCGGTGACCAGCAAGGCCGACGAGAGCCCCGTCACCGAGGCGGACCAGCGGGGCGAGAAGCTGATCCTGGAGCACCTGGCCCGACGCTTCCCCGACGTGCCGGTGATCTCCGAGGAGGACGCCTCGGAGTTCGGCACGCCCGACGCCATCGGGCCCCGTTTCTTCCTGGTCGACCCCCTGGACGGCACCAAGGCCTTCGTTCGCGGCGACCCCAACTTTACGGTGAATATCGGCCTGATCGACCACGGCCGCCCCGTCGCCGGCGCCGTCACCGCCCCGCCCACCGGCGAGTCCTGGTTCACGCACAGGGGTCAGGTGCTGAAGCGGGTGAACGGCGGCCCGGCCACGCCGGTGCGCGTGCGTCCCTGGCCGACCGGCAAGGCGGTCGCCTTGATCAGCCACACCATGAAGGAAGAAACCAAGGCCAGGCTGAGGGCCGACTATCGCTTCGATCTGGACGAGCCGATGGATTCGTCGATCAAGTTCTGCCGCATCGCGGAGGGCTCGGCGGACATCTATCCCCGCCTGGGCCCGACGATGGAGTGGGACATCGCCGCCGGCCACGCGATCCTGGAGACCGCCGGGGGCACGGTGCTGACCCCTGAGGGTGAACCGTTCGGCTACGGCAAGGCCGACGCCGGCTTCCGCAACGGCTTCTTCGTCGCCCGCGGCGGCGACCGCTAGGATTTCCTTCTCCCTCGCGGGGGAGGGCGTCGGTTGCAGGCCGCGGGGTTGCGTCAAGCTGGTCGGCGTGGCGCGCGCCGCGGGCGCTCAACTTCGACCACCAAGACCGCCAAAGCCACAAAGACCACAAAGGCGACCGGAAGGCCCCGGGCTCCGAGCTTCTCCCCTCTTCGTGGTCTTCGTGCTCTTGGCGGTCAATTTGCCGCTGACGCGCCTTGGCGACTGAGCTGCTCGCGAGGCGTCAGATCAGCTTCCCGCGGTTCAGGTCTAGGTCGGCGGGCGCGGACACCGTGGACGACCAGGTCTCCGCCGGCGCGTCGTCCGGAGCACCCAGGCGCGCCATCGCCAGATAGCCCATGAAGCCGGTCACAAAGGCCACGCAGGCCAGCATCAGGAAGGGCTTCAGGACGTCCATGGGGCTCATCGCAGTCGCAGGCGATTTGGTTACCGAAGCCTGAACAACCGCCCGGGGGGAAGGTTGCAGCCAAGCCGTGGCTTGTCTCTGAGAATTATTCGCATTAGCAAGAAGTACGGCGACCGCGCCGAATGTGGAGATATTCCCGCCCATGACGCCGCAAGCGAGGCTGCGCCGGTTCTGGCTCGACGTCCATCTGTGGATCGGCGTCGGCCTGTTGGTGGCGTTCATTCCGCTGGCGGTCACCGGCTCCATCCTGGTCTGGCACGATCCTCTCGACCGCGCCCTCCACGCGAGCAGATACGCGACCAGCGGGAGCGCGGCTTCACTGCCCCCGGCCGCCTATGCCGCCGCCGCCCAGACCGCCTTCGGCGATCGCGCGCAGCTCACCCAGCTCCGCTTCCCGCAAGAGCCCGGAGACCCGGTTGTGGCGGTCGGCCGCCTCAAGGCGCCCCCCGGACCGGGCGGCCGCCCGCGCACCTTGAACGCCTGGATTGATCCTCCGAGCGGCCGCGTCCTGGGGACCGGCGAGGTGGCCAAGGAACCCAGCCAGGTGATGCACCGCATCCACGGCTCGCTGCTGATTCCCGAGGTCGGGCGCAAGGTCGTGGGTTGGCTGGGCTGGGCGATGTTCGTCTCCTCCGCCACCGGACTGTGGCTCTGGTGGCCGCGCCACGGGAGCGTCCTGAAGGCGTTGCGCTGGCGGCGCGGGCCATCGACCCTGTTCAACCTGCACCATCTGGTAGGCTTCTGGGTGTGCATACCGCTGGCGGTGCTCAGCCTGACGGGGGTCTACATCTCCTTCCCGCAGACCAGCCGCGCGCTGTTCGGCCTGCCGCCCGTCCCGCCGCGCGCCGCCGGCCCAGGCCGGTTCGCCCCGCCGCTGCCGGAGCCGCGGACCAGCCTGGCCGCGGCCGTGGCGGCCGCCCAGTCCCGGTCGCCAGGCGCCGCGCTCACCGAGATCAGCGCGCCGACCCGCGGCAAGGATCCGGCCTGGCGGATCGGGCTGAAGGCGCCCGGCGCCGAGCGCGCCCAGACCATCCAGGTGCTGGACGCCACCGGCGAGATCAAGCCGGGGCGCGATGGCGCCCCCCCGTCCAACCGCGATCCCATTTCCCGCCTGATGCGACAGGTCCACGACGGCAACGACATGGGCCTCGTCTGGCAGGTGATCATCACCGCGGCGGGCGCGGCCCCCGTGCTGCTAGGGATCACCGGGATCGTCATGTGGCTGCGCCGCTCGGCCCGCCGCCGGGCGATCACCCGCGGGACGGCCGCCTAGGGCTCTTCAGCTGGGGTCCGGGCCAGCCAGGAGCCCAGGGCCTCGGCCGCGGCCTCTGGGCACGCGGCCTGCACCTGGGCGATGGCGTCCAGGCTGGTGAGGCCGTCCGGGGCGGGACAGACGCCCCCGCGCTTTCGCTGGGCGCCCAGGCCCGCGGACGTCTCGCGCGGCTTGGCCGACACCATGGTGCGGAACACCTCGAGCCGGGCGGTGTCGGCCGACGCGGTCTTGCGCAGCGGCGCCACCACGCCGGCGGGCGCGCCCTTCAGCATGATCAGCGCCCCGCTGGCGTGCATCAGGGTCACCGACCGGCCCGGCGCGATCGCCAGCCGCTGGCCGCCCTCGACCGTCGCACCACGCACGAGGCCAGGCTCGGTGGTGGCGACAACGACATAGTCGGCGGCCGCCGCGGTTCCGGCGATCAGCGCGCAGGCAAGGGCCGGCAGAGCGGCGCGGCGGAGAAACGGGAAAATTGCGACCATCGGGCGCAGCATCGCGCGCCCGGAGCGTAGCCGCAAGGCCGCCCGCGGGGGCCTGCCGGCCCATCGCATCCGCCGAACCGTGTTTGGGTGGAAACGGGAACGTTGCACCCGTCACCGAGAGCGGATGACCTGCCCCGAGCGCGACCTCTCCGGCAAGGCTCTCTCGGGTTAAGTGATGATTAAGACGTGGTGATTATTTTTGGAGCTAGGCTATCGGGATTCCACAATGGTCAGCGTTCAGCTGCGCAACACGGGAGACGGACTCTGGTCCACGATGACCCTGCCCACCTCGGTGCAGGTCGCGCAGACCATTGCCGGCGCCGCCAAGCAGCTGGACCTTGCCGACCAGGTGCGCATCCAGCCCGCAGCTCCGCCGCCCCGCCCGGGCGGCGTGGACGTCAGGGTCTAGCGCCGCAGTCCGGGCAGGTCGCCCGGCTCGTCCACGTCGAACAGCACCCCGTCGTGCGGGGCCTCCACCAGAGCCAGCCGTGGGCCCAGCCCCTGCAGGATCGGCCGCGCGCCCACATCGCCGCTCAGCGCGGCGACATCCCGGAACAGGCTCCGACTCAGCACCACCGGATTGCCACGCCTGCCCTCAAACACCGGCGCCGCGGCGGCCGCGCCCTGCTCCACCGCCCGTCGAAGGGGCTGCAGCACCCCGTGCGGAACGCGGGGCATGTCGCCCAGGAAGACAAACGCCGCCTCGACCTCGTCGTCCAGGCTGGCGACGCCCGCCCGCAGGGACGCGGACATGCCCTCCGCGTGGTCGGGCGCGTGCACGAGCCGGATCGCCGGGTCGAAAGCCCGCACGGCGGCTCCCACCTCCGCAGCGTCGGCGCCTGTCACGACGGTCAGCGAGGCCACCGGCGCTGCGCGCGCCGCCGCCAGCGCCGCGTGCAGCAATGGGGCGCCTTCGTAGGGCGCAAGCAGCTTGCCGCCACCGAATCTCGACCCGCTGCCGGCGGCCAGAACCAGCGCGGCGAAGGTGCGCACTGTCGTCATCGCCGGTTCCCCCCTATCTTGTGGCGCACATGACGCCCTACGACGACATCAGCCCGCAAGCCCCCCCCGAGGCAATGGTCCCCGCACGCGCGCCGCTGATCGATGGTTTCGGCCGCACGGTGAGCTACCTGCGCCTGTCGGTCACCGACCGCTGCGATCTGCGCTGCGTCTACTGCATGGCCGAGCACATGGTCTTCCTCCCCAAGATCGAAGTGCTCACCCTGGAGGAGCTGGACCGCATCGCCACCGCCTTCGTGGGCCTGGGAACCAGGAAGCTGCGCCTCACCGGCGGCGAGCCCTTGGTGCGCAAGGGCATGCTGGACCTGGTCCGCAGCCTCTCGCGCCATCTGAAGAGCGGCGCGCTGGAGGAGCTTACCCTCACCACCAACGGCACCCGCCTCACCGAATTCGCGGGCCAGTTGGCCGACGCCGGCGTGCGCCGCATCAACGTCTCGCTCGATACGCTGAAGCCCGACCTCTTCAAGAAGCTCACCCGTGGCGGCGACGTGGCCAAGGTGCTCCGCGGGATCGCGGCGGCGCAGGCGGCGGGCCTGGCGGTCAAGATCAATACCGTGGCGCTGCGGGACGACAACGCCGCCGAGATCCCCGACCTGATCCGGTGGGCCCACGGTGAGGGCTGCGACCTCACCCTCATCGAGACCATGCCCCTGGGCGAGATCGAGGCCGACCGCACCGACCAGTACCTGTCGCTGAAGGGTGTCCGCCGCGAGCTGGAGAGCTTCTGGACGCTGGAAGACCTGTCGCACAGCACAGGCGGTCCCGCCCGCTATGTGCGCGTCGCCGAGACCGGGGGCCGGCTGGGCCTGATCACCCCGCTCAGCCACAACTTCTGCGAGCTCTGCAACCGCGTGCGCCTCACCTGCACCGGCACGCTGCACACATGCCTGGGCCAGGAGGACGAGACCGACCTGCGGGCCGTGCTGCGCGCCGGCGCCTCCGACGTCCAGCTGGAGCAGGCCATCCGCGAGGCGATCGCCGGCAAGCCCAAGGGCCACGACTTCGAGATCGCCCGCGCCCGGCCGGCGGTCGCGCGCCACATGTCCACCACCGGCGGCTGACGGTGGCCCGCGTGCTGCTCTTCGGCCCGCTGCGCGACCTCGCCGGCTGGCGTGAGCGAGAGGTGGCGGCCACCTCCCTCGCCGAGCTGCGCAGCCTCCTGGCGGCCGAGGACGCCGACCTGGGGGCGGCGCTGGGCGGAAAGGGCGTCCAGATCGCGGTCGACCAGGCCATCGTCCGAGGCGACGCGCCCCTGACGACCCGGAGCGAGGTCGCCTTCCTGCCGCCCATGAGCGGCGGATGAGCGTCCGGCTCACCGAAGCGCCATTCGACCCGGGGGCCGAACTCACCGCCTTCACGGCCGGCCGCACGGAGACCGGCGCCGTGGCCACCTTCACCGGAATCGCCCGCGCCGAAGCCGGCGCCACGGCCATCCTGGAGCTCGAGGCCTACCCGGGCTTCACCGAGGCGGAGATCGGCAAGATCGCCCAGCAGGCGCGCGCCCGCTGGGACCTGCACGATCTGATGATCTTGCACCGGGTCGGTCAGATCGCGCCCGGCGAGCCCATAGTCTTCGTCGCCACCGCCGCCAGCCATCGCCGCGCCGCCTTCGAGGCCTGCGACTTCCTCATGGACTACCTGAAGTCGCGCGCCCCCTTCTGGAAGAAGGAGCACGGCCCTGACGGCCGCCGCTGGATCGAACCGACCGCCCAGGACCACGCCGACCGCGACCGCTGGGACTGAGCGCCCACATCGCCCGCGGGAAGAATTCTCCGCTTGCCCGAAATCGGGCACGCGTGTTGTCCTGCGACCGTGCCGAAGCCATACGATCCCGCGATGTCGGGCGATCTGGACGACCTCGTGGCCCATGTGGCGCGGTCCAGCGGGCTCGATCCCTCCCAGGCGCGGCGGATCGTCGATGATGTGTTCAGCTACCTCTCCGAGAGCCCTGAGGCCTTCGTCCGCCGCCGCCACGCGGCCCTCCTGCGGCTCGGCCGCCGCAACCCGGACATCTACGGGATCATCGCCGGCGAGCTGGCCGAGCGCCGCTTCCCGGCGCCGGCCTGGTCCGCCCGTCAGATCCGCCGGATCATCTACGGCTAGAGGGTTCCGCTGATGTGCGGCATCGTCGGCTACGTCGGGCATCGTCAGGTCCTGCCCCTGCTCATGGAGGGCCTGCGTCGCCTGGAGTACCGTGGCTATGACTCCGCCGGCGTGGCCGTGATCCAGGGCGGCCGACTCGCGGTGGTCAAGAAACAGGGCAAGGTTCGCGAGCTCGACGCCGCCCTTCCCGTCGCCGGCCTGTCCGGCTCGGTCGGCGTCGCCCACACCCGCTGGGCGACCCATGGCGAACCCAGCGACGCCAACGCCCACCCGCACACGGACGCGGGCGACCGCATCGGCGTGGTCCACAACGGCATCATCGAGAACGCCGCCGAGCTGCGCGCCCGCCTGGTCGCCGACGGCGTTGTGTTCCGCTCGCAGACCGACACCGAGGTCCTGGCCCACCTGATCGCCGCCCGGCCTGAGAACAGCCTGGTCGACGCCGTCCGCGCCGCGCTACGCCAGGTGAAGGGCGCCTACGGCCTGGCCGTCGTCGACGCGGCCCGCCCCGAGGCGATCGTGGCCGCCCGCAACGGCGGCCCCGTGGTGATCGGCGTCGGCGAGGGCGAGATGTTCGTGGCCTCCGACGCGGTCGCCCTACTGGGCCACGCCAAGACCGTGGTCCACCTGGACGACGGCGAGCTGGCCGAGGTCCGCGCCGACGGTTTCAGCGTAGCGACCCTCGAGGGCGCGGAGACCCGGAAGATCCCACAGGCGCTGGAGGGCGAGGCCTCCGGCTTCGACCGTGGCGACTTTGCCCACTTCATGAAGAAGGAGATCGCCGAGCAGCCGGAGGCTCTGCGCCGCACCCTGCTGGGCCGGCTCGACCACCGCTTCTCCACGGCCCACCTCGGCGGCATCGAACTGGCCGCCCGCGAGATGCTCGACATCCGCCGGGTGAAGATCCTCGGCTGCGGCTCGGCCTACTACTCCGGCGTCCTGGGCGCCCACCTGATCGAGACCCTGGCCCGCATCCCGGCCCACGCCGAACCGGCCTCGGAGTTCCGCTACCGTAACCCGGTGATCGAGCAGGACACCCTCTACGTCGCCGTCAGCCAGTCCGGCGAGACCTTCGACACCCTGGCCGCCATCCAGGAGGTCAAGCGCAAGGGCGGCCGGGTGATGGGCGTGATCAACGCCGTCGGTTCCACCATCGCCCGCGAATGCGGCCGCGGGGTCTATCTGCACGCCGGGCCGGAGGTGGCGGTGGTCTCCACCAAGACCTGGACCTGCACGGCCACCGCCTTCGCCCTTCTGGCGCTGCAGCTCGGCCGCGTGCGCGACCTCTCCGCCGCCCAGGGGGCGCGCTTGCTGGCCGGCCTGTCCGCCCTGCCCGACCAGATCGCCGAGATCATCGCTCGCGAGGCCGAGCTCGCCCCGCTCGCCGCCCGCCTGGCGGGCAGCCAGCACGCCTATTTCATCGGCCGCTCAGCCGGCTTTGCGGTGGCTATGGAAGGCGCGCTGAAGCTGAAGGAGATCAGCTACCTCCACGCCGAGGCCTATGCAGCCTCCGAGCTGAAGCACGGCCCGCTGGCCCTGATTACCTCGCAGACGCCGGTGCTGGCGGTGCTGCCCGACGACGACCTGCTGGCCAAGAACCTCTCGACCATCGCCGAGGTGCGCACCCGCCAGGGTCCGGTGCTGGCAATCACCCATCCCGGCGTCTACGCGCCGGACGTGGAGGCGGCGTTCGCGGTTCCCCGCTCCGAGCCGGAGCTGGACCCGATCCTGCTGAACATCCCCCTGCAGCTCCTGGCCTACCAAGTCGCCCAGGGTCTCGGCCGCGAGATCGACCAGCCCCGCAACCTGGCCAAGTCCGTGACGGTGGAGTGAAGCGGCCCTAGCCGGCTGCGCCGTCGCCGTCGTCGCTTGAGCGACCGCCGGTGACGCCGAAGTCCCTCGACCGCATCTTGCCGTCCGCCAGTTCCACCCCCTCAGAGGCGAGGCCGAGGCGCAGGAGTTCCCGGACGGCAGCCGCCCGGCTGGGCATGCGGCGCCCGAAGCGCCAGTCGTCCAGCGCAGACAGCTCCTCCTGTGTGAGCATGATCTGCAAACGTTCGTCGCGATTGTCGGTCATGTCCTTGCCACCCCGGGACTCGTTGGCGCTCACCCCATAATGCGCAACCGGCATAATGGTTGCTACCTACTCATAGTACTCCACTGGCCCCACTAACGCCTCCTACATAACCGGCTCCACTGGGTGACATTGACCAAGTCAAGTAAACGCGGCACGATGGACCAATCAAACGACCTTGGGGGTTGATTCATTCAGATATAGATTGAATCCCTGGAAGATGTGACGAGGTCGATCTTGTGTCTAGTTCCCGACATACGCGCGCCGGAACCCTCGCGATCCAAGGCCGGAGCCAGATGTCGTCGGACGCCTTTGAAATCTATCTGGATGACGACCGCTACGCCGTCCCCACCCTGCATCTGGTGATCGCCGACGATCCGGAGATGGCCTTCACCGTCGCCGAGCGTTTGCTGGCCGACAGCCCGCACCACCTCGGGGTCGAGATCTGCCGCGGTGGGCAGCGGGTGGCCGGCCTGGGCTCCTACGCCACCCGCAGCGTACCGCCGGACGCTCCGGTGCGCGAACCGGACTAGCTCTGGCGACACTTCGCGCCGCCGCTTCGGCGCGCTAGGTTCGCAGGCGAAGGAGCCTGCCCATGAACGCCCTGACCCCCGGCGGCAAGATCGACGCCGCCCGGCCCCTGAAGCCGGTGAAGATCGCCGTCCTCACCATTTCCGACACCCGCGACGAGGAGAGCGACACCTCGGGCCACGTTCTGGTCGAGCGCGTGAAGGCCGCCGGCCATGAGCTGGCCGCCAAGGGCATCGTCAAGGACGACGTCGAGGAGATCCGCCGCCAGGTGCTGGCTTGGGTGGGCGACGGCGTCGAGGCCATCGTCACCACCGGCGGCACCGGCATCACCGGCCGCGACGTCACCCCCGAGGCCATCCGGCCGCTGTTCGACAAGGAGATCGACGGCTTCTCGGTGATCTTCCACCTGGTCAGCTACCAGTCCGTGGGCCTCTCCACACTGCAGTCGCGCGCCCTGGCCGGCCTGGTGAAGGGATGCTTCGTGTTCTGCCTGCCGGGCTCCAACGGGGCCGTAAAGGATGGCTGGGACAAGGTCATCTCCGCCCAGCTCGACAGCCGCCACGGCCCCTGCAACATGGTCGAGCTCATGCCCCGGCTGATGGAGACGTGAGCCAGCTCACCCACCTCGACGCAGACGGCCGCGCGCGGATGGTCGACGTCTCCGACAAAGCCGTGACCGCACGCGAGGCGGTGGCCGAGGGGTTCGTGCGGATGGCGCCGGCCACCCTGGCGCTGGCGCTCTCCGGCGAGGGGAAGAAGGGCGACGTGCGCGCCGTGGCCGAGATCGCCGGCGTCATGGCCGCCAAGCAGACCTCGAACCTGATCCCCATGTGCCACCCCCTGCCGATCGCCAAGGCCGAGGTGCGCGTCGAGCCCGCTGACGGCGGCCTGGCGGTCACCGCCCGCGTCAAGACCACCGGCCAGACCGGCGTCGAGATGGAGGCCCTGACCGCCGTCTCGGTGGCCTGCCTGACGCTCTACGACATGCTGAAGGCCGCCGAGAAGGGCATGGTCATTGAGGCCGTGCGGCTGGTCTCCAAGACCGGCGGCAAGAGCGGCGACTGGAGCGCATCCTGACTGTGGCCGGGAGCCAGGTCGGTCCGAAGCGGGGCGCTACCTAGCCCCGATCGTCATGGCCGGACTTGGCCGGGACAAGCCCCGCCATGACGATCTATTGGTAGACGCGATGATCAAGCTCCTTCCCGTCGACGCCGCCCGCACCGCCATGCTGGCCGCCGTCTCGCCCCTGCCGCCCGAGTCTGTCCCCATCGCCGCCGCCAACGGCCGCGTGTTGGCGCAGGACGTCGCGGCCGTGCGCGACCAGCCTCCGTTCGCCGCCTCGGCCATGGACGGCTGGGCCGTGCGCGCCGCCGACACGCCCGGCGCGCTGGAAATCGTCGGCGAGAGCGCTGCCGGCCACGGCTTCGAGGGCGCCGTCGCCCCCGGCCAGGCAGTGCGCATCTTCACCGGCGCGGCGGTCCCTGAGGGCTGCGACGCCATCGTCATCCAGGAGGACGCGACGCGCGACGGCGACCGCGTCACCGTCCCCGCCAGCGCCAAGGGCCACCACCTGCGCCCCGCCGGCGGCGACTTCCAGACCGGCCAGGCGCTCTTGGCCAGGGGGATGCGCATCGACCCCTGGCGCCTGTCCCTCGCCGCCGCCGCCGGCCGCGCCGAGCTGTCAGTGGCGCGGCGCCCCCGGGTCGCCCTGTTCTCCACCGGCGAGGAGATCGTCGAGGCGCCCGCCGTCCCCGGCCCATTCCAGATCTACGATTCCGGCTCGCGCGCCCTGGAGGCCCTGATTGCTGGCTGGGGCGCAGAGGTCTCCCGCGCCAAGCCGGTCCGCGACGACCTGGAGACCACCATCCAGGCGCTGCGCGACGCCACCGGCGATCTCGTCGTCACCGTCGGGGGCGCCTCGGTGGGCGACCATGACCTGGTCCGGGCCGCCGCCGAGGCGCTGGGCCTCGACCTGAAGGTGGCCAGCGTCAACGTCCGCCCCGGCAAGCCCACCTTCTTCGGCGTGCTCGCGGACGGACGCCGCCTCCTGGGCCTACCCGGCAACCCAGCCTCGGCGCTGGTCTGCGCCGAGCTGTTCCTGCGCCCCCTGATCGCGGCCTTCCAGGGCGCGGAGTCCGGCCCGCGCCTCATCGGAGCCCGGCTGGACGCGCCGCTGCCGGGCAACGGCCCGCGCGAACACTGGATGCGGGCGAAACTGGCCTTCGACGGCGGCCAAGTCACCGCCACGCCCTACCGCGATCAGGATTCCTCGCTGGTCAGCGTCTTCGCCGTCTCCGACGCCCTGCTGCGCCGCGAATCCGGCGCGCCTGCCGCTGCGGCCGGCGATGTGGTCGACGTGCTGCCGCTGGCGCGCGCGTAGCGGAGCGCGGTGATCTCCCCGATCACTGACACCGCCACCTCGAAGGGGGCCTTGCCGCCGATGTCGAGGCCGATCGGGGCGTGCAGACGCGCCAGTGCCGCGGCGTCCATGCCCTCGGACTTCAGCTCGTCCAGCCGCCCGGCCAGCCTGCGCCGCGCGCCCAGCAGCCCCACATAGCCCGCCGCCGACGGCAGCGCCGCCTTCAGGGCTGCGCGATCGGTCTCCAGGTCGTGGGTCGCCACCGCCACATGCGTCCAGGGATCCAGCCCCACCGCCGCCAGCGCCTCGCCCGGTTCCTCCCGCCGATAGGCCAGGCCCGCGATCGGCGGCGGGGTCTGCGGCCCCTTCGGCCGGATCAGCGTCGTTTCGAACCCCGACTTCACCCCCAGCTCGGCGATCGCCAGCGCGGTGGGGTCGCCGCCCACGATCACCAGCCGCGGCACGGGCTCATAGCGCTTCGCCACGGCGGTGTTCGGCCCCGGCCTCACCGCGGCGCCGCAGGCCCGGGCGGCGCCGTCGCTCACATAAGTCACCGGCCGCCGCTCGGCCTCCGCCGCCAGCAGCTCGCCCAGCGCGGGGTCGCCCACCGGCACGCGTTCCAGGAAGATCTCGATCCGCGCCCCGCAGAGCAGGCGGATGTCCGGCCACGGACTGCCTTCGCCATAGACGAGCGTGCGAGGCCGCCCGTCCTCGAGGCAGGCCCAGGCGTGGCCGGCCACATCTCCCTCGACGCATCCTCCAGAAAAGTAACCGGCGAGGACCCCAGGAGCGAAAACCATCTGGGTTCCCTCCGGCCGCGGCCCGCCGCCCGCCACCGAAACCAGTGTCGCCAGGACGAAATTCGCCTGCGATTCCCACGCCTTACGCATCGCCGGGCGCACGTCTTCGGCCACACCGAACATCGGCCACTCGGGCAGGGGTTCATTCAATCTGGATACGCCTTCTTAGCTTTCTTCGCGGAAAATGGCGGTTCCTGGTGATTTGACCAAGTTATTCGGGCCGCATGATCGCATCCCTCAGCAAGCTCGGCCTCGGGACCGCCCAGTTCGGTCTCGACCAAGCCCCCGGCGCCCGGGGGCGGCCGCGGGAGGCTGAGGCCAGGGACATCCTGTCGATCGCCGGCCGGTCGGGGATGCAGGTTCTCGACGTCGGCGGTCGCTCGGCGGTCGGCGACAGCCACCTGCGCAACGCCCTGCCGCAGCCCAACCCATTCCACATGACCCTGACCACCATCCGCCCGGACCGCGGGCCCGAGATGGTGGAGGCCGAATTGCGCGCCCAGATGCTGCGCCTCGGCGTCGAGCGGGTGGACACCATCCTGGCCCCCTCGGCCACCGACCTGTTCTCCCCGCTCGGCCCGCAGCTCTGGGACCGGATGAAGGCGCTGAAGGACGCCGGCGTCTGCAAGCGGATCGGCGTGCCGGTCTACGCCTCCGACGACCCGATCGGCGTCGCGCGGCGCTTCAAGCCCGACCTCGTCCAGGCGCCGGCTTCGCTGCTCGACCAGCGCCTGCTGCTGGACGGCACGCTCGCGACCATCGCAGAGCTGGGCGTCGAGGTGCACCTGCGCTCGATCTTCCTGAATGGCGTGCTGTTCCTGCCGCCGGACCGCGCACCCAGCCACCTGAAGGCCGCCGCCGGCCGCATCAGCCGTGCGCGGCGCCTGATAGCCGAGGGCAAATCGGACCCGCTGCAAGCCGCGCTCGGCTTCGCGCTCAGCCGCCCGGAAGCCTCCGCCGTCCTGGTCGGCGTCACCTCGGCCTCGGAGATGAGCGCGGTCGTCGCCGCCGCCATGAGCCCGCCCCCGGACCTGGACTGGGACGAGATGGCCCTCGACGACCCCGAAGCCCTGGCCTGGGTCGCGGCTTAGGCTCCACCCCCGCACAAGCGTCATCCCACGGTCAGCCGTGGGATGACGGCTGAAATCACCCTAGATTCTTCTTGTACAGAGCGCTCAGCGCCGCCCAGGCCCGCTCCGACTCGGCCTGGTTGTAGACGGGGCTGCCCGGGACGGTCCAACCGTGGTCGCCGCCATAGACCTCCACAGTCGCCGGCCGCTTGGTCTCCGCGAAGGTGGCCTTCAGCGTCTCCTTGTCGTTCGGCGCCCGGGCGTCGTCGTTCTTGGCGACGGCGATCAGGTAGGCGGCCTTGGTCTTGGCGACCAAAAGGTGTGGGCTGCTCGGCTGGGGGGTGACCAGGCCGCCGCCGTGGAACGTCGCCACCGCCCCGATCCGGGTCGGCACGGCGCCGGCGGTACGGAAGCTCAGGGGGCCGCCCATGCAATAGCCCTGCACCCCGGCCATCTTCTTCTTGTTCGTCTGCGGCTGGGCGTCGAGGAAGGCCAGGTAGGCCTTCGCGTCGTTGTCGATCCCCTCGTCGGTCATCTTGCCCCGATAGCCGAACAGCGTCGTCCGGCCCTCCGGCGTGGCGAAGGTGAGGTTCGCGTACTCCGCCGGCGTGGCCGAGCGGTAGAACGGGTTCGGGACCAGCACCGTGTAGCCCTGCGCCGCCAACCGGCGGCCCATTTCGCGGAACACAGGCCGCAGGCCCCCGATATCGGTCCAGATCAGCACCCCCGGCCAGGGCCCCTTGCCCGCCGGATAGAGCACCACCGCGTCGGCCTGGCGGTCCGACGTCTTGACCTTCACGTCCTTCTCGGTGACCCCCGCCGGGGCGCTGGCCTCCGCCGCCGTCAGCACGACGGCCGCGCCCGCGCCCGCCCCGAACGCCCGCCGTGAGACGGCCGAATCAAGGGCCCACGGATTGATGTCTTCGTCGCACATGAGGGGAGCCTCCCTGGCTTCTTTGTCCGCGCTAAGCGTGGGCCGGCATGTTGCGACGGTATTTCAGCCGGTGGAAGAGACTGCAGCCGACCATCCCACCGTCATCCCACGGGCTACGACCCCCACGCCCCGTACGGGTCCTTGAACGGCTTTCCCAGCGCCTGCGCCACCGCCGGGTGGGTCACCTGGCCCTTCAGCACGTTCAGCCCCTTCGCCAGGTGCCGGTTCGTCTTCAGCGCCTCCAGCCCCTGGTCCGCCAGCTGCAGCCCGAACGGCAGCGTCGCGTGCACCAGAGCCTCCGACGAGGTGCGCGGCGCCGCCCCCGGCATGTTGGCCACGCAGTAATGCACCACCCCGTCGATCGTGTAGGTCGGGTTGGCGTGCGTCGTGGGCCTGGAGGTCTCGAAGCAGCCGCCCTGGTCGATGGACACGTCCACCAGCACACTGCCCGGCTTCATCTGAGACAGGTGTTCGCGCCGCACCAGCTTCGGCGCCGCCGCCCCCGCCGTCAGCACTGCGCCGATCACCACGTCGGCCTTCAGCACTTCCTCCTCCACCGCGTCGATCGTGGAGTAGCGGGTGATCACCCGGCCCGCGAAGATGTCGTCGATGTAGCGCATGCGCGGGATCGAGCGTTCGACGATCACCACCTCCGCGCCGAGCCCCGCGGCCATCACCGCCGCATTGGCGCCCACCACCCCGCCGCCCAGGATGCACACCCGCGCCGGCGGCACGCCCGGCACCCCGGAGATCAGCAGCCCCATGCCGCCGTTGTGCTTCAGCAGCGTCTCGCCGGCCGAGAACACCGCGATCCGCCCCGCCACCTCCGACATCGGCGCCAGTAGCGGCAGCCCGCCCGCATCGTCCGTCACCGTCTCGTAGGCGATCGCCGCACACCCCGATGCCAAGAGCCCCTCGGTCTGCGCCGGATCGGGGGCCAGGTGCAGGTAGGTGAAGAGGATGTGCCGATCGGTCAGCCGCGCCCACTCGACCGCCTGCGGCTCCTTCACCTTGACGATCAGCTCGGCGCCTTCGAACACCGCCGCGGCGTCGGCCACGATGCTCGCCCCGGCCCGCAGATAGAGGCCGTCCGCGTACCCGGCCCCCTCGCCGGCGCCCGTCTCGACGATCACCTCGTGCCCGTGGGTGACGTATTCCCGCACCGCCGTGGGCGTCAGGCCCACCCGATACTCATCCGGCTTGATCTCACGGGGCACGCCTACGCGCATGGGAGGCTCCTTCGGGGACGGGATATGCGGGTCCGCCGCGGTTTGGGGGACGAGGCTTGCGGGGTCAAGGGGTAGGCTCGGACACGATCCCCCCCTCACGAATGCGGCCTCGGCCTCTTTCGAGACCGAGGCCACAAATCGGCAAAGCGTTGACGCAGCTAGAAGCTGCGAGTCGCCGGCCGGGAACCTGGCTCGCGCGGCGCGTCCTGGGAGGCGGCGTCGGTCATGCCGCCGATCTCCGGGCGTCCGCCGAACGAGCGCGGTTCACCGCTGGCGTAGCGGCTGCGCTCGCGGACGACCTCGTCGGCCGACAACTCTGGCGCGTTGGCGTCAAAGCCCGTCCAGCCGTCCTGGCGGTAGGCCTGGCCGCGCCTCACGGCGTCGATGCCGGCTTGGCCGTCCAGAATCCGTTCGACCTGGCCGGCGTCGTCGTCGTCGGCCTTCACGCTGACGAGGGTGCCGCCTCGACGCACGCCCTCAGCATAGACCTGGGCCTCGTCGTCGGTGTGGCCGGCGTCCTTCAGCGCGCCCAGCAGACCGCCCGTGGCGCCGCCGACCGCCGCGCCCGCCAGCGCGCCCACGGCCGTCGAGGCGAGCCAGCCGGCCGCCACCACGGGACCGAGCCCAGGGATGGCGAGCATGCCCAGGCCGGCGAGAAGGCCGCCGACGCCGCCCATGATCCCGCCGGTGGTGGCGCCTTTGCTCGCGCCCTCGGCGGCTTCGTTGTCGTGCAGATGGCCGTGCTCGTGCTCGTGGCCGTCGTGCCAGTTGTCGGAATTGTTAGCGACCAGGCTGATCCGGTCATGGTCGATGCCGGCGGCCTCCAGGTCGGTGACGGCAGCCATCGCCTGGGTGTGTGTGTCGAAGAGTCGGGTGATCGTGCGGGTCATTGGGGAGATACTCCTAGTGTCGCTTGATTAGTTCGCGCTGATCGCGCCCTTGAAATCGACGGAGACGGGGCCGGACTTGCCGTCCTTGGTCGCGGTTGCGTGCCAGATGCCGTCCGGGGTCTGGGTCAGTTCGCCGGTCACGGCGTAGCCTGCGCTCTCGAGGTGCCCTTTTGCCTGGTCCGAGGTGAACGAGCTGGCGGCTGCGGCCTGGGTGACCTCCGTCGACTGAGCCGCGGTGTCGATGGCGGCGTTCTCCGCCGGGGTTGAAACGACCTTCCCGGCGCCGTCAGCGCTGGCGTCGCCCTTGGAGCAGCCGGCGAACAGGCAGGCGGCCACCGCGGCGAGTGCGATGTGTTTGATCATGATGTCCTCCAGGTGTGGGGCCGGAAGCCATCACGAAGAGGATCGTTCCTAAGGCGCCGCTTCAATCAATCTGTGCGGCTGGGGCCCTCCGCGAGCGGAAGGCCCCATTCGGCTAGTTTTGGTTTTCAGCCGCGTCCGCCGCCGCATCAGCCTTGCGCTCGGCGGTCCCGGCGGCGGCCGCGGCGCTGTCGGCTGCGTTGCCAACGGCCACGCCCGCAGTGTCAACGGCCGCCGCGGCGTTGGCCGCGGTGTCGTTGGCCGCGGAGGCCGCGGTGTCGCCCGCCTCGGCAGCTGCCGTGGCGGCCGCATCGCCGGTGGCGGCCGCGTTTTCCTCGGTCTTCTGGGAGCAGGCGGCCAGGAGGACGCCGCACAGGCCGATCGTGGCCAGGATCCGAATGTTCATGTGTTCACCCCATTGGACGCGCCTGCGGCAAAATGGCCGCCAACGCTTGGGGCAGACAACACGCCACGGCCGCGCTTGTTCCCGCGCAGCGGGGCGGCCACCTAGTGCGTCGCCGGAGCCTGAGAGATCTCCTCCAACGTCTGGCCGACCACCTTCGCGCCATAGTCGGTGGCGATGTCGCCAAGCGACAGGATGCCAGCGAGGCCCCCGGCTTCGTTCAAGACCACCAGGCGGCGGATCTGCCGCGACGCCATCGCCGCGGCGGCGTCGGCGAGGTTGTCGTCTTCCTGGCACGTCTCCACGGTTTCGCTCATCACAGCGCTAACCGGCTGGCTCGCAGAGCCGTCTTCCGCCACCACCCGGATGACGATGTCGCGGTCGGTGATCAGACCCACAACCTTACCGTCGGCCACCACCGGAACGGCGCCGCTTTCGATGCGAGCCATTGTCTTGGCAACCTCGGTGATCGTGGTCTGGGGCGTTGCGGTGACCACCTGGGCGGTCATGGCGTCGCTGACTTTCATGGGAAGGCTCCTGAGTGAGCCCCCTCAACCCGTACGCCTCGGGTCAGTTCCGCCGCGGCGCCGCCAATCGAACGCGGCGCCGCAGGGCCGCGCCGATAGCCCCGAAGCCCAGCAGCATCAGCGCCCAGGCCGCCGGCTCGGGCACGGCGGTCGGAGGCTCGATCGGAGGTGTGATCGGGGGCCCGATGGGCGGTTCGATCGGCGGCGGTTCGCCCCCGCCCGGTGGAAGGAGTCCGCCTCCCGGGAAGCCGTCACCGGGCGGGCCGAATCCCCCGGGACCGCCGAAGCCTCCAGGGCCGCCAAAGGCTCCGGTCTCCTCAGCGTCGAGGAAGGTCATGCCCCCGTCGTCGATGATGGTCTCGGGCGCCGGCGCGCCGCGCAGGCTCATCAGGCGCATCGTCGGGGGCGCGCTGTCGCAGGTCGTCACGTGGATCAGAGCGTAGGTCGCCGGAACCGACACCGCCTGGGCGGCCAGCAGATAGGGCGTGGGCGCGGGGCCCGCGGCGGGCCGTACGGCGGGCCGGGGACGGGCGCGATGGGCCTGCGCGACCCGCTTCGGCCGCGGCTTGGCGGCGACCGCGCGATGTGTCCGGTGGACCTTCGCCCGCGGCGCGGCAGGCCGGACACGGTGGACCCGCGGGGGGCGCGCCTTCGCGGCGGGGGCCGCGGCGGCCATGGGCACGCGGCTGATGTGGTCGTGGCAGTCTACCTGCGCAAGCGCTGCGCCTGGCGACATCGCCAAGCCAACGGCGGAGATCAAGAGCGCGACTTTGGGAGAGGAGATAAATACTGGAACGGAAGAGCACTGGTTCTTCATGTCGACGGTACG
>NZ_CADEGK010000068.1 GCF_902826855.1 uncultured Phenylobacterium sp. | reverse complement strand
CCCGCCCGGCAACTCCAGAAAGACGCTCAGTTCGTGAAGGAACAGGTTCGATGATGAAATCCGCCGCCGACGTCGAGCGCGAGGTCGAGACCTCGCGCAGCAACCTCGACCGCACCATGGAAGCCCTGAAGGACAAGATGACCCCCGGGCAGCTGTTCGACGAGGCCTCGCGCGCCTTGGGCTCCACGGGACAACAGGTGTTCTCCAAGTTCGTGGAACAGGCCAAGGAAAACCCCATGCCGCTGGCCGTCATGGGCCTGGGCCTCGCCTGGCTGATGACCAGTTCCGGGAAGAAGCACAGCTACGACTATTCCAGCCATGAGCCACGGTCCTTCGAGCCCACGGGCTACGACGCCGAGTCTGGCCGGTACGGCCTCGCCGGCGCAGCTGATGGCATTGGCGACAAGGCCTCGGAACTGGCGGCGGGGGTCAAGGAGAAGCTATCCGACGCCAGGCACCGGATCGCCGATGCCGGCGCTTCCGTCGGCGAACGCGGCCGCTCGGCGGCCCACGGCCTGAACTCGGCCGCCCACACTGCCGCGGACGAGGCCGGCCAGTACCGCGACCGGGCGCAAAGGACGTTCAGCCGCACTTTGGAAAGCGAGCCCTTGCTGATCGGCGCAATCGGCCTGGCGGTCGGGGCGGCCATCGGCGCATCCCTGCCGCACACAGATATGGAGGACCGCAAGCTCGGCCCGCTTCGCGACAAGGCGCTGGAGAAGGGCAAGGAACTCGCGGAGGGCACGATGCAGCAGGCCGGCGAGGTGGCCCAGGCCGCCTACGGCAGCGTCAAGGACGAGCTGTCGAATGCCGATGGCGGCGATTTGAAGGACCGCGCGCAGAACGCCGCGAAGTCCGCGGTTCAGGCCGCCCGCGACGCGATGCCGGGCGCCGAAAACGCTCAGGGTGGCGGTCAGGGCCAGGGCGCGACCCAAGTCACGGCCAGCCCGGAGCTGCGCAGCAGCCAGGGCACCGGCGGTCAGGGGTTCCCGACCTGATAGCTCGCTAAAGCTCCTCCCCGAATATTCACGGGGAGGAGCGTTGCGAGGTCTGTGCCGGGTCAGCTTGCGGCGGCGGCCGGTTGGGGCTTCATGGCGGCAGTGTCGAAATAGTCGGCCCAGCGGGTGATCTTGCCGTTCTGGTCCACCTCGAAGATGCCCATCACGCGGGCCTCGATCAGGGTCTTGCCCGCGCCGTCCATCAGATAGTCGATGCGCTCTGTCAGCACCTTGTTGCCGTTCGCGGCGACCGCGAGGTTCTCCACGCGAAGCGACTCGATCCCGCCCGCGCTCATCCCCGCCATCAGCGCCAGGGCTTGGTCGACGCCCTTGGTGGTGGACAGGCCAACGTTCTCCCAAACGGTTTCAGGCGTGAACCACTTGCGCACGGCGTTGGCGAAGCCGTCCTTGCCGTCGGCCCAGGCGTCGAGGAACTCGGTGACAGTGTTGGTCGGATCACTCATGGCGTCTCTCCCGCGGGTCATTGGTCATCGGCGATAACCCACGCGGCTGCGGGGGTCCAGACGCCTCACCGGGGCGGCAGCAGGCCGTCCGCCTGGTAGCGCGCGAACCACTTGGCGAACATCTCGTCGGAGTAGAGCACTTCGCCGAACCCCGCCGCGCGCACCTTTATCGACGACATCGCCGACCCCGGCCGGACCTCGGCTGACCTGGGCGCAAAGACGAAGTCTGCAAACTGGAACGACTGGCCGATGAAGGCCTCGAGCCCCGGCGACTTCAGACCGTACTTCTGCCGAATCGCGTCCCATTCGGCGGCCATGCCGGGCAGTTCCTCGACGAAGCTGGTGGGACGATCCGGGCCCACCTGCATGCCCAGCGCCTCGGCGATCGCCGGCCACTGGTCCTTCAGGGCAAAGACCTCCCCATTGGTCACGTTGAAGGTCTGGTTGCGGGCCGCCGGGCTCTGGCCGGCCCAGTCGAAGCAATCGGCCATCAGGTCGGTGTCGGTGGCCTCCAGCAGGCCGCTGAAACCGCCCGGGTAGGACAGCGGCAGACCCTTCTCCTTCAGGAGCGCCGCATACACCCCGATGGCCGCGATCAGGTTCATCGCCCCGCCGACGCACATGCCCACCACGAGCGCCGGCCGGATCACCGTCCAGCCCCAGGGCCGCCCCATCTGGCGGGCCTTCAGGTAGTCCTCCTGCTCCCAGTAGAAGTTCGGCACGTCGCGCGCCTCGTCGCGATCTTCGCGGGCGCCCGGCCGCATCCGGCCCACATGCACGCCGTAGGCCTTAGGCCCCTGCAGCAGGACGATATTGGCCAGGTTCGGCGCCGCGCGGTCGATCGGCTCCACCAGATTGCGCAGCATCAGCCCGTTGCGCTTGATGTGGCTCTCCTGCAGCCAGCCGGCCACCAGGTCCGGCTCCTCGTGCAGGGCGGCGAACACCACCTGGGTCACGTCCGTCAGGCCCGACAGCGCCTGCGCGCACGCCGCGGTGTCGGCGAGGTCGAGCGCGATGAAGTCGGCGCCGTAGGTGTCCGGCGGCCGGCGGCGTGAGACGGCCGTGGTCTTCACGCCCGCCCGAGCGAAATGCTCCATCGCCGCGCGGCCCACCAGGCCTGTCGCGCCCGCCACCAGAACGTGCCGCTGCATCGCGCCCTCCCTCGAGTAGTCCTAGGCCGGGGTGATGGTGAACCCGACGCGCGGGAAGTGCACGTTCACCTCGCCAACCTCAGGCGCGCTGCGGCGCACGGTGACCGTATCGGCGCCCAGGCTGACCAGTTCGCCAACGCAGGGGTCCTTGCCATAGTCGTCGGCGGCCACCGACACCCTGGAGCCCAGCTTCAGGCCCAGGGGATCGTTCCCAAGCGAGGGCGGCGGCGTGGCGGGCGTCGCAGCCTTGGCCACCGCCAGCGCTTGTTCCCCGTCGGTGTCCTTGCGGTTCCCGGCCCCGATCGCGTTCACCCGCTGGGACCACGCGACCAGGTTGGTGAGGTCCGCCAGCTTCGGGTGCATCCCGCCGTGCGCCGCACCGGCGAACTGCAGCAGGTAGAACACCGAGGCGTCGGCCTGGGTCGGCGTATCGCCGGCCAGGAACTTGCGTCCGTCCGCCAGGTCGTTGTTGAACGCGCTCAGGTGCGCTCGCATCACGCTCTCGGCATAGGGGCCGGCCGCGGCCATCGCCGCAGGATCGAAGGGCGCGCCGCTCATCGCCTCGCGGTCCTTGGCGAAGGCTTCGTCGATCTGGATGGCGGTGTTGCCGCCGAACACCAGCGGCACGGACAGGCCGAACAGCACGCGGTCGCAGAGCACGGAGACGGCGTCGGAGATCCCCTGGCCGATCCCGCCCTTGGTGGGATGGCGGCGCTCCAGCTCGTGCAGGATCGCGCGGGTGTCGCACCAGATGTCGGCGCCGATCTGCATCACCGGGATCTTGCGATAGCCGCCGGTCAGCGGGATCAGGTGCGGCTTGGGCATGATCACCGGCTGGGCGCACGAATACCAGGTCAGTTGCTTGATCCCCAGCATCACCCGCGTCTTGGCCGAGAACGGCGCGAACCCGTCGTACTGGTGCAGGATGATGTCGGTCGGTCCGGCGCTCATGGCGATCTCCCCTGTTTTCGTTGGGGAGGCTCTAGCCGACAGGCGCGCCGCGGTCATTGGGATTTGTACCGCGCCCCAGAGATTGGAACGGTCGTCTCAGCCTGGCGCCGCCCCGGCGCTGTTCCCCTGCGGCGAGCCGGTGATCCGGCAAACCAGCCCGTCGGGATGGAAGTCCAGCCGGACTTCGCCGCGCAGGTCGGTTGCCAGGCCGCGTTCCAGGAGGCGGCTGCCGAACCCTCGGGCCGCCGCCCCCGGATCCGCGCGTTGGCGAACCTAGGGTAAACCTCCTCATTCGGGCTACAACTTGATCGTGTAAGATACTCTTGTGCGGCCTTTGCGGGCGCCTGCCCGTGTCCCGGGTCCTAGTGACAACCCGCGCTCTTTCGCGGCAGACTTGCGCCAAGCCAACAAGAGGCCACCCCGATGCCCATCCTCGGTCCCGAGCACGATCTTCAGCATCCTGTCGAAGGCGACAGCGCCTGGAGCGAGTCCTACTACTTCAACGCCTACGATCCGGACGAGGACATCGGCTTCTATTCCCGCGTCGGCATACGTCCGAACGAGGGGTACATGGACCTCGGCATGTCGCTGTGGCTCCCGGGCCAGGAAATCGCCCACATGGGCGGGCGGCGCGACCAGAAGACCATGACCGATCGCCTTCTCGAGGTCGGCGACATGAAATACGAGCTGATCGAGCCCATGAAGCGCTGGCGGATCGCGGGCTCAGGCGAAGCCCACGTGAGCGATCTCAAGACGCGCGCCACGCGCCAGGCGAAGATCTCGATGGACGTCGAGTTCCATGCGCTGATGCCGGCGATCGGCACGGACGGCCAGGGCAAGGAGGGCTCCGGCCCAAGCGCGGAGACGCGCAAAAGCGTGGGCAAGGGCCACCTGGAACAGGGCGGACGCTGGACCGGCGAGATCACAATCGACGGCGTCACGCACAGGCTCGGCCCGAACGCGCGCGGCAATCGCGACAAGTCCTGGGGTCCGCGCCGGTGGGGCGGGCCGAAGATGTGGCGCTGGTTCTCGATCAATATCGACGACGACACCCACTTCGGCGGCATCCGCATCGGCACCGATGCGGGTGATCTGCACCGGGGCTGGGTCTGGAAGAACGGGGCGCACGCCTCGATCGAGGAATGGCGCGTCAGGACGGAGCTGGAGGCCGACGGCGTGACCCAGAAGGTCTGCCACGTGACCGCCGTGGACAAGAACGGCGTCGAACACGCGCTGCGGGCTGACCTGCTGCGCGTCGCGCCTGGCGGGGGCACGAAGAACGGCACCGTGGTCAACGAGGGACTGGCGCGCTGGACCTACGAAGGCGTCACCGGCACGGGCATCGCCGAGTACCTGCACCAGTTCGACGCCGAGGGCCGAACCCGCGTCCCCATCGAGTGAGATGACCGGAGCCTGGGATGAGCCGAAGCCCTGCGGGCGCTCGGCCGCGCCATGCGCTCGGCTCTCAACATGTATGGCCGCGCCCGCCGTCGTGCGGCCGAGCTTTCAATGGCGCCCCCCGAAGCCCGGGTCAGCTCGCGCGGTCAGATCGAGCGACCCGCCTCAGCCCAGTAGGGCTCGCGCAGCTTGCGCTTGAAGATCTTCCCCGAGTCCTCCCGTGGCAGGGTGTCGGAGACCACCACCACGCGGGGCACCTTATAGCCGCTGACCTTCCCGCGCAGGTAGCCGCGCACGGCCTCGCCTTCGATCTGCGCCCCGGCGTGGGGCTGGACGTGGGCGCAGAGCGCCTCGCCGAACTCCTCGTCGGGGATGCCGAAGACGGCGCAGTCGGCCACGCCCGGCATGCGGATCAGTTCGGCCTCGATCTCCGCGGGATAGATGTTCACCCCGCCCGAGATGACGATGTCGGACGCGCGGCCGGACAGGTGGAGGAAGCCGTCAGCGTCGAGGTATCCCTTGTCGCCCAGGCTCACCAGCCCGTCGCGGTCGGCGCGGGCCCGCTTGTCGTCGTCACCGTTGTAGGTGAACTGCGATGTGGTGGGCCGCCAGCAGGCGACCTCGCCAATCTCACCGGCGGGCAGCGGCCGGCCGGCGTCGTCCAGGATCCGCAGGACGGCGCCCTCGAACGCCCGGCCGACCGTGCCGGGATGCGCCAGCCACTCCGCGCTGTCGCAGATCGTGATGGCGCTGGTCTCGGTGCCGCCGTAGTGCTCCCAGATCACCGGCCCCCACCACTCGATCATCGCCCGCTTCACCTCCGGTGGGCATGGCGCAGCGCCGTGCATGACGAAGCGGAGCGACGAGACGTCGTAGCGGTCGCGCACCTCCTGAGGCAGCTTCAGCAGGCGCACGAACATGGTCGGCACGGCCAGCACGTGCGTGACCTTCGACGCCTCGATCTCGGCCAGCATCGCCTCGGCGTCGAACCGCGAATGCACGATGACGTTCGCGCCCAGTCGGTAGAAGTGCGGCACGAAGGCGTTGGGCGTCGAATGGTACATCGGCGCGGCTGCGAGTGCGGTGATGTCGGCGGGGTCGATGCCCGCGTTCCCGAACAGGATGGCGATCATCCGTCCCGCTTCGGTCGCCTCGTGGGGGGTGGGCGGACGCCGCCGCACACCTTTCGGGCGGCCCGTGGTGCCCGACGTGTAGATCATCGCACCGGGCGACTCGATCGCCTCGGGCTCCAGCGGGACCGCGGCCTCGACGACCGCGCTCCAGTCGCGAGCGCCGTCGGGCGCCGGCGGATCGTCAGGCGCCACGCCATAGGCGGCCCGGATGTCGGGCGGCGTCGCGACCACCAGCACCGGGACGCCGGCGGGAAATGCCCCACGTAGCCCCTCGACCAGGTCGGAGTGGATCACCACCGCCTTCGGCTGGCAGTCGTGCAGGATGTAGTCGGCCTCGTCCGCCGTGGCGTGCCAGTTCACCGGCGTCACGTAGGCGCCGAGATACCCCGCCGCGACGGTGGTCTCGAGGAAGGCGAAGTCGTTACGCAGGATGATTGCCACCACGTCGCCAGCCCCGACGCCCAGCGCGCGGAAGGCGGCGGCCGCGCGTCGCGCGCGTTCCTCAACGGCCTCGCGCGGCAGGGTGCGGGCGCCGAAGGTAATCTGCACGCTCATTGCCGGTCTCCGTGTGGCGCAACGTCAGGGGCAGGCCATCACCGACGATATAAGGCGGAGATGGCGATGGCGATGCTCTCGACATCGAAGACCTCGTCGGCCGGAGTCGCTTCAAGCTGAGGCGACCAGCGGCGCTGGCGCCACCAGATGCGCCCCGGAGCGTTCCGCCGGAATGAGCAGACGATACGTCCGCGACCACAGCGTCGCCTGCAGACCTCGCTTTGCATCCTCGTCGCGAACAGCGGGCGCGGCTTGAACCCATCAACAGCGAGTGTTGAGCGCTGGGAGGCTGTCGTGGTCGGCGCCGGACCGACGGGGCTCACGGCCGCGACCTATCTGGCGCGGTTCCGCCGCCGCGTGCTGGTGCTGGACGGGGGGCCTTCGCGGGCGGACTGGATTCCCAAGAGCCACAACACACCGGGCTTCCCGCAGGGGATCGGCGGCCCGGAGCTGATCACGCGACTCCGGTCACAGGCTCAAAGCCATGGAGCCACAATCCAACCAGGCCGCGTCGAGACACTTCGCGCCTCACCGCAGGGCTTTCGGCTCGAAGGCGACTTTGCCCGCGTCGACGCCCTCACGGTGCTCCTCGCAACGGGGGTCGTCGATCATCTGCCGGCGATCGAAGGCCTCCCGGCGGCGATCCTTTCAGGCCGGGTCCGCATGTGCCCGATCTGCGACGGCTACGAGGCGATCGACCGGCGCCTCGCCGTGCTGGGTGAGGACGACCTCGTTCAGCGGGAAGCCGACTTCCTCCGCACGTACAGCCCGGACATCACCATCCTCAGGCTTGGGCCTGCGGGCGGCGCCGCGCCGGCCGAAGCGACCTGCGTGGCTCTGGAGCAACTGGAGATCGAGCCGGACGCGGTGGTTCTACGAAAGCCGGGCGAGGCCGCCCGGCGGTTCGACCACCTCTACCTCGCCCTGGGCTGTAGCGCTCAGGCGCAGCTGGCCGTCGCGGCTGGCGCCCGCCAGGATGAGCTCGGCAACCTGCTGGTCGACGCTCATCAGGCGACGACGGTCGACGGCCTCTACGCGGCAGGCGACGTTGTCCGCGGCCTGAACCAGATTGCCGTCGGCGCGGGCGAGGCCGCCATCGCCGCGACGGCTATCCACAACAGACTGCGCTCAACGGTGTGAGTATCGGCGAACCGTCCCACTTTTCGCCGCTCATTGTTTGCCGTCGAGGACTGCCCCAGCCGACGAGGGCGCGGCCGGCCGAGACGCCGAGGGGCGGCCAGGTCGTCGCGTATCGGAGGGCGGAAGCGGGCGTGACCCGCTCGGCCTGGGCGTGGACGGCTTGTCCCGAGCGCTGCGCTCCCTACCTGCACCGAGCATGCCTGTCCGTCCCGCCTTCAACCCGAGCTCAACCCTGCAGCGCCTCCTGGACGCTCCGATGCGGCCAGGGCGCCTCGCCTGGATCGGACTGCGCACGGCGCGCCGGGGTCCGATCGAGGTCGTCGAGGCCGCGCAGCTCTCGCCCGAGGCGGGACTCCATGGGGACAGGTATGGGGGACGCTCCGGCGGCAAGCGACAGGTGACGCTGATCGCCCGCGAGGACCTCGAGGCCATCGGCGCCTTTCTCGGACGGGACGTCGCGCTGGCGCCTGATCTCGTGCGGCGAAATCTGGTGACCGAGGGCCTGAACCTCAACGCCCTAAAGGGCCGCTGCCTCGCCATCGGTTCGGACCCGGCCCTCGCCGCGATCGTGGAGGTGACCGGTGAGTGCCATCCGTGTTCGCGCATGGAGGAGGTGCTTGGACCGGGAGGCTACAACGCCCTGCGCGGACGTGGCGGGCTGACCGCGCGGATCCTGCGCGCCGGCGTCATCCGGCGCGGTGACCTGGTCGCCCTGTGGGACGAGGACAATCCGTTCGCTGGCTCGCCTCTCGTTGATCGGGCGCTATAGTCGCCGAGGGGCATGGCGTGTCGAGTCTTGAGGACCTGGCGAAGCCGTTCGGGCTGAAGCCCGCCTCAGAGTTCGAGCCACTCATCGAGCTACGGAGCTCACCGCTTCCCTATTTCGCACACGCTGGCCCCAGGCCGTCGCCCCCTACTTGCCGTATCCCTGCGTCTTCCAGTGCTGGAATCCAGAGTCCTCGACGCCCTCTCCCTACGCCGGCTCGTAGTTGAGGATTGGCGCGAGCCACCGCTCCGCCGTGCGGAGATCCCAGTCCTTGCGGCGGGCGTAGTCCTCGACCTGGTCCTTCTCGATGCGGCCGACGCCGAAGTAGTGGCTTTCAGGGTGGGAGAAGTAGAGGCCGCTGACTGCCGCGGTGGGGAACATGGCGAAGCTCTCAGTCAACTCCAGGCCGGTGGCTGCCTCGGCGTCCAGCAGCCTGAACAGCGTGGCCTTCTCGGTGTGGTCGGGCTGGGCCGGGTAGCCGGGGGCCGGGCGGATCCCCCGGTACTGCTCGGCGATCAATGATTCAATGTCGAAAGGTTCGTCCGGCGCATAGCCCCAGAGCTCGGTGCGCACCCGCCGGTGCAGGGCCTCGGCGAAGGCCTCGGCCAGCCGGTCGGCCAGGGCCGAGGCCATGATCGCCGAGTAGTCGTCGTGCTTGTCCTTGAAGGCCTTGGCGATCTCCGCCTCGCCGTGCCCGGCGGTGACGGCGAAACCACCGATCCAGTCGGGCTTGGTCCCGACGGGTGCGATGAAGTCGGCCAGGGCCACGTTGGCGCGGCCGCCGTCGGCCTGGGACTTATCCTTCGCCATCTGCTGGCGGAGCGTATGCAGGCGCGCGAGCTCTGTCGTCCGGCTCTCATCGGCATAGACCACCACGTCGTCGCCATCGGAGTTGGCCGGCCAGAAGCCGATCACCCCGCGCGCCTCGAACCACCGCTCGCCGATGATCTTCTGCAGCATGGCCTGCGCGTCGGCGAACAGGTTCGTCGCCGCCTCCCCGACCACATCGTCCTCGAGAATCTGGGGATAGCGGCCGATCAGCTCCCAGCTGGCGAAGAACGGCGACCAGTCGATGTGGCGGGCGAGGTCGGCCAGGTCATAGGCCTGGAACGCGCGGGTCCCGGTGAAGCTGGGCTCGGGCGGATCGTAGGTCGTCCAGTCCGGCGTGAAGGCGTTGTCGCGGGCTTCCTTCAATGTCGAACGAGCGCGATTGCCCTGCCCGCGGGCGAACTGTTCGCGGACCTTGACGTACTCCGCCGCCGTCTCGGCCTGCAGGCGCACCTTCTCGGTGGGCGACAGCAGGCCGGAGACCACGCCGACAGCGCGGCTCGCATCCAGCACGTAGGTGGTCTGGCCGCCCTTGTAGCGGGGCTCGATCTTCACCGCGGTGTGGGTTTTCGAGGTGGTGGCGCCGCCGATCAGCAGCGGAATGGTCATCCCCCGCCGCTCCATCTCCGATGCCACGAAGGCCATTTCGTCCAGGCTGGGGGTGATGAGGCCCGACAGTCCCACGATGTCGACGTTGTGCTTCACCGCCTCATCCAGAATGCGGTCGGCCGGGACCATGACGCCGAGGTCGATGACCTCGTAGTTGTTGCACTGCAGGACCACGCCCACGATGTTCTTGCCGATGTCGTGGACGTCGCCCTTGACGGTGGCCATCAGGATGCGGCCCGCCTGCTCGCGCGGCTTGCCGGCCTTCTCGGCCTCCATGAATGGTTCCAGGTAGGCCACCGCCTGCTTCATCACCCGCGCCGACTTGACCACCTGCGGCAGGAACATCTTCCCGGCCCCGAACAGGTCACCCACCACGTTCATCCCGTCCATCAGCGGGCCCTCGATGACGTGCAGCGGGCGTGCGGCGCCCGCGCGCGCCTCTTCGGTGTCGGCCTCGATGTAGTCGGTCAGGCCGTGCACCAGGGCGTGGGTGATCCGCCCGCCGACGTCCTTCTCGCGCCACGTGAGGTCCGGCCCCTTGGCCTCCGACTTGCCGCCCTTGTACTTGGGCGCCAGCTCCACGAGCCGCTCGGTGTTGGAGATGTTGGTGCGCTGCTTGCGGTTGAGGATCACGTCCTCGACCGCCTCGCGCAGTTCCTCGGGGATGTCGTCATAGACCGGCAGGTCGCCGGCGTTGACGATCCCCATGTCCATGCCGGCGGCGATCGCGTGATACAGGAACACGCCGTGGATCGCGCGACGTACCGGTTCGTTACCCCGGAACGAGAAGCTCACGTTCGAGACCCCGCCGGAGATCCGCGCGTGCGGACAGGCCGCCTTGATCCGCCGCGTCGCCTCGATGAAGTCGACGGCGTAGTTGTTGTGCTCGTCGATTCCCGTGGCCACGGCGAAGATGTTCGGATCGAAGATGATGTCCTCAGGCGGGAAGCCGACCTGCTCGGTGAGGATCTTGTAAGCCCGCTCGCAGATCTCGACCTTGCGGTCGGCAGTGTCCGCCTGCCCGACCTCGTCGAACGCCATGACCACCACGGCCGCGCCATAGCGCAGGCAAGCCTTGGCCTGCTCGATGAACTTGGCCTCGCCCTCCTTCATGGAGATCGAGTTGACGATGGCCTTGCCCTGGACGCACTTCAGCCCGGCCTCGATCACCTCCCACTTGGAGGAGTCGATCATGACGGGCACCCGGGCGATGTCCGGCTCGGCCGCGATCAGGTTGAGGAAGGTCCGCATGGCATGGACCGAGTCCAGCAACCCCTCGTCCATGTTGACGTCGATGACCTGGGCGCCGGCGTCGACCTGCTGGCGCGCGACCGAGAGCGCCGCAGGATAGTCTCCATCGGCGATCAGCTTACGAAATTTGGCCGAGCCGGTGACGTTGGTCCGCTCGCCGACGTTGATAAAGGTGGGGCGCATTCAGCTCTACTTACTATGTCATGCCGGGCGTAGCGCAGCGGAGAGCCGGGACCCAGAGGCCTCGCGCACCGCTCCTGGGTCCCGGATCGGCCTTGCAGGCCGTCCGGGATGACGGGGTTTGTGGTTCTAAGCCAACTCGAACGGTTCCAGGCCCGCCAACCGCATCGCCTTGGCCCGCTCGGCCGGCTGGCGCGGCTTCATGCCCCGCACGGCGTCGGCCACGTGGCGGATGTGGTCCGGGGTGGTGCCGCAGCAGCCGCCCAGGATGTTCACCAGCCCGCTCTCGGCCCACTCGTGCAACTGGTGGCCGGTTTGGTGCGGCTCCTCGTCGTACTCGCCCATGGCGTTGGGGAGGCCGGCGTTGGGATAAGCCGAGACCAGGGTGTCGGCGACCCGCGCAAGGTCGGCGATGTGCGGGCGCATCAGGTCGGCGCCCAGCGCGCAGTTAAGGCCGATCGCGAACGGCTTGGCGTGACGCACGGAGTTCCAGAAAGCCTCCACCGTCTGCCCCGACAGCGTGCGGCCCGAGCGGTCGGTGATGGTGCCGGAGATCCAGATCGGCAGTTCCTCGTAGCCCTCGTCCTGCAGGTCGAGGATCGCCTTGATCGCGGCCTTGCAGTTGAGCGTGTCGGTAATGGTCTCCACCAGGAACAGGTCGACCCCGCCCTCGTGCAGCGCCCGGACCTGCTCGCGATAGGCCTCATAGACCTGGTCGAAGGTGACCTTGCGCGCGCCGGGATCGTTCACGTCGGAGCTCATCGACAGCATCACCGGCAACGGGCCGATGGAGCCGGCGACGAAGCGCGGCTTGCCCGGCTCTTTCGCGGTCCAGCGGTCCGCGACCTCGCGGGCGATGCGGGCCCCTTCAAAGTTGATGTCCCACACCGCCGCTTCCATGGCGTACTCGCCCTGGCCGATACTCGTGGCCGAGAAGGTGTTGGTCTCCGAGATGTCGGCGCCCGCGGCGAAGTACTGGTCGTGCAGATCCGCGATGATGTCCGGCCGGGTCAGGCAGAGCAGGTCGTTGTTGCCCTTCATTTGGCCGGGCGCATCCTTGAACCGCTCGCCGCGGTAGTCCGCTTCGGCCAGGCCACGCTTCTGGATCATGACGCCCCAGGAGCCATCGAGGATGAGCACACGCTCCTTGGCGGCCTGTTTCAGCGCCTTGATGCGGTCTTGGCGGTTCATGCCGCGGCCTCCTGGTGAGGTTGGTTCGGGGTCTCGCGCACGCCCAGTACGCGGCAGATCGCGTAGACCAGGTCGGCGCGGTTGAGCGTGTAGAAGTGGAAGTCGGAATAGCCCTCTTCCAGCAGCCGGGCGCACATCTCGGCGGCGACCGAGGCGGCCACCAGCTTGCGGGTCTCCGGGTCTTCGTCCAGGCCGTCGAACAGGTTGGCGAGCCAGCCCGGCAGGCTGACCCCGATGCGCGCCGACATGTTGGCAAGGCCCGAGTAGCTCGAGACCGGCATGATCCCAGGCAGGATCGGCACGGTGACGCCGGCCTTGCGAACGCGATCGATGAACCGCAGATAGCCGTCGATATCGAAGAAGAAGTTGGTGATCGCCCGCGTCGCGCCGGCGTCGATCTTGGCCTTCAGCACCTCGATATCGTGGTCGATCGACGGGCTCTCGGGGTGGATCTGCGGGTAGAGCCCGACGCTGACGTCGAAGGGCGCGATCGCCTTGATGCCGGCGGTCAGCTCCGTGGCGTTGGCGTAGCCGTCGGCCGGTGGCGTGTAGGCGCCCCCCAGCGAGCCTGGGGGGTCCCCGCGCAGAGCCACGATGTGGCGGATGCCAGCGTCCCAGTAGTCCTGCACGACATCGTCCACCTCACCCCGGCTGGCTTCGACGCAGGTCAGGTGCGCGGCAGGCTTCAAGGTCGTCTCGTTCAGCATGCGCACCACCGTGCGGTGGGTGCGTTCGCGGGTGGAGCCGCCGGCCCCGTAGGTCACCGAGACGAAGGAGGGGTTCAGCGGTTCAAGTCGGCGGATCGCCTCCCACAGGCTCTCCTCCGACTTGGGCCCCTTGGGCGGCGAGAACTCGAAGGACACGCTGGGGCGCGGGCGACCGCCGATGCCGGCGCGCGCGACCGGTCCCAGGGAAGCTCCAGGCCCGTCAGTGGCTCGGCGTTGCGGGCTCATGCCGCGCTCCTCAGTTCGGTCGGCGCACGCAGCGCGGCCCAGATCTTGACGGTCAGGCCATCGGCGCGGACCGGCGGCAGCGATTGCAGCGCCACCTGCGGCAGGCCGGCGTCGGCCAGCCAACGGCCCATCTCTTCGTCCGAAAACCCTAACCGCCGGTGTTGGTGCTGCTCGCGCAGAAACTCGTGCCGATGCGGCGCGAAATCGACGATGATCAGCCGCCCGTCCGGCGCCACCACGCGGGCGGCCTCGCGCACCGCGGCGGCCGGATCGCCCAGGTAATGCAACACCTGGTGGACGACCACCAGGTCGGCGCTGGCGTCGGGCAAGCGGGTGTCGAAGATGTCGCCGTGGCGCAGCTCCACGTTCTCCAGGCCCGCCTGAGTGGCGTTGCGCCGGGCGATGTTGAGCATCTGCTGCGACAGGTCGAGGCCCACGGCCTGTTCGGCGCGCGGCCCCAGCAGCGTCAGCATGCGCCCCGTGCCGGCGCCCAGGTCGACGAGACGGCGGAACTGGCCCGGCCCGGCGGCCTCGACGATCTCATCCTCCACGTCGGCGTCGGAGACGTAGAGCGAGCGGATCTGGTCCCACTGCGCGGCATTCTCGGCGAAGTAGGCCTGCGCGGCGGCGGCGCGCTCGGCCTGCACGTCGTCCAGCTTGCGCCGGTCACGGGCGAGCGAGGGGTCATCCGGATTGATCCGCGCCAGCACCTCGCCCACCACCTCGTGCTGCCGGCCTGCGCCGGTAAGGCGGTAGAACACCCAGGCGCCGTCCGGGAACCGTTCCACCAGCCCGGCCTCGGCCAGCAGCTTCAGGTGGCGCGAAACCCGCGGCTGGCTCTGGTCCAACACCCGACACAGCTCCAGCACCGCCAGCTCCTCACGCTGGAGCAGCGCCAGGATGCGCAGGCGTGTCGGCTCGCCGGTGGCGCGCAGGACGTCGACAGCTTGCTTGGCCGAGAGTTTCATCACACATAAAGATATCTTTATATGTATGGACGTCAAGCCCTACCCACTGCGAAGCGCTGGAAGGTACAAGCTTAGGGAACCGGCGAAATCACCGGTCGACCGGCCAGGAACTGCCGGATGTTCTCCAGGGCCAGACCCACCATGTTGGGGACGCCCTCCGTCGTGCCGCCCGCACGGTGCGGGGTCAGCAGCGTGTGCGGTACGTCCGTCCAGCGCTCGGCCGGGGTCGGCTCGGTCTGGAAGACATCTAGCGCCGCCCGGCGCAGACGCCCGTCCTTGAGGGCGGCGATCAAGGCGTCCTCGTCGATCACCGAGCCGCGGGCGACGTTGACGATGATGCCGTCGGGCCCGACCGCCTCGATGACCTCGCGGCTGACCAGCCCCTCTGTCGCCGGACCGCCCGGACAGGCCACCATCAGGATGTCGCTCGCCTGCGCCAGGGCCAGCAGGCTCTCGGCGCGCGGCCACGGCGACTCCTTGGGCCGCGGACCCCACCAGGCGACCTGCAGCTTGAACGGCTCGGCCCGCTGGGCGATGGCGCGGCCGATGTACCCCAGGCCTACGATCCCCAGCTTGCGGCCGGTCAGGCTGGGCTGCGGCGCCATCCGGTCCTCCATCCGCCAGCGTCCCTCGCGGATCGCCCGGTCGTGCTCGTGCATGTCGCGGGAACTGGCCAGCAACAGGCCCATGGCGTGGTCGGCCACGTCGTCGGCGTTGACCCCGCCGGCATAGGTCACCTCGATGCCGCGGGCGCGGCACCAGGGCACATCCACACCCTCGTACCCGGCGCTCACCACCGCGATCAGGCCAAGGTTTGGCAGGCCCTCCAAGAACTCCGGCGTCAGCCGCGTTTCGCCGACGTGAAACAGGCAGCGCGCCCGCGCCCGCTCGGCGTCGGTCAGTTCCCAGGCCAGAGCGACGTCGAACCCGCCGCGCTCCACCGCCGGCTTCAGCCCGGCCAGGAGCCGCGCGGAGATCACCACCAAAGGCTCTGACATGGCTCCCCCTTAACCTCACGCGTCCGGTCCTATAGCAGGGCGGCATGCGGCGGATACTCGTCATCGGCAACTCGGGCGCGGGGAAGTCGACGCTCGCGCGGAAGCTTGGCGACAAGCTCGGCCTGCCGGTGATCCATCTCGACATCCTGTTCTGGAAACCGGGCTGGGTGGAGAGCGACGACGGCGCCTTCCGGGCGAGGACGGCCGAGGCCATCGCGGCGCCGGCATGGGTGTGCGACGGCGACTTCGGAAGCAGCCTGGACGTGCGCCTGCCGCGCGCGGACACAGTGGTGTGGCTGGATCTCCCGGTGTTCCTCTGCCTGTTCCGGGCGATCTGGCGGGTGTTCGCCTATGCCGACGGCGGCCGGCCCGACATGGCCGAAGGATGCCGCGAGTCCATCGACTTCAAGTTCTACCACTACATCCTCACCTTCAACCGCTGGCGGAGCGGACGGATCGAGGCGTCCCTGGCGGAGCACGCGCCCCACGCCCGTCTCGTACGGCTGCGCAGCGATCGCGAGATCGCGGCCTTCCTCGCCCAAGCTTGACTTGAAACCGGCGCTCTGCGCGTAACCCGGTCCGGTGGGCCCGCGCGGCGGCCTCAAATCGGCTCACCCCGCCCCATGCGCTTTGCGCAGGTCGATGGCCCCGTGCCTGCTGCTGATCCCGGTTTCCCATGCCTCTATTCGCATCCCCGCTCTGGCGCGAACGTGACTTCCTGCGCCTCTGGGTCGCCCAGTCGGTCTCCGACTTCGGGTCCCGCATCACGCGCGAAGGCCTGCCGATCGTGGCGGTCGTCGCGTTGGCCGCCGCTCCCGGCCAGCTCGGCGGGCTGGCGGCCCTAACCACCGCCGCGGGCCTGGTGATCGGCCTCACCATGGGCGACTACATCGACCACGCATCGCGCCGGCGCCTCCTGATCCTGTCCGACCTGATACGCGCCGCCGTGCTGATCAGCATCCCGCTGGCGGCGTGGTTCGGCGCGCTGACGATGCCACACGTCTATGCGGTGGCCGCCCTGGTGGCCGCCGCCAGCGTGCTGTTCGCCATAGCCGACCACGCCTACCTGCCGAGCCTCGTCGGCAAGCCGCTGGTGCTCGACGCCAACGCCAAGATCTCGGCGAGCGAATCCGTGGCCGAGATGGGCGGTCCGGCGTTGGCGGGCCTGCTGTTCCAGGTGCTGACCGCGCCGTTCGCGATCGCCGTGAACGCGTTGACCTACCTGGTCTCCGCCGCCTTCCTGGCCGACATCCGCACACCCGAACCCCCGCCGCAAGCCCACCGGCGGCGGGGCTGGTGGAACGGGTTGGTCACGGGGGCGACGGCGGCCTGGCGCGAGCCGCGGGTGCGCACCCTGTTGGTCATGACCGCCACTGGCGGCCTGTTCGGCGGCTTCTTCAGCGCACTCTACATCGCCTTCGTGCTGCGCGACCTCGGCCTGGGGACGGCGCTGATGGGTCTGGGCATCGCCGCCGGCGGCGTCGGCGCCATGATCGGGTCAGTGCTGGTCCAGCCGATGGCGCGCTGGCTGGGCGTGGGGCCGGCGATCGTGGTCGGGGGCGTGCTCTCCGCGCTGGGCACCATGCTGCTGCTCTTCGCGCCGCACGATCGCGCCGGGGCCATGACCGCTCTGGTGGTGTCGCAGGTCCTGGGCGACGCCTTCGGCGTGGTCCCGTTGATCCTCGCGGCGAGCCTGCGGCAGAGCGTACTGCCCGGCAACGTGCTGGGCCGGGTCGGCGCGACCTTCGGGGCTGTCTCCGGCGCGGGCGCGGTCGTCGGCGCCCTGGCCGGCGGCTGGCTCGGTGGGGCGCTGGGCATGCGGACGACCCTGTTCATCGCGATCGCCGGCCTGATGATCGGACCCTTCTACGGCCTGTTGACGCCTGCCCTGAGGCGCGTTCGCCAGATGCCGGCCGAGACGCCTGAACCTGCGGACTAGGCCCCGAAGATCCACCCCGCCGGCAGGCTCGACAGCTGCACCCCCGTCAGCACCATCTGCCCTCCGCCGCCGAAGTCGATTACCGTGTCGCCGCCCACCTGGCTGATCGCCGGTGCGGCGCCGGGCAGGAGCAGGACGCGGTCGCCCTCCTCGATGTCGAAGTCGGTCACCCGGTCAAGCTCTGCGCCGCTCCAGGCGTGGAAGACGTCCGCACCCTCCCCGCCGGTCAGGGTGTCTGCGCCTCGGTCCCCCGCCAGGAAGTCGTCCTCGCCGCCGCCAAGGACCACGTCGTCGCCCTGGCCGCCACGGATCGTGTCGGCGCCCAGATTGCCGTTCAGGGTGTCGGCGCCGGTGTTGCCCTGGATGGCGTCGCTCTCCAGGCTGCCCGCCACCGAGTCGCTCCCGTCGCCGCCGAGCATCGTGTTCGGTCCGCCGGTGTCGCCAAAGGTGTCGTTCCCGCTGCCGCCCGAAAGGACGTCACGTCCGAAGCCGCCCTGCAGGCTGTCGCCACCGCCACCGCCTGCCAGGCTGTCATCGCCCGCCTCGCCCGCCAGGATGTTCGCTGCCTCCGATCCGGTGAGCGTGTCGCCGAACGCCGATCCCCGCAGGTTGTCGATATCGACCAGGGTGTCGATGCCCAGCCCCCCGCCCACCGCCTGCGCGCCCGAGATGCCCAGGCTCACCGTCAGGCCGGATGTGGCGGCGTACTGCGGCGGGAACTCGAGGTTCAGCTTGGCCACGCTCGTGTTGTAGGCGGCCCAATCCGACCGCGGCCCGCCGACGAGGACGTCGTCGCCTGCGTCGCCGTGCAGTTCGCCACCCGCGGCCCCCGCGCGAAGCGTGTCGTTCCCGGGCCCGCCGAACAGCTCCTCGCGGGCGTTCTGGCCTCCGCGCACGACATCGTCGAAGGAGGAGCCAAGGACCCCGGTGAGGTTTCGCAGGGTGTCGATCCCCGCGCCGCCGCCCACCGCCTGCGGACCGGTGATCGACAGGTCGACGCTCACGCCGGAGGTCGCGGTCAGATAGCCCGCCCAGACCGTGGTCGTGGCGCTGGCGTTGCCGTCGATCATGTCGGTCCCGGGACCGCCCTCCAGCACGACGTAGGCCAGGTTCAGCGGGAACGGCGGCGCGTGGGTCAGGGTGTCGTCGCCGTTGTCGCCGAACAGCAGGCCGCCGTAGCCGTAGGTAAGCGAGATCGAATCGTTCCCGGCCCCACCGCGCAGGGTGTCCGGCATGGCGTCGTCACCGAACATCAGCCCCGAGACGATCGTGTCGGCGCCCGGGCCGCCGGTTATCAGGTCGATGCCAGGGCTGCCGGTGATGCTGTCGGCGTCAGCGGTTCCGGCGATAGTGTCGTTGAAGCGGGACGCGCCGATCACTGCCATGCCGGCAGGATAGCCGGCGCAGGTCGATCAACAAGCGTAGCCGCCAAGTGTCGGCCGCGCGGCGCCTACGCCGCGACCAGCCAGCCTTCGGGCAGGCTCGACAGTTGCACGCCGACCAGGACCATCCGGCCCGCGGCCATCTCGATCACCGTGTCGGAGCCCTCCTGAGAGAGTGTGAAGGCCGTCTGCGGATCCAGCTGGACGCGGTCGCCCTCGCTGGCGTTGAAGCCCATCACGAGATCTTCGCCGGCGCCCCCGGAAGCCACGATGACGTCGGCGCCGAGACCCCCGTTCAGCGTGTCGTCGCCCAGATCACCGGCCAGGGTATCGTTCCCATCGTCGCCCCGCAGGAGATCGTCACCCTCGCCACCTTGGATGGCGTCGTTGCCGTCGTTCCCGCCGACAGTGTCGTGGCCGAGGTCGCCGAAGGCGAGGTCGTTGCCGGCGCCTGCCAGCACCGTGTCGTCGTCCTTGCCGCCCCGCACCCAGTCGTCCCCGGCGCCGGAGAAGAGGGTGTCGCGCCCCATGTTTCCATTGATGTCGTCGTGCTGGGCGCCGCCCGTGGCGTAGTCATCGCCTTCGTCACCGCGCAGGTAGTTCAGGCCCTCGCCCCCGTCGATGGAGTCGTTGTCGAGGCCGCCGAACATCTGATCGCCGCCCTCGCCGCCCCTCAGCGTGTCCTCACCCTCAAGGCCGTGGACCGTGTCCGCCCCGTCGCCGCCGTCGAAGTGTTCGGCCGATGCGCTCAGCATCGCAGCCTCGCCCTCGGACATGTCGGTGGACAGCGACCCGCCGCTCACCGCGCTCACGTCGATGCCGGCGAGCTTGACCACGGAGTCGGTCCGCGGCGCGAAGACGAAGACGTCCGCCCCCACCTTTATGGAGGCATACTCGAACCCCTCCCCGAACGCGGTCTGGGCCAGGTCGAACGCGGCGGTGTAGTCGGCGGCGACGCCGGCGAAGAGGGAGTCATCCTCGGGCGGCAGCGCGTCGACGAAGATCAGGCGGTCGTCTAGCGACCAGTCCGCGATGACGTCCGTAGCCCCGTCCGGGTCGGAGAGGGCGTCGATCGCCGAACTGTCAGCGAACTCGACCAGGAACAAGTCGTGCCCGCCGCCGCCACTCAGGGTGTCTGCGCCGCGACCACCGGTGATGGTGTCGTCGCCGTCCACGCCGATGATGACGTCAGCCTCATCGGAGCCAATGAATTCAGCCATCGCGCCCTCGCAAGCTTCAGCGTAGACGCCGGTATGTCGCAGTTAGGCTTTATGAGTTGTGAATCGCGGCCGCCACGCACGGCGCGATTTCCGTCGCCACCCTCGCAGGTGTCGGCCTCTGGTGGCGGACACGAGGTCATGGCCCGCCCGACGGCTGTCTCGACCCCGCCGGGTCCGAGGGGCGACTCGCGCGCCGTATCCCTGGGCGCCTAGCGCGTGAACTTGTGGAACTTGATCCTGTGGGGGATGAGGCTGTCGGCGCCCAACCGGCGCTTCTTGTCTTCCTCGTACGCTTCGAAGTTGCCCTCGAACCACTCCACGTGGCTGTCACCTTCAAAAGCCAGGATGTGGGTCGCCAGGCGGTCGAGGAACCAGCGGTCGTGGCTGATCACCACCGCGCAGCCGGCGAACTCTTCCAGCGCCTCTTCCAGGTTCTGCAGCGTCTCGATGTCCAGGTCGTTGGTCGGTTCGTCGAGCAGGATGACGTTGCCGCCCTCGGTGAGCGTCTTCGCCAGGTGGACGCGGTTACGCTCCCCACCTGAGAGTTGGCCGACCTTCTTCTGCTGGTCGCCGCCGCGGAAGTTGAAGGAGCCTACGTAGGAGCGGGTGTTGATCTCCCGCTTGCCGACGGCCAGCACGTCCAGGCCCTGGCTGACCTCCTGCCAGACGGTCTTGGCGGGATCGAGGGCGTCGCGGCTTTGGTCGACATAGGCCAGCTTCACCGTTTCGCCGACGCGGAACGTGCCGCCGTCGGGCTGTTCCTGCCCGGTGATGATCTTGAACAGTGTCGACTTGCCGGCGCCGTTGGGGCCGATGACGCCGACGATCCCGTTGGGCGGCAGGCTGAACGACAGGTCCTCGAACAGGACCTTGTCGCCGTAGGCCTTGGACAGGCCCTTGGCCTCCAGCACCAGGTTGCCCAGGCGTGGGCCCGGCGGGATCTGGATGGTGGCGGTGCTCTGCGCCTCGCGGGTGTTTTCCTGGGCCCGCACCATTTCGTCGTAGGCGGCCAGGCGGGCCTTGGACTTGGCCTGGCGGGCCTTGGCGCCTGAGCGCACCCATTCCAGTTCGCGGGTCATCGCGCGTTGCCGCGCCGTGCTCTCGGACTGCTCCTGGACTACCCGCTTGGTCTTCTGCTCAAGCCAGCCGGAATAGTTGCCCTCGTAGGGGATGCCCTTGCCGCGATCGCGTTCCCGC
>NZ_CADEGK010000067.1 GCF_902826855.1 uncultured Phenylobacterium sp. | reverse complement strand
CCGGCCCGGGGCGCGGGGATCGGGTTCATGGTCTTCATGGCCTCGACGATGAACAGGGTCTGGCCGGCTTCCACCGTGTCGCCGACCTTCACAAACGCGGGGGAGCCAGGGTTGGGCTGCAGGTAGACGGTGCCCACCATCGGCGATTTCACCTCCTCGCCGGCGGCGCGGGCCGGGGCGGCGGACGCTGGCGCGGCGGCAGGGGCGCCTTGCGCCGGTGCGGCCACGGGAGCCGGGGCGGGGGCCGCGTAGTGGACAGCCGGCGCTGCCGTAAGCTGCTTTGCCACCCGGATCTTCAGCCCGCCGTGCTCGACCTCGATCTCCGAGAGGCCGGTCTCCGTGAGGATATCCGCGAGCTTGCGGACCAGGCGCGAGTCGATCGGATCGGCGGGCGCCTTGGGGGTATTCGCCATGTATGCGGCCCTTGTCTTTCGTATCTGAGCTAGCGGGCCAGGCCCGCGGCGGCCTCGACGGCCAGTTCGTAGCTTCGCGCGCCGAAGCCGGAGATGATTCCGGCCGCGGCCAGCGACACATAGGTCTTGCGGCGGAACGTCTCGCGCGCCGCCGGGTTCGAGAGATGGCACTCCACCACCGGGATGCTCAGCATCTTCAGCGCATCGAGGATGGCGATCGAGGTATGGCCGTACGCGGCGGGGTTCAGGACCAAGGCGCTCGCGCTCTCGCGGGCCTCCTGGATCCAGTCCACCAGCACGCCCTCGTGATTCGATTGCCGGCACACGACCTCATAGCCCAGGGACGACGCCCGCGCCGCGACCAGGCGGTGGACGTCCTCCAGGGTCTCATGTCCGTAAATCTCCGGCTCGCGGGTCCCCAACAGGTTGAGGTTGGGACCGCTCAGCACATAGATCGGTTTCGGCATTGAGCTCCGCCGTCGATTCCGGCGCCCTTGTAACGGGCCGGGCCGCAGGCCACAAGCAACCCGACCGGAGCCGGCCTTGCAGCTGATCGTGAACGGAGAGACCCGCACCTTCGACGACGTCACAGACGTGGCGGCGCTGGTGTCGGTGCTGGGCCTGAACACGAAGAAGGTGGCCGTGGAGCGCAACCTCGAAATCGTGCCCCGCTCGGCCTATGCGACGACGGCGCTGATGGACGGCGACCGGATCGAGATCGTGCATTTTATCGGAGGCGGTTGAGCCATGGACGGGTCTGTCCGGACTGAGGAGGATACCTGGGAGGTCGCCGGCCGCACCTTCAAGTCTCGCCTGATCATCGGCACGGGCAAGTACCAGGACTACGCCCAGAACGCCGCCGCCGCCGAGGCCTCCGGCTGCGAGATCGTGACGGTGGCGCTGCGCCGGGTGAACCTGTCGGACCCCAGACAGCCGATGCTTGTCGACCACGTGAAGCCCGACCGCTTCACCTTCCTGCCGAACACCGCCGGCTGCTACACGGGCGAGGAAGCGGTGCGCACCCTGCGCCTGGCGCGCGAGGCGGGCGGCTGGGACCTGGTGAAGCTGGAGGTGCTGTCCAACACCAAACACCTCCTGCCTGACATGGAAGAGACCCTGCGGGCGCTGAAGCTGCTGATCGCTGACGGCTTCTCCGTGATGGTCTACTGCTCCGACGACCCGGTTTATGCCCAAAAGCTCGAGGACGCGGGGGCCGCCGCGATCATGCCGGCCGCGGCGCCGATCGGCTCCGGCCGTGGGATCCAGAACTTCCTGAATCTCGGGCTGATCCTGGAACAGTCCAAAGTGCCGGTGCTGGTCGACGCCGGCGTCGGGACCGCGTCGGATGCGGTCCTGGCCATGGAGCTCGGTTGCGACGCGGTGCTCATGAATACCGCCATCGCCGAGGCCAAGGACCCGATCCGCATGGCGCGGGCGATGAAACACGCCGTCATCGCAGGCCGCGAATCCTACCTCGCCGGCCGCATGGCCAAGCGCATGTACGCCGACCCCTCCTCACCGCTCAGCGGCCTGATCTAGCTCAGGCGGCTTCCGCCGGCTCCTCGGCCTTGACCACGGCCTGAAGGTCGTCGCGCATAGGGATCCGGGGGATCAGCAGGGTCACCAGCAGGGCGGCGGCCAGCAGTCCCAGCCCTAGGACGAACGTGTGCGTGATGGCGCCCGCGATCAGGTCCTTCACGAAGTCGGGCAGCGCCAGGCCGCCGCCGGCCTGCGCCTCGGCGCCCATCCCGTGCAGCTTGCCGACGTCGATGCCGGGCATCACCTTGCCCAGGCTGGCGTTCAGCTGGTTGGTCAGGATGGTCCCGAACAGGGCCACGCCGATGCAGGAGCCGATCTGGCGGAAGAACTGGCCGGAACTGGTCACGACGCCCAGCCGCGACACCGGCATGGCGTTCTGCACGGCCAGGGTGAACAGGCTCTGGCCGGGGCCCAGGCCGATCCCCAGCACCAGCATTCGCCAGGCCAGATCCGGGCGGGTGGTGTCGGCGGTCATCTGGCTGAGCAGCCAGACCCCCAGCGCCGTCACCACAATGCCACCGACCATGTAGGCCTTGTAGGTCCCGGTCCGGCTCACCAGCCGCCCGGACAGCATCGAGCTGCCCATGATCCCGACCATCAGCGGCAGCATGGACAGGCCGCTCTCGGTGGCGCCGACGCCCTGGCCCAGCTGCATGAAGAGCGGCAGGAACGTCACCGTGCTCATGAACGACATTGAGATCAGGAATCCCGCCAGATTGGCGGTGCTGAACACCTGATTCCTGAACAGGTCCAGCGGCAGGATCGGGTCTGTGGCGAACCGCTCGGCGATCACATAGAGCACGAGGCCCAGGGCTGCGGCGCCGAACAGGCCCAGCACCATCGGCGAAAGCCAGGCGTGCTGCGCACCCCCGAACGTCAACGCCAGCAGGAAGGGCACGACCGTGGCGATGATCAGGCCGGCGCCGACGAAGTCGATCTTGCCCTTCGCCGCGTGGGACATCTTGGGCATCTTCACGATGATCATGAACAGCGACAGGAGGCTGAGCGGCAGGTTCAGGTAGAAGACCCAGCGCCAGCCGGCGATCGTGTGACCGAACAGCTCGACCGTGCCGTGGTCGGTGAAGAAGCCGCCGATCAGTGGTCCGATCGTGGACGACAGTCCGAACACCGCGCCGAACATGCCGCCGACCTTGCCACGTTCGCGTGGCGGATAGAGGTCGCCGATGATCGCGAAGGCGGTGGTGAACAGCGCCCCGCCGCCAATCCCCTGGATCGCCCGAAACACGATCAACTGGGTCATGCCGCCGCCCAGCAGCGGCAGGTCGCCGAACTCTCCCGAAACACCGGACAGCCAGGAGCCGGCGAGGAAGAAGGTGATCCCGGCCAGCAGCACCGGCTTCCTGCCGTAGAGGTCGCCGAGCTTGCCCCAGATGGGCACCATCACCGTCGAGGTGAGCAGGTAGGACGTGGTGACCCATGCGTAGAGGGCCAGGCCGTTCAGCTCGGCGATGATCCGCGGCATGGCCGTGGACACGATGGTCTGGTCCAGCGCCGAGAGCAGGAACACGATTGCCACGCCCCACAGCGTGATCTTGCGCTCGTACTCGGTGAACTGTCTCTGCTCGCTCAAACCCCGCCCCCTCAGGCCCCGGCTGTCGTACTAACCGAGCTAGTTGAGCGGGATGTTTCAAAACAGCGCGCCCCCCGTCTTCTCCTACGAGATGCGTGGGAGAGGACGGAAACTCACCGCGCCATGTTCAGGACCTGGACCTGGGTGAATTCCTTCAGGCCCTCCTCGCCGAGCTCCGAACCGATACCGGAGAACTTGGCGCCGCCGAACGGCAGGTGCGGCTGGATGTCGGCGTGCTTGTTCACCCACACCGACCCCGACTCCATCTCCGTCGCCAGATCCCAGGCGCGGTCCGAATCCTTCGCCCAGATCGAGCCGCCCAGCCCGTACATGGAGTTGTTGGCGCGGCGCACCGCGTCGGCGGGATCGGAGTACTTGATCACCGGCATGACCGGGCCGAACTGCTCCTCGTCGACCAGCTTCGAGCCCTCGGCGATGTCGCGCACGATGGTCGGGTTGATGAAGTAGCCCTTGTCGCCCTTGCGACCGCCGCCGGCGATGATCTTGCCGTCCTTCTTGGCGCTCTCCAGGAAGCCCAGCACCTTCTCGAACTGGGCCTTGTTCTGCAGCGGGCCCATCTGGGTGCCCTGTTCCAGGCCGTCGCCGACCACCGCCTCGTTGGCGCATTTTGCCAGTTCGTCGCACATGGCGTCGTACATGCTCTCGTGCACGTAGATCCGCTTGGCGGCGATGCAGACCTGGCCGGCGTTCTGCATGGCTGCGCCATAGACCTGCGGCGCGGTCACCTTGGGGTCGACGTCGTCCAGCACGATCAGCGCATCGTTGCCGCCCAGCTCCAGGGAGATGCGCTTCAGCGCATCGGCGGCCGAGGCCATCACCTTCTTCCCGGTCTCGGTGGAGCCGGTGAAGCTGATCTTGCGGATGTCCGGGTGCTTGGTCATCTCGCCGCCCAGGTCGTTGGCGTCGGCGATGATGTTGATGACCCCGGGCGGGGCTAGGTCCTTGATGAGCCCGGCGAGCTTCAGCGCCGTAAGCGGCGTGGTCGGCGCAGGCTTCACCACGACCGTGTTGCCGGCCAGCAGCGCCGCGGGGAGCTTGAACATCATCAGGATCATCGGGAAGTTCCACGGGATGATGCAGCCCACCACGCCCAGGGGCTTCCTGCGCACCTCGACGCGACTGGTGGCGTCGTCGGTCACCACGCGGTCCGGCAGGTCGAGGGTGGCGAAGTAGCGGCAGAAGGCCGAGGCGCCCATCACCTCGCCGGTGGCGTCGGCCAGCGGCTTGCCCTGTTCCTGGGTGAGCAGGCGGGCGAAGTCGTTCACGTTGTCCTGGATGACGTCGGCGATGGCGATCAGCACCTTGCGGCGCTCATCGATCGAGGTCTTGCTCCAGGCCGGGAAGGCAGCCTTGGCGGCGGCCACCGCCTGGTCCAACTGGGCCTTGGAAGCCCGCGGGCAGGTGGCCACGGGCTCCTCCGTCGCGGGGTTGAGCACCGACATCGTCGCATCGCCGGCGACCATCTGGCCGTTGATCAGCATCTTGTAGTCGGACATCGGAGCCTCCGGGAAATCGAAGGCGGCACGCAACGCTCTTTACGCGGCGGCGGTCAAGCCTCGCTGCCCTGGAAGGACTGCCGCGTACCGTTGGTGTGAAGGAACGTCGTCAGTGTCCGATGCCGTGACGCAGGCGATACTGGCCCTCGTCGAAGCCTTCGAAGATGAGCGAGGCCTGCGGGTGGCCCACGGGTTGGCCGGTGTCGTCGGGCAGCAGGTTCTGTTCGGAGACGTAGGCCACGTAGGCGCTCTCGTCGTTCTCCGCCAGCAGGTGGTAGAACGGCTGATCCTTGTGCGGCCGGATATGCTCCGGAATTGAGAGCCAGTATTCCTCGGTGTTCGAGAAGCTGGGATCGACGTCGAAGATCACGCCACGGAATGGGTACACGCGGTGACGGACGACTTGGCCGATCGTGAATTTGGCGAGTCGCGTACTCATGACCGCGAATCTACACCCCTCGTTCTGACTGGAAGGTGAACGTAGTGACGCGGGCGTTTCATACAACCGTCGTCTTCCTGGCGCCCGCCAGGCTTGCTACAGTCGCCCCGAAATCAGGCGCGAAGGGGGAACGCGCGCCTGCGTAGGACGGATGATGTCCATGAGTGAGGCGCCGCGCGCGCCCGGGCCAGCAAACCACGGCCGGGAGAGGTCGACTGCCGAGGCGCCGTGCTACGCCGCCCTCGACCTGGGAACCAACAACTGCCGCCTGCTGATCGCCACGCCGACTCCCGGCGGCGGCTTTCGCGTGGTGGAGGCCTATTCGCGAATCGTTCGGCTGGGCGAAGGGCTCTCGCAGAGCGGGCGGCTGGCGGATGCGGCAATGGACCGCGCCCTGGCCGCGCTGAAGGTGTCGGGCGAGCGGGTGCGCCGCCGCCGGGTGCTGAAGTTCCGCGCCATCGCCACGCAGGCCTGCCGCATCGCCGCCAACGGCCAGGCATTCATCAACCGGGTCGCCAACGAGACTGGCGTCAAGCTGCAGATCATCACGCCGCAGGAGGAGGCCCGGCTGTCGGTGACGGGTTGCCTGAACCTGCTGGACTACCGCCACGAAGCCGCGCTGGTCGTCGACGTCGGCGGCGGCTCGACGGAACTCTCCTGGGTCGATCTGAAGGCCGGCCTCCAAGGGCGGAACGGGCCCGGCCAGACGCCGCCGGTACGCGCCTGGCTGTCGGTGCCGATCGGTGTGGTCACCCTGGCCGAAAGGTTTCCCGAAGGCGCCGTGCCCACCGAGGGCTGGTTCCGCCAGATGGTCGATCACGTGAGATGCGAAATCGCGGCCTTCAAACGCGCGGATCCGATGCGGCCGATCTTCGAAGCCGACCGCGCGCACCTCGTCGGCACCTCCGGCGCCATCACCAGCCTGGCCGGCATGCACCTGCGGCTGCCGCGCTATGACAGGAACCGCGTCGACGGCATCTGGATGACCCGTGACCAGTGCGACGCCGCCGCCGGGTCCCTGCTCGCGCTCAGCGCCGCCGAGCGCGCAGGCCAGCCCTGCATCGGCCCTGACCGCTCCGATCTGGTGCTCGCCGGCGCTGCGATCCTCCAGGCGGTGCAGGAGGAGTGGCCCTGCAGCCGGGTGCGGGTGGCCGACCGCGGCCTGCGCGAGGGGATCCTGTTGTCGCTGATGTCCGAGCGGACCGGTGCGCGCCGCCGCCGCAAGCGCCGGCGCAGCCGAGCCGGCGCGCAAGGGCCGGCCGGGCGACCCTGCCCGGGAGGCGACGGCCAATGAGCGATGAGCCGCCCCGCAAGCGTATGGTCAAGCTGCCCACCGGCGGCCAGGAGGGCGGCCGCGGCAAGCCCGCCCGCCTGAAGACCGCCAAGCAGCGCACACCCAGCCAGCAGGCCTGGCTGGAGCGGCAGGTGAACGACCCGTTCTCCGCCAAGGCGCGCGCCCTGGGCTATCGCAGCCGCGCCGCCTTCAAGATCACCGAAATCGACGACCGTTTCCACATCTTCAGGCCCGGCGCGCGCGTGGTCGACCTGGGCCTGGCGCCCGGAGGCTGGACACAGGTCGCCGTCCAGCGCGGGGTGACCCACATCGTCGGCGTCGACCTCTTGCCCGTCGACCCGCTTCCACCTGCGCAGATCCTGCAGATGGACTTCACCGATCCGGCCTGCGCGCCACGGCTCATCGAGCTTCTCGGGGGGCCGCCCGACGTCGTACTTTCCGACATGGCGCCCAACACCGTCGGCCACCGCGAGACGGATCACCTGCGCATCATCGGACTGATCGAAGCGGCGATGGCGTTCGCCGTGGAGGTGCTGAAGCCCGGCGGCGCCTTCGTCGCCAAGGCCTTCCAGGGCGGCGGCACCGACCGCCTCATCGCTGAACTGAAGCAGCACTTCGAGGTGGTGAAGAACGTCAAGCCCAAGGCCAGCCGGCAGGACAGCTCTGAGGTGTTCCTGGTCGCGACGGGGTTCAAGGGCGGTCTTCCGCCCGGCGCGCTGCGGTGAATGCCGGCTCCCAAGCCCGGCTTCAGGTCTCCGGAGAGGACGGGCGCGGACGCGTGGGCGAGGCGAGGGGCAGTGCCTCCTCCACCGTCATCAACACGATGTGCGGGAACGCCGGGGCCCCGTCGCCCTGGCGGTAGCTGCTGCGTATGTGCTGAAAGAGAGCCCCTTCCGACAGCACGATCGCGCGTCCTCTGAAACGCCAGCCTGCCCGCGCGGCGGGGTCCAGGACGCAGATCTCCATGCCCGGGTTCTTGCGCAGGCCCGCCACCGTGTCCGGCGCGCCGAGGTCGGCAAAGATGATGTGGTCCCGGTCCCAGACTCGCGTGGTGCCCTTCGGCGCCAGGTTGGGGCCGCCATCCAGATTGACGGTGGCGACGAAGCCTAGGTGCTGGTCTTCCACCATGCGCCGCATCTCGTCGGTCAGTACGCTCATGATCGCCTCCCGAGCCTACTATAGCGGCTCCGGCGTCTTTGCGCCCTCCGTCACGAGCCAGTCGCGGAAGCGGTCCAGCGCGCGGCCCTCGGCGCCCGGTGCAGCCAGGAGTGCGAAGGCGCTGCCCGAGCGCACAAAGCCCAGCGGCGCCACAAGGCGACCGGCCAGCACCTCGGCGGCGCAAAGCGGCCAGGAGACCACGGCGGCCCCAAGGCCGGCCAGGGCGGCGTCCATGGCGAAATGGACGTGGGCAAAGGGCCGCTCACGGGCCGGTAGCAGCTCCACGCCGGCGTGCTCGGCGAAGATTGGCCAGGCCTCCGGGTGCGTGGCCGCCGCCAGGCGCGGCGCTTGCAGCGGATCGCTGCCGCAGCGCTGGGCCATTTCGGGCGACATCACCGCGCCCAGCGCGTTGGGCGAGATGAAGGACGTGCAGTGCGGGTCCGCGAGACGGCTCAGCGGCACGATCCGCACCACGGCCTGGGCGCCGCGGTGCGAGGTGGCGTGCGCGGCCAGTTCTGAGAGGTGCAGGCGGATGTCCGGATGGGCGGCCTGGAAGCCCGCCAGGCGCGGGATCAGCCACTTCACCGACAGTGAGGCGTTCACCGCCACATGCAGGTCCTCGCCCCCCACCCGCGTACGGCGGACGGCGGCGGCGATCTGATCGAAGGCCTCCGTCAAAGGGGGCAGCAGTTCGCGCCCGGCGAGCGTCAGTTCCAGGCGGTTCTTTGGCCCCGTGAACAGCCGAATGCCCAGCGCCGCTTCCAGCGCCTTGACCTGCCGGCTGACCGCAGAATGCGTCACGTGCAGTTCCTCGGCCGCGAGCGTCACGCGGCCGGTCCGCGCCACCGCCTCGAAGGCGCGGAGCGCGTTCAGCGCGGCCAGGACGCCCGATGTGACATTTTCGAACAATGACTGGCAAATAAGTCGGCTTTCGTGCAACGGCAATCGCGGCACTAGCTGGTCATGGAAGACCTCACCCCTAAGAACCTCCCGCCCGTCGACTACGATCGCGTGCAGCACGACGTGTACGCCAGGGGCAGGGCGCTGCCGCCGGCGGCGATCCAGGCCTGGATGGAATCCTTCGCCCGCCACCTGCCGGCCCGGCGACCGCTGGTCGGGATCGACCTGGGATCTGGCACGGGTCGGTTCACGCCTTCGCTGGCCGAGACCTTCGGCGGGCCGGTCTATGGCGTGGAGCCGGCTGGCGGGATGCGCCGAGCCGCCGAAGCCGAGGCGCGCCACGCCCGGGTGACCTACCTGGCGGGAGAGGCCGCGGCGATCCCGCTGCCGGACGCCTACGCCGACTTCGTCCTGATGTTCCTGTCGTTCCACCACGTTCGCGACCGCGCCGCGGCGGCCGGCGAGATCGCCCGCGTGCTCAAGCCGGGTGGGCGGCTGATCCTTCGCAGCACCTTCCGCGAGCGCATCCCGGATCATTGGTGGCGCGGCTACTTCCCGGGCAGCTGGGCGGTGGAGGAAGCGATGTTTCCCACCGAGGCCGAGGCGCGTGCCGTCTTCGAGGCGTCCGGCTTCACCACGGAGGAGTCGGTGCAGATGCTGATTCCGTTCGAAGGCGACCTCGCCACAGCGGTGGAGCGGCTGAAACTGCGCGCCGTCTCAGTGTTCGAGCACATGACGCCGCAGGAACTGGACGAGGGCTTCGCGCGCCTGGACGCCGCCCTGGCGGCCGGAACGATCGAGCAGAAGCCCACCACCGGCGACTTCATCGTCTTCGCCAAACCCAGTCAGGAGCCCGCAATCGCATGAACGCACCCGTCACGCCCCTTGCCGTGCAAGGCGCCGAGCCCCTATACGCGGACCGCAAAACGAGGTGCTCCATGGAGATACGCGAAGGTCTGACCTTCGACGACGTTTTGCTGGAACCGGGTCCGTCCGACGTGATGCCGACCCAGGTGGATGTGTCCACGCGGTTCACGCGCGAGATCAACCTGAACATCCCGCTGGTTTCGGCGGCGATGGACACGGTGACCGAAAGCCGGCTGGCCATCACCATGGCCCAGTCGGGCGGCATAGGCGTCCTGCACCGCAACCTCACGGTCGAGGAGCAGGCCGACCAGGTGCGCGAGGTGAAGCGTTACGAGAGCGGCATGGTCATCAATCCGCTGACCATCAATCCGGACACGCCGCTCAGCGAGGTGCTGGCCATCAAGGCGCGGCGCAAGATCTCCGGCTTTCCGGTGGTCGACCCTCAGACGGGCCGCCTCTGCGGAATCCTGACCAATCGCGACATGCGCTTCGAGGGCAGTGGAGATATTCCGGCCAAGGAACTGATGACGCACGAGAACCTGGTCACCGTTCGAGAGGGCGTGACCCAGGCTGAGGCGCGCGACCTGCTGCGCCGGCACAAGATCGAGCGGCTGATCGTGGTCGACGACGACTACCGTGCCGTCGGGCTCATCACCGTCAAGGACATGGAGAAGTCCCAGGCGCACCCCGACGCCGCCAAGGACGCGCAGGGCCGCCTGCTGGTCGCGGCCGCTTCGACGGTGGGCGATGCGGGCTACGAGCGTTCAATGGCGCTGGTGGACGCCGGCGTGGACGTGGTGGTGATCGACACCGCCCACGGCCACAACGCATCGGTCGCCGACGCCGTCGCCAGGGTGAAGCGCGAGAGCAACCGCGTCCAGATCGTCGCCGGCAATGTCGCCACCTACGACGGCGCGCGCGCCCTGATCGAGGCCGGCGCCGACGCGGTGAAGGTCGGCATCGGTCCGGGCTCCATCTGCACAACGCGGATTGTCGCCGGCGTGGGCGTGCCGCAACTCACCGCCATCGCCGACGCCGTGCGCGCTGCTCAGGGCTCCGACGTCCCGGTGATCGCCGACGGCGGGATCAAGTACTCCGGCGACCTGGCCAAGGCGCTGGCGATGGGGGCGTCGGTCGCCATGATGGGCGGGGTCTTCGCCGGCGTCGACGAGGCGCCGGGCGAGGTCTTCCTGTACCAGGGCCGCTCCTACAAATCGTACCGCGGCATGGGTTCGCTTGCCGCCATGGGGCAGGGGTCCGCGGACCGCTACTTCCAGAAGGACGTCACCGACGCGCTGAAGCTGGTTCCAGAGGGGATCGAAGGGCAGGTGGCCTACAAGGGCCCGCTTGCGCCCATCCTCCACCAGATGGTCGGCGGACTCCGCGCGGCGATGGGCTATGTGGGGGCGCCGACCCTGCCGCTTTTCCGCGAACGGGCCAGGTTCATCCGCATCACCGGCGCGGGCCTGCGCGAAAGCCATGTGCACGACGTGATGATCACCCGCGAGGCTCCGAACTATCCGAGCGGGATCTAGGACAGGGAGGCGACGGCGATGGGCGAGGGCGTGGCGCTGGAGCTGAAGCTCCTGATGGCGGCGGTGGTGATCGGCCTGGTGCAGCTCCTGTGGGCGGCCGGGGCGGCGCGGGCGCAGCAGGACATGAAGTGGGCCGCCGGGCCCCGCGACACGCCGATGCCCGTCTCCGGGGTCGCCGCGCGGCTCCACCGGGCCTTGTGGAACTTCATCGAGACCTTCCCCTTCTTCGCCGCGGCCATCCTGGCCAACGCTGTGGCCGGCAGGCTGGGCGCGGACCTGACCATCTGGGGCGCGTGGCTCTACGTCGGCGGCCGCGCGGCCTATGCGCCGCTCTACGCCATGGGCGTGCCGATGCTGCGCACCATCGTGTGGGCCGTGTCCTTGGTCGGGCTGGTCATGGTGATCTGGGCCCTCTTCAGGTGAGCTGATGCGCGACGGCGGACGCCTGACGGCGGCCATTGAGGTCCTGACCGAGATCGAGACGCGGCATCGCCCCGTCCGCCTCGCCATGAAGGCCTGGGGCGAGGGCGCCCGCTACGCCGGGTCGAAGGATCGCGCCTTCATCTCGGGCCTGGTGCTGGACGTCCTGCGCCGCAAGCGCTCCCTCGCCTGGCGGATGGGCGAGGAGACGCCGCGGGCGGCCGTATTGGCGACCCTGCATCTGCACTGGGGCTGGCCCATCGAGCGGCTGGCCGACGCGGCGGGCGACGAGGTGCACGGCCATGGCGCGCTCACCGACGCGGAACGGGCGGCCCTGGCGGCCCCGCGCGACCTGGCCGACGCCCCGGCTTCGGTGCGCGGCGACTACCCGGACTGGCTGGACGCTTCCATGGCGCGGGCGTTCGGCGACCGGCGCGCCGCGGAGGGCGCGGCGCTCTCGGAGCGCGCGCCGGTGGACCTGCGTGTCAACACTCTGAAGACCGATCCCGAACGCGCGCTGAAGGCCCTGGGTGTCTTTGAAGCCCAGCCGCCGGGTCTGGCGCCCAACGCGCTGCGCGTCGCCGCCCCGGCCGCCGCCGACCGCAGCGGCGCCGTCGAGGCGATCCCGCAGTTCTCCAAGGGCTGGTTCGAGATCCAGGATCTGGGTTCCCAGGTCGCCGCCTCCGTCGCCGGGGACGTCAAGGGCAAGCAGGTGCTGGACCTCTGCGCCGGTGGCGGCGGCAAGACGCTGGCGATGGCATCGGCCATGGCCAACACCGGCCAGATCTACGCCTACGACAACGACGCGCGACGCCTGACCGACACCATCCGCCGCGGCGACCGCGCCGGGGTGCGCAACCTGCAGATCCGCTCGCCCCTGAACCCCGACCCGCTCAAGGACCTGGCGGCGAAGATGGACGTGGTCTTCATCGATGCGCCCTGCACCGGCACGGGCTCGTGGCGGCGCCACCCGGATACCAAGTGGCGGGTGACTCCCGACGCCCTCGATCGGCGCCAGAAGGACCAGGACGTGGTGCTGAAGGACGGCGCCGGCTTCGTGAAGCCGGGCGGCCGCATGGTCTATGTGACCTGCTCGGTGCTGCCCGAGGAGGACGAGGACCGGGTCGCGGCCTTCCTGGAGAGCCACCCCGAATTCGCTCGCCAAGCCGCGACCGACGATCCGGCGTTGGCGAAATTCCTCACCCCCGCAGGCGATCTGCGCCTCACGCCCCTCACCGCCGGCACGGACGGATTCTACGTCGCCGTGCTGGAGAAAGCCCGCTAACGGACCCATGCCTGAAGTCGCCCACGAACGTGTCCTGATCGTCGATTTCGGCAGCCAGGTGACGCAGCTGATCGCGCGCCGGCTGCGCGAGGCGGGCGTCTATTGCGAGATCCATCCGTTCGACAAGGTCGACGCCATGCTGGACGCCTTCGCCCCCAAGGCGGTGATCCTCTCCGGCGGTCCGGCCAGTGTGCACGAGGACGACAGCCCGGCGGCCCCGCAGCGGATCTTCGAGCTGGGCGTGCCGGTGCTGGGCATCTGCTACGGCGAGATGACCCTCTGCGCGCAGCTGGGCGGGGCGGTCGAGGGCGGCCACGACCGCGAGTTCGGCCGCGCCGAGATCCTCATCGAGCGGAGGTCGCCCCTGCTGGAGGGGCTGGGCGACATCGGCGATCGCGAGACCGTGTGGATGAGCCACGGCGACAAGGTCACCGCCATCCCGCTGGGCTTCGAGGTGGTTGCGGCGTCAGAGGGTTCCCCCTTCGCGGTCATCGCCGACGAAGGCCGCCGGTTCTACGGCATCCAGTTCCACCCCGAGGTGGCCCACACGCCGCGCGGCGCGCTGATCCTGCGCAACTTTACCCACCGCATCGCCGGGTTGAAGGGCGACTGGACAATGGCCTCCTACCGCGAGGAACAGGTCGCCAAGATCCGCGCGCAGGTCGGCGACGCCAAGGTCATCTGCGGTCTCTCGGGCGGCGTGGATTCCTCGGTGGCCGCGGTGCTCATCCATGAGGCGATCGGCGAACAGCTCACGTGCGTCTTCGTGGACACCGGCCTGTTGCGCAAGGACGAGGCCACCCAGGTGGTCACCATGTTCCGTGATCACTACAATATCCCGCTGATACACGTTGATGCAGCTGATCTTTTCCTTGATGAACTGGCGGGCGTGTCCGACCCGGAAACCAAGCGCAAGACCATCGGCCGCCTGTTCATCGAGGTGTTCGACAAGGAGAGCGCAAAGATCGAGGGCGCCGCGTTCCTGGCCCAGGGAACCCTCTATCCCGACGTCATCGAGAGCGTTTCCACCAGCGGCGGCCCAAGCGCCGTCATCAAGAGCCACCACAACGTGGGCGGCCTGCCGGACTACATGAAGCTGAAGCTGGTGGAGCCCTTGCGCGAGCTCTTCAAGGACGAGGTCCGTGCGCTCGGCGTCGAACTGGGCCTGCCGCCGGCCTTCGTCGGCCGCCACCCGTTCCCCGGCCCCGGCCTGGCCATCCGCATCCCCGGCGAGATCACCCGCGAGAAGGTCGCCGTCCTGCAGGCCGCCGACGCCATCTACCTCGACGAGATCCGCAAGGCCGGCCTCTACGACAGCATCTGGCAGGCCTTCGCCGTCCTGCTCCCGGTGAAGACCGTCGGCGTCATGGGCGACGCCCGCACCTACGAGGATGTACTGGCGCTCCGCGCCGTCACCTCGACTGACGGCATGACGGCTGACTTCTTCGAATTCCCCTGGGAGGTCCTGGGCCGCTGCGCCACCCGCATCATCAACGAGGTCAGAGGCGTAAACCGCGTCGTCTACGACGTGACGTCGAAGCCGCCCGGCACCATCGAGTGGGAATAATTTTTGCCCATCCGAGGGTATCCAAAACTACGCCAGAATACGCTCTAACCCACTGAAAAACAGAAATAATCAAGCCATAGCCTATCGATGTCTATCGGTGGGCATGGAACGCGTCTGTCGTATCTGGTGACGGACCCGCCCCCGGTTGATCATCCGGAAAATCGAAAGTACCGTCACAGCGACAGAGGCTCGTGACGGTACTTTTTTCGGCCTAATCTGCTGAAAATAAACAGATATATCCGCCGAAAGCCTCCGAAAAACGCCTGACGGTCTTTTTTTGTGTGGAGGCCCCAAATGTTGACGGATGCAGCACTCAAGTGCCTGAAACCAAAAGCCAAAATGTACAAGGTGACCGATCGTGACGGCATGTATGTGCGCGTCGCACCCACAGGCGGCATCTCGTTCAGGCTGGACTACCGGCTGAACGGCAGGCGCGAGACCGTCCATCTTGGCAAGTACGCCAGAGATGGGATCTCGCTCGCCCGGGCGCGTGAACTGTGCCTGGACGCCAAACGGATGATCGCAGAGGGGCGGTCACCAGCCATCGAGAAGCAGCGGGATAAGCGTCGGATCAAGGAGGCCAAGAGCTTCGGTGAGTTCGGCGAGAAGTGGCTGACAGGCGCGCCCATGGCCGACAGCACGCGCGCCATGCGCCGCGCCATCTTCGAGCGCGAACTCAAGCCCGTCTGGCGGAATCGGTTGCTGACCGAGATCACGCCTGATGACCTGCGCGCACACTGCGCCAAGATCGTGGAACGGGGCGCGCCGGCGACAGCCATCCATGTGCGGGATATCCTGAAGCAGATCTACGCCTTCGCCATTCTCCATGGCGAGAAGGTCGCGAACCCGGCCGATGATGTGGGTCCTGCTTCGATCGCCACCTTCACGCCGAAGGACCGGGCGCTTTCGCCGACCGAGATCCGCATCATGCTCAAGCAACTCGAGCATGTCGCGACCCTGCCGACGATCCGCCTCGGCATGAAGCTCTACCTCCTCACCATGGTCCGGAAGAGCGAGTTGCAGGACGCGGTCTGGGATGAGGTCGATTTCGAAAACGCTGTCTGGACGATCCCGAAGGAGCGCATGAAGCGATCGAAGGCGCACAACGTCTATCTGTGCCGGCAGACCCTCGACATCATGATCGCGCTCAAGACCTGCGCTGGTAATTCCCGATATCTGCTGCCGTCCCGCTACGATGCGGACGCGCCGATGTCGCGGGCGACCTTTAACCGGGTCACCTACGCTGTCGTCGAACAGGCCACGAAGGAGGGGCTGCCGCTGGAGCCGTTCACCGTCCATGACCTTCGGCGCACGGGGTCGACGCTGCTCAACGAGCTGGGCTTCAACCGCGACTGGATCGAGAAGTGCCTTGCGCACGAGGATGGGCGTTCATCGCGCGGCGTCTATAACAAGGCCGAGTACGAAGTTCAGCGTCGCCACATGATGCAGGAATGGGCTGACACCGTCGATGCCTGGGTCGAGGGCCGGAAGTATGTTCCGACGCTGTTGCCGACAGTCATGCCGCCTATCGCGCTCGATCCTGCCCTTTGACCGGCCGGGAATGGCGTTTGGTCACATCGGGATGCTGAGCGCGGGCAATCGGCTTCGCGCGCCGTGCCAGCAACCAGGCCTGGACCTCCGCAAGATCCCAGACGATGCAGCGCGGCGACAGCGCGAAACGCCGCGGAAAGTCGCCGCGCTGCTCCATCTCGTAGATCGTGCTGTCTGCCAGGGGCACCATCTCTCGCAGTTGGTGCCGCCTGATGGTCTTCCTGATTTCCAAAGGCTCAATCTGACCCATTCTCAATCTCCTTCGCGGCTGTCGCCGGCGATTGAGAACGATAGGTGCCGATACCGGAAGTCCCTTCTGCGTGGCGTGCGGCAATTTCGGGCTCTGGCGTAGAAATCGGCGTGCTGTTTCCAGTCCTGACAGCGCGGCCGGACATCCGTCAGCCCACAGAATCTGCACGACTCGCCGCACGCGTTACGCGCCGTAATTGCGCTGTTCAGATCACGCACCATTTACTGCTTGCACCGGCGGGATGCGATCCGGAGGTCCGCTAGCGACGTAGCAACAGTCGAATATGTGACATTTAAGGATTTCGTGGGCGGCGGTAGCGAGGAGACGGAGAAGACCTATCATCTGATTGGAACAGTTCTCGGGGGCTGACGGGGCTACGTTTGCAAAGACCTTTGCATCATGGGGAACCATCGTGCCGAGATCGAAGATCGAGCTACGCCATGTGCGTTACATCATCGCCGCTGCGGAAAGCGGTAGCTTCCGGCGCGCGGCACAAGATCTCGGCGTCGAGCAGTCGGCGATCAGCCGCCGCATCCGGGATATCGAGGATGAGATCGGCGCTCAGCTGTTCCGCCGTCATCCTGCCGGCGTCGACCTGACGGACATCGGCAAACAATTCCTGGATCAGGCCGCCCCTGGGGCTCGTCAGATCGGATCGGCGCTCGACGGTGCAAGAACAGTGGCGAACAGAGGACGGCATCTTCGGATCGGCGTGTTCGGGCCTCTGACCATGGGCTTTCTGTCGGAGCTTTTCGGGGCTTTTCGGGGTGACCGCCCGGGGGTCAAGCTGAGGTTCAGCGAGGGTAGCTGTCCCGAACTAATCGCGGCCGTGAGGCGGGGGCAGCTTGATGTTGGCATTGTCGCCGAAGCATTGCCCGCGAAGGGCTTGGACGTAACGCATCTGTGGGCCGAGCCTGTGTACGTCGCAATGTCAGACGGCGACCCACTCGCCGATCAGAAGGCGCTCCAGTGGGATGACTTGCGGGATCGGCACTTTGTGGTGACCCATTTGCCGACCGGTGACTTCGCGAAGGCTTACCTGATGCGAAGCCTCCAGACTTCGCCCGGCGACCTTCAGATCGAGCAACTGGCCGTCACTCGAGAATCGCTGATGCAGATCGTTGCGCATGGCGGCGGCGTCACCATCGCGGGCAGCGCCCATGTTCGGTCCGGCCTTTCCGGCATCACCTTCCGCCTGATCGAGGACGCCGTTCTCCGCTATGGTGCGGTCCATTCGAGCGGGTCTCTGCCGAGGGATCTCGAACGTCTGCTGACGCTGGCGAAGTCCCTATCGGAGAGAGACCAGGCATGGTTCACCCGGCAGCGGCTCATCCGTCCTGAACATTGGCGCGTGCCGCACGCTGACCGCCATCGCGGCGCGCGCGGGCGAACCCCCGATCGGTTGCAATGAAGCGCTCGAGCATGGGCACGACGAGCTTCGTCGGATCGCTGATGGCCTGGCCTTGTTCGCGGCCGAGTGCCGCGGCGTAGGCGACGAGGTCCCGATGCAGGGGCGCAGGGAGTTCAATCGTCACCTTCACCGGCTTGTCGTCGACGATTGGGCCGAGCTTCAGCTTGGTCATCAGAAGCCTCCATAAGGTTCAAGCACGAGGTCGCGGGTGACGATGACGCGCACGGGAAATCCCGGCCGGATCGTGAGGGTCGGCGCGACATTGAGCTGCCGACGGATGATCTGCTGGCCGGCATCGTTGATCGTGTCCTGCGCACCGTTCCGGATCGCCCGGAGCAGCCGATCCTGATCGTCGACGGCCAGTTCGGCGCCAACCGACAACAGGGTCGACAGGCCGGCTGCCTTGGCGAGATCCCACCAGTGATAGTCGACGCCATCCTGAAGTCCCGCATAGCCTTGCGCGTCGGCTCCGGGTTGACGTTCCAAGACGATCGAACGGCCGTTCGGGAGGATGAGCCGCTTCCAGACGAGTAGAACCCGGCGCTGACCGAAACCGACATCGTTGCTGTACTCACCGATCAGCCGCGTGCCCTGCGGGACGAGCAGGATGCGCCCGGTCGAGCTGTCGTAGACATGCTCGGTCACCTGCGCGGTGATCTGGCCCGGCAGGTCCGACCTGATGCCGGTGATCAGCGCCGCCGGGATGACGGCGCCGGTCTGGAGGACAAAGGGCGATGCCGGACCCATCACGCGATCCGGCGAGACCGTGCGCCGGTCTACGCCCGCATTCAGGAACGCGAGCTGGCGATCCTGTGCCGTGGGTGTGCCTGGCTGGCCCGGAAGACCCAGCCCAGTCAGGCTCGGGTTGCCCGGTCCCCCAGCTGTCGAAACCGGAGCTGCGACGCGCGCCTCGGTTTGGAAGAAGACGCGGCTCGTTCGGGCAGCTTCTTCTTCCGCGCGTCTGCGCTGCTCCACCGGATCGACGGCGGGCGCTGCCGCCATTGGCGGCGTGACGGGCTGGCCACGATTTTGCGCATCGAGGATGGGGCGCCCCAGATCCCCGGGCAACGGAGGCCCGAGCACCGGGCCGGTATAGTCGCGTGGCAGGCCGGCAAGCCCGTCCGCAGTTCGCCGGTTCTGCGTGGAGTAAAGCTCCTCATTGCCCGGGCCGATGTTGCGCGTCTGCAGCGCATAAATGAGGGCGCCACCCACGCCGAGCGCGGCAACCAGGCTGATGCCTCCCAGCACCTTTCGTGACAGCCGGGTGACCTTGGGTGGTTCGGCGCGCAGCCGCATCGGCGCAGCTGCATCGCTGGGTGGTGTGCCGACCAGCGGTGCCTCGGCTTCGCCCTGTGTGTCTCGTTCGCTCATGATGCGGGCCTCCCATCGGTGCGAACGATCCTCACCGTCTGCTGGCGGTCTCCACTGCCGAGACGCAGCTCGGCGGCGCCGAACAGGCGGTCGACGATCAGGACGTTCTGGTGAATCCGGCTGTTGGCGATCTGCGGTTCGCCATCGGCGCCGATGACGAAGAGCGGCGGCATCTCGCCCTGAACGATCCCGCGCGGGAACTCGACATAGACGCGGCGCCCGTCGTCGTAGACCGAAACCGGCCGCCACGGCGGCGTGTCGCCCGTGAGACCGTAGCGATAGTTCCGTGCCGCAACGGCCGGGATCACCGGCGTGGCGGGCACGGCTTGTCTCTGCGAGGCGGGCGGCTGCGGATAGGCCCAGGCGACGGCCGGCATATAGGGCCGATCGCCGGAGCGCAGCTCGATCATGTAGATGCGCCGGTCGGTGGTGATGACCAGATTGGTCGTGATGTCTGGCCGTGTCGGCTTTACGAGGACATGGACGCGCCGGGTGATGCCAGAGCCGCTCTCGGTGTCGCCGATGATCCAGCGTGCCGTGTCGCCCGCAGCGATGGGGCCGGCGCCAGTCAGGCTTTCGCCTGGTTCCAGCGCGATGTTGGTGATCTGCCCGGGAGCGGCATAGACTTGATAGAGCGCGCCCTCGCTCCAGGGATAGATCTGGATCGAGTTGTAATAGCCCTCGCGGCGCGGTTCGACGCGCGCGGCGGCATTGGCATTCTCTACACGACCCGCCGGCGTCCCTGCGGCAGCGCCACCGCGCGCGGGTGTCCAGGCGGGCGGTGTGTGAAGCGGCCTTGGTGGCGCCTCCGTGACGGCAGCCGGCACAGGGGGAAGCGGCGGAACTTCGGCGTCATAGCTGATCTGTGGCGGTCGGTTGGTCGCGCAGCCGGCAAGCGCCAAACCGGAGATCAGCAGAAGCGCAAAACCGGAAGTGCGGAAGCGACGGCTCACCGGTTGACGGAAATGATTTCTCATTGCCCCAGCTCCCGTGACCAGTTGATGGCGTTGACGTAGATCCCGAGCGGGTTGGCCCGCAGCCGCTCTGCGTCGCGCGGGGGCTGGATCACGATGGTCAGGATCGCTGTCCAGCGCTGTGTCGTGGAGAGCTGGCCGTTCTCGTATTGGCGTTCGGTCCAGGCGACACGGAAGCTGTCGGGCGAAGCGCGGATCACGCTCGACACTTCGATCGACACCTGCTGCTTGCCGACGCGGGTGAAGGGGTCATTGGCCCGGGCGAAGTCATTGAGGGCGGCCGCACCGCGATCGGTCGTGAACTCGTAGGCGCGCAGCCAATTCTGCCGGACGACGATGGCGTCGGCCGGAATCGAGCGGACCTGCTCGATGAACCGCGCCAGATGCCAGGCCACCTGCGGGTCTGTGGGGCGATAGTCGGCCTGCGCTGGCGCGACCGCCTGCGCCTGGCCGAGATTGTCGACCTGCACCACCCACGGGACGATGGTCCCGCGCGCCGACTGCCAGACCAGCGCGGCGGCGAAGCCGGCGGAGAGGATCAGGCAGCCGAAGGCCATGAGCCGCCAGTTTCGGGCCTGGACACGCGCCGATCCGATCCGATCGTCCCAGATCTGCGCCGCGCGCTGATAGGGTGTCTCGGGCTCGGGCGTCTTGCCATAGTGGGTTGCGGGTCGCTTGAAGAAGCTCATGTGCGGTCGCCTCCGGAGAGATTGATGGAAGAGCCGCCGCCGTGGCTGTCGCCCGATCGGATCGCGTGTGCCGCGAGCGTGACGCCGTGGCTCATGGTCTGCCCACGCCGCATGCGCTGTGCCCACGCCGGCGGGCTGGCGGCAGCGCCTGTGGCTGCCGGTGCGGCATCATTGGCGACCGTGCCCATGCTCGAGGAGCCGCCGGTGGCGCCAAAGCCGGTCTTGACGCCGTCGGCGAAGCTGGAGCGAACGCTCTGCGCGGCCCGGCGCAGTGGAGAGGCTGCCGCGCCGCCGGCAGCTCGTGCGACGCCGCCGAGGCCCGACGCGACGCCGGCGGCACCCGACTTGCCGAGGGAACCGAGACTGTAGGCGGCGGAGGCGGCTCCCGCTGCGCTGGCTCCGCCGCGCACGGCAGCGGCGCCGCCGGAAATGGCGCTCGCGCCACCGCGCAGGGCGAGCCCGGCCGCGCCGCCAGCAGCCATGGCCGCGCCCCCCGCCACGAGGCCGGTGCCGATGGCGGAACCGGCGCCGAGTTGCGGGCCGCCGGACACGATGCCGTTGGCGATACCGGGACCGAAGATGCCGAGACCGAGCAGCGACAGCGCCGCCAATACGACGGCCATCGCGTCGTCGATGGTCGGCGGCTGACCGCCGAAGCCTGCCGTGAACTGGCTGAACAGAGTTGAGCCGATGCCGATGATGACGGCGAGCACCAGCACCTTGATGCCCGATGAGATGACGTTGCCCAGCACCCGCTCGGCCATGA
>NZ_CADEGK010000066.1 GCF_902826855.1 uncultured Phenylobacterium sp. | reverse complement strand
CGCGAGAACTACCTCTGCCTGCTGAACTTCCAGGAGCAGGCCAACGCCGCCCAGATGGGCGGGGCGGACCTCGTCGGCCTGGCGCTGACCTCGCGCTGGGCGCGGGTCACCCGCGACGGCGACATGACCGGCGGCGACTTCCCCGCCTGGCTGCCCACCCTGTTCGCGGTCGGCCCCACCGCCCAGGCCTCCGCCGCCAACCTGGTCGACCGGCGCGGCGAGTGCGTCCACGCCGGCTGCCAGCACTACCGCACCTGCTTCGTGGAGAAGGCGATCCGCGGCTCGCGCCGGGCCGACATCGTCATCGCCAACCACGCCCTGGTCATGAGCCAGGCGGCCTTCGACGGCGCGCGGGCCGCCCGCGGCTCCAAGGGCGACGCCGAGACCACCCACCTGAAGCGCATCGTCTTCGACGAGGGCCACCACCTGTTCGACGCGGCCGACAGCGCGTTCTCCGCCGCGCTCTCCGGCCAGGAGGCCGCGGAACTGCGCCGCTGGATCCGCGGGCCGGAGGGCCGGGGCCGCCGGGGTAGGGGCCTGGAAGCCCGCCTGCTGGACATCCTGGGCGACGCCGAGGACGCCCGCAGCCTGCTGGACGCCGCCGTCCACGCCGCCGCCGCCCTGCCAGGCGAGGGCTGGAGCGGCCGCATCGCGCCGCCCAACGGCGAGGTGAACCCACTGGGCCCGGTCGAGGCCTTCCTGGTGGCGATGATCGAGCAGCTGCGCGCCCGCGCGGCGCCCAGCGAGGTCGGCATGGAATGCGCCGCGCGCCCGGCGTTGGACCTGGTGCGCGACACCGCGCGCACCGCCGCCGCCGCCCTGGCCCGGATCGAGGCGCCGCTGCTGGCCCTGGCCCGCGCCCTGGAAGACCTGATGGACGCCGAGGCCGAGACCCTCGCCGCCTCCGAACGCGGCCGGATCGAAGGGGCTCTGAGGGGGCTCGACCGCCGCGCCCGCATGCAGCTTCCCGCCTGGCGCTCCATGCTCCAGGCCATCGACGAGAACGCCGAGGATGACCCGGACTTCGTCGACTGGTTCGACGCCAACTTCATGTTCGGCCGGGTGGTGGACGCCGCCTGCCGCCGCCACTGGGTCGACCCCACCGAGCCGCTGACCAACGCGGTCATCAAGCCGGCCCACGGCGTGCTGGTGACCAGCGCCACCCTGGCCGACGCCACCCTCGACGACCCCTTCGCGCTGGCCGAGATGCGCACCGGCGCCGCGCGCCTGCCCGAGCGGCCCAAGACGCTCAAGCTGGCCTCGCCCTTCGACTACGCCGCCCAGGCCCGCTGCCTGGTGGTGACCGACGTGGCCCGCGACGACGCCCGCCAGGTGGCCGCCGCCATGCGCGAGCTGTTCCTGGCCGCCGGCGGCGGGGGCATGGGCGTCTTCACCGCCATCCGCCGCTTGCGCGCCGTCCACGAACGCATCGCCGCCCCCCTGGCCGATCGCGGCCTGGCCCTCTACGCCCAGCACGTCGACCCGCTGGAGGTGGGCGCCCTGGTCGACATCTTCCGCGCCGAGGAGGACGCCTGCCTGCTGGGCACCGACGCGGTGCGCGACGGCGTCGACGTGCCGGGCCGGTCCCTGCGCCTCCTGGTCTTCGACCGCATCCCCTGGCCGCGTCCCGACATCCTCCACAAGGCGCGCCGCGCCCGCTTCGGCAACAAGACCTACGACGACGCCCTGGCCCGCGCCCGCATCGCCCAGGCCTTCGGCCGCCTGATCCGCCGCGAGGACGACAAGGGCTGCTTCGTCATGCTCGACGCCTCCAGCCCCACCCGCCTCTTCTCCAGCCTCCCCCCCGGCGTCGAACTCCAGCGCGTCACCCTGGTGGAGGCGATCGAGCAGGTGAGCGCGTTCCTCGGTCCCCCCTCCGCCGCCAACCCCCCAGCCGTCATCCCACGGTCAGCCGAAGGCTGATCCGGGGGACCCAAGCCGAGTTTGAGATTGCCGTACGCCGGCTTGGATCCCCCGGATCGCTGCGCGACCGTGGGATGACGGTTGGGGGCGAGTTGCCATTTCGTTCTTGCGCACGCCCGCCCCCATGGTCTAGCTTCCCGCTCATCCACGGTGCGGCGGGGGAACGATCAAGATGGGGCGATATCTGTGCGCGGTCCTCGCGCTCCTCATCCTGGCCGCTGTCCCGGCGCGCGCCGCCGTCGAGGACGCGGTCCTCAACAAGGAGGGCTTCTGGGCGAGCGACGTCGACAACGGCGTCTGCGCGGCCAGCATGACCCTGCAGGGCGGGACGATCTTCCTGCTGCGCGGCGACCAGGGCCAGGTCACCTTCGGCCTCTTCTCGGCGAAGGGCCCGATCCGCAAGGGCAAGGCGGGCCGCATCCAGACCGAGGCCTACGGCTTCGACTTCGAGCCCAGCTACGGCAAGGGCGCCGAGACGCTCTACTACGCCGGCGACTTCGACGCCCGGGCGCTGGCCGCGCTGCGCCTGGCCCGGCAGGCCCAGGTCCTCATCGACGGTCGGCCCGTGGCGTCGATGACCCTTGAAGGCACCGGCTTCGAAGGCGCCCTCGACGGCGTGATCGCTTGCTCGAAGGGCGAGGCGGGCTGGTGGGGCAAGGGCGTCCAGGCGGCAGGCGCCGAGGCGGCCGACGCGCCGCCGACCAACAAGGAAGGCGTCTGGTCCCTGGAAGCTGGCAAAGGCGCTTGCGTCGCCCATGCGATGGTGGGCGAGGACCGTCAGTTCCAACTCCTGGTCGCCGGGTCCCGGATCGCCCTCGCCGTCGGGGCGGTCGGCGACGGCAAGCTGCCTCGTGGCCGCCGCGGCAAGGCCGAGACCGACAGCTACGTGTTCGACTTCAAGCCGCAGTTCGATGACGACGACCTCTACATGGCCACCGCCGAGGCGATCGACAGCCAGTCGCTCTTCACCCTGCGCCGTGCCAAGTGGATCCGCCTTAAGGTCGACGGCCGCGTGCTGGTGGACGCCGGCCTGGAAGGCAGTGGCTTCCCCGAGCTCATCGACGCAGCCCTCGCCTGCGCCGCCGGTGAAAAGGGTTGGTGGGGCGAGGGGGCGAGGGCGCCCTAACCCAGCACCGCCTCCAGGCCGGCCAGGATCATCACCCAGCCCTGCGGCGTGGACTCCTGCCACTCCGGCGGCACGCCCTCGTGGGTCAGGGTGACCTCGCACCCGCCGTCGACGCCTACGAAGTCCAGCGTCACCCGCGTGTAGCCCGGATCGAACTGCGGCACTCCGAAGGTGAAGACGATCCGCCGCGGCCGGTCGATCACCTCGTACTCGCCCACGTGCGCCACGTCGCCCATCTCCGGGCGGCGGTCGGTGAAGTTGAAGCGGCCGCCGACGCGCGCGTCGATCTCGGCCTTGATCATCTGCCCGTCCGGCGTGGCGAAGGCGAACTTCGCCGCCGTCTTCGGGTCCAGCCACGCGTCGAACACCCGCTCGGGCGGATGGCGGTAGCGATGGCGAACGACGATGTCACCCATGGTCCAGGACCTCCTCCAGCCGGCCGAGCCTCCAGGCCCACAGCGCCTTCTGTTGCGTCATCCAGCCGATCGCCTCGTCCATCGGCCCCGGCGTCAGGCTGATGAAGTGCTCGCGCCCCGCCACGCGCCGGCTGACCAGCTTCGCCCGCTCCAGCATGCGCACGTGCTTGCTCACCGAATTCAGCGAGATCGCGAACGGCGCCGCCAGCTCCGTGACCCGCGACTCCCCCGCCGCCAACCGGGCCACGATCGCCCGCCGCGTCGGGTCCGCCAGCGCCTGCAGCGTCACGTCCAACATATTCACCTCTAGGGGTGAATAATGCTGAAAATGAGAGGCGGGTCAACCCCGCCCCCCTCGCCAGCCTCAGCCGGCCTCGCGCATCCGCTGGATCGCCGCCGCCAGCTCCGCCGCCGTGACCTTGCCGTCCTTGTTCGCATCCACCGCGTCGAACCGCTCGCCCGGCCGCCCCGCCGCCACCCACTCCGCCTTGCTCGCCGCCCCGTCCCCGTCCTTGTCCATCGCCCTCACAATCGCCGCCGGATCCGGCGCCTGGGCGAATGCCGCACCGGCCAGCAGGGCGGCAGCCGCGGCGAAGATCAGTGTGCGCATGAGGTCTCTCCGATGATGGCGAGGGTCAGTGTTTGCCGCGGTCGCGGCCGAAATTGGGCTCGGCGCTTTCCTGGCCCATGGCCACGATGCCCCGCCGAATCTCCCGCGTGCGGCTGAACAGCTCGAACAACTTGTCGCCTTCGCCCCAGCGGATCGCGCGGCTAAGCGCCTGCAAATCCTCGGTAAATCGCCCCAGGACCTCCAGAACCGCGTCCTTGTTGGTCAGGAAGACGTCGCGCCACATGGTCGGGTCGGAGGCGGCGATGCGCGTGAAATCCCGGAAGCCGCCAGCGGAGTACTTCATCACCTCGGCCTCGGCCACGCCTTCCAGATCGGCGGCCGTGCCGACAATGTTGTAGGCGATCAGGTGCGGCAGGTGACTGGTGATGGCCAGCACCAGGTCGTGGTGGCGGGCGTCCATCTCCTCGACCCGCGCCCCGATCGCGGTCCAGAAGTCCGTGAGACGCGCCACGGCGGCGCGGTACGGCTCGTCGGTCCGCGGATCGGGTGTCAGGATCGTCCAGCGGTTCTGGAAGAGCTCGGCGAACCCGGCGTCGGGCCCCGACTGCTCGGTGCCGGCGATCGGGTGGCCGGGGATGATGAACAGGCCGTCGGGGCAGGCGGCGGTCAGCGCCTCGGCCACCGCGCCCTTCACCGAGCCCACATCGGTGACAGTGGCGCCCGGCTTGAAGCCCGGGGCGGCAGCCGCGGCGGCGGCGCCCATGGACAGAACCGGCACGGCGAACACGACGAGGTCGGCGTCGCGCACCGCCTCGGCGGCGTCGCCGGTGACCACATCGGCCAGTTGCAGCTCGACGATCCGCGACCGGGCCTGTGCGGACGTCTCGGCGATGGCGATCTCGCCGACGCATCCCGCCTGGCGCGCCGCGCGGACGATCGACGATCCGATCAGGCCGCAGCCGATGACCGCCATCTTCGCGTAGATCGCGGTCATCGCGTCAGGCCTTCAGGAAGTCGCTGAGCGCGTCGACGACGGCGCGGTTGTGTTCCTCGAGCCCAATGGTGATGCGCAGGTGGGCCGGCAAGCCGTAGCTGCTGACCCCCCGCACGATCAGCCCGCGGCTCGCCAGGAAGGCCTCGGCCTCCGTGGAGGTGCGGCCCGGCGTCGTCGGGAACTCTACGAGCACGAAGTTGGCCTGCGACGGCACGACCTCCAGGCCGAGGCCGCCCAGCTGCTGGGTCAGCCAGGGCCGCCAAGTGGCCACGTGCTCGCGCGACCGCTCCTGGAACTCGACATCCGCCAGCGCCGCTACCGCGGCCTGTTGGGCGGCGATGGAGGTGTTGAACGGCGCTCGGATGCGGTCCACCGCGTCGGCGATAGGCTCGGGGCAGTAGGCCCAGCCGATCCGCAGCGCCGCCAGGCCGTGCAGCTTGGAGAAGGTGCGGGTGACGACGACATTGTCGTGGCCGCGCGCCAGGTCCATGCCGACATCGAAGCGCGGATCGGTGGCGAATTCGGCATAGGCGCCGTCCAGCACCAGCACCACATCGCTCCGCAGGCCGGCGTGCAGGGCCTCCAGCTCGTCTCGGGTCAGGAAGGTTCCGGTGGGGTTGGCAGGCTGGGTGATGAAGACCAGGCGCGTGCGGTCATCCACCTGCGCCAGGATTTCCTCTCCCGACATCTTATAGTTCGGCTCGGCGGCGTGGCGCACCTCGCCCTGGCACGCCCGCGCCCCGATGGAGTAGGCGGAAAAGCCGTATTGGCCCATGACGATGTTGTCGCCCGGCTCGATGAATACCTGGTTCAGCAGGTGCAGCAACTCATCGGAACCGTCGCCGAACACCAGCCGCTCGGGCTCTAGGCTGAAGTGCGCCGCCACGGCGGCCCGCAATGCGCTGGCCTGGCCGTCGGGGTACATGTGCAGGCTGTCGACCGCGGCCACGAACGCCGCGCGCGCCAGCGGGCTGGAACCCAGGATGTTTTCGTTGGACGACAGCTTCACTGGGTCAGCGACACCGTCGACCGTGGCCTTGCCGGGCGTATAGGCGTGGATGTCCAGGATCCCGGGCTTCGGAACGGGCTTGGGCGCGCGGGTGAGGGGTGGGGCTTCGCTGGAGGCGGGCATGCTCGGGACGGGTATGGAGAGGGCCGGTCGGCCGGAGGCGCCGTCTTTACACGTCCAGTGGCGCCGGCGCAGCCCCGATCACACCGGAGAGCCGACCCGGCGCGCGCGCCAGGCGCTCGTCGTCGCGCTGATAGAACCCGGCCAGGCAGAAGAGCTTCAGCCCACTGGCCTCGGCCACCAACGTCCCCGCCGCGCCATCGCGGCTGAGCGCGTCCTGGACGACGGCGGCGCTCTCCGGGGCGTCGGTGACCCAGAATGTACGGTCGTCGCCTGTCGGCTCGATGTCCACCGCAGCCATCGCCAGCGCTGACATCGGCCCCCAGGCGTTGAGGCAGGGCAGGGCTGCGAACACCTTCACCCGTGGCTCAGCCAGCAGGCGGCCCCACCAGGCGCTGTCAGGGGTGAGCGCGCAGACCGCGACACCGCCAGGCGTGCGCGCCTGGGCCAGCGCGTCCTCGGGCTTGGCGAGGGTAGCCAGTGGGGGGGCCGCGCCGAACCGGTGGCGGGCGAACTCGACAGTGCGCGCCGGGTCCTTGCCGCCCCAGACGCTGATATGGAACGGGCCCTGGCTCACCAGGCTGTCGCCGATCAGCTCGCGCCAGATGCGCACGACCAGGGAGGGACTGGCGGCGACGCGCTCCGCGGCGATCAGGCGGCGCAGGATGGCGGCCTCGCGAGCTGGCCGGAGGCCGAACTTGCCGCCGTCGCCGGCCGCCTCCTTGGCCGCCGCCACGGTGCGGGCGAGCGAGGCGCGCTCGTCGACGAGGCGCAGGAGTTCGGTGTCCAGCGCGTCGATGCGCTGGCGCACGGCCTCCAATGAAAGCGGTTGGCCCGCCGTCTTCGCCTTGGACATAAACGCCCCCGAAATCGAGCCCGCGACCTAAGTCATTGCAGCGGGGGGTGCAATAGGCCGCTTCGACGCAAGAAAGTTGCAGGTGGGACGGCCGTTAGGGCTCTGGACAGGCGGCGACTAGACTGCCGCCGGGTCATTCGGGACGGGATGTGGGCCAGACGGAGATGCGCGATGTCCAAGGGCTTGTTTGGCGACCTTCTGGTGATCGACTGCGCGAGTTTCATCGCAGGGCCGGCCGCGGCGACGGTGATGAGCGACTACGGCGCCCGGGTGATCAAGATCGAGCCGCCCGGGATCGGCGACGCCTACCGCAACCTCTTCCGGCTACGCGGCACGCCCGACGACGTCGACTACTTCTGGACCGTTAGCTCGCGCAACAAGGAGAGCCTCGCGCTGGACCTGCGGCGGCCGGAAGGACAGGCGGTCCTGCGCACCCTTGTGCAGAAGGCCGACGTCTTCATCACCAACCTGCCTTTCCCGGCGCGCGAGCGGCTGACCGTGCGGGCCCAGGACCTGATGCCCCTGAACCCGCGGCTGATCTACGCCTCGCTATCGCCCTACGGCGAGCATGGGCCGGAGCGGGACCGGACAGGCTTCGATGCTACGGTCTGGTGGGCGCGCTCGGGCCTGATGGACATGGTGCGTCCCAGCGCGGGGGCGGAGCCGGCTCCGTCCATGCCAGGCATGGGCGACCACCCGACCGCCATGGCCATGTATGGGGCGATCGTGACGGCGCTCTACAAGCGCCAGCTCACCGGTGAGGGGTCGGAGGTCGCGACGTCGCTGTTGGCGAACGGACTGTGGTCCAACGCCTGCCAGGTTCAGGCGGCGCTCTGCGGCTATGAGTTGATGGAGCGTCCACCGCGGGGGTATCGCGGCGCCCTGAACGAGATGTACCTCGCCGCCGACGGCCGCCAGTTCATCATCTCAAGCACCAATCCCGCGCGCGACTGGCCGCTGCTGGCGAAGGCGATGGGTCGGGCGGATTGGCTGGAAGATCCGCTGTTCGCGACGCCGGAAGCTCGCCTGGTCAACGGCCCCCTCCTGGTGAGCAGTTTCGACGAGCTGTTCGCCCAGCAGCCCTTCGAACACTGGGCCAAGGTGCTGCACGAAGGCGACGTGACGTTCGGCATTGTCGGGACGGTCTACGACCACCTGGCCGACGATCAGATCGACGCGAACGGCTTCTTCCCGGAGATCACCGATAGCTGGCTGCGCACCGTGGACAGCCCCTTCCAGGTCGTCGGTGAGACCAAGGCCGCGCCGCGCATGGCGCCTGGGATCGGCGAGCACACCCGGGCGCTGCTGGAAGAGTTCGGCTGCACGCCCGCGGAGGTGGCGGCCCTCCTAGCCTGAAACGACGCGCCTAGGCCGCGGCGGACTGGCCGCCGGGGTCGAGGGCCTGCTGCAAGGCGGTGAGCAGGTGCTCGGGCTTCATCGGCTTTTCGACGACGCCGTTCATGCCGGCGGCGAGATAGGCCTCGGCGTCCTCGGGATCGGCGTTGGCGGTAAGGGCGATGATCGGCGTCACGCCGACGCGGCCGGGCATGGCGCGGATCAGCCGCGTGGCCGCTACCCCGTCCATGCGCGGCATCTTTATGTCCATCAGGATCAGGTCGAAGCGGCCGGAGCTGGCGGCTTCGACCGCCTCCTCCCCGTCCTCGGCGGACTCGCAGGTGCAGTCGAACATCTCGACCAGCGATTGGGCGACCATGCGGTTGGTGGCGTTGTCGTCGACCACCAGGATGTGGGCGGCGCGGCCAGCGTCCGCCTGGGGTTCGGCGACGGTGTCGGGAATCAGCGCCAGCTTCATTTCGAAGGCGGCGGTGTCGGAGGCGCCGGCGTTGGCTTCCTTGCGCAGCTCGCCATCCATCCCAGCCAGGATGCGACGGGCCAGCATGGCGCCGATAGCCACTTCCAGGCCCAAGCGCTCCTCGATGGAGCGGATGCGGGTCTCGGTGTCCTTCGCGTCCCAGCCGACATCGCGCGGTCCGCGGATGCGGCCCTCGAGGCGCACGAAGTCGGGGCCCGGGTAAGCGTAGAGACCGGCTTCCACCGCCCCCCGCGCCTGGGCGCCCACGGCCTCGCCGATAAAGCCGTCGAAGATCTGCAGCAGGCGCTTGCGGTCAGCCATGGCGGCTGCGTCAGGGTCGCCGTCGTAGGCCACCAGGAGGGTCACGCCTGCGGCGGCCGCGCGGGGCTGCCAGCGCGCCTCGATCTCGTCCATCACCTCGCGCAGGCGCACGGGCTCCAGCTCGAGCACCACGCCCTTCAGCGCGATGCCCTTCAGATCCATGGCTGCCTCGAGCATGCGCGACACGCCTGCGGCGGCCGCGTCGATGCTGTCGACGCAGGCTTCCCCGTCGGCGGTCAGGCGCTGGCGCGACAGCTGCCCGGCAAGCGCGCGGACGCCATCCATCTGCTGACGGATGTCGGACGTCACGCGGTCGAAAAAGAAGTCGGGCAGGGACATGGACCGCCTGGGACGGAGGACTAGGTACCCATTTTGGGCAGGTACGGCTTGCGTAGAGGTTAAGCGGCTCCGGATTTGCCTGGGTTTTCGTCAGTTCCTGCGCCCCAAAGGGGGCCGGATCTCCGAAATCAGCGAAACAGGGCCGCGAATCGCTCTGTCATTCGAGGATTCGGCCCGCGACCCACGCGGTGGTTGGCCCAGAGGAGCACGGCAGGCGCGCGCCGGACCGTTGACCCACTGACGCCCCCCGCGGCCGCTTTCCAGGGCCGGGCTTCCGGCCCATATGGGGCGCATGAACCCCGGCGCGCTCGTGCTCTTTTCCGGCGGCCAGGATTCCACGGCGTGCCTCGCCTGGGCCCTGGACCGCTATGCCCGCGTGGAGACTGTCGGCTTCGATTACGGCCAGCGCCATGTCGTCGAGCTGCAGGCGCGCCTGGCGGTTCGGGCGCGGGTGGCCCGCGAATTTCCGCAGTGGGCCGTCCGCCTCGGCCCGGACCACCTGCTCGACATCACCGCGTTCGGGGCCTTGGCCGACACCGCCATGACCACCGAGCGTGCGATCGAGGTCACCGACAAGGGCCTGCCGTCGACGTTCGTGCCGGGCCGCAACCTGGTGTTCCTCACCTACGCCGCCGCCCTGGCCGACCGGCGAGACTTGAAAGTCCTGGTGGGTGGGATGTGCGAGACGGACTTCTCCGGGTACCCGGATTGCCGCCGCGCGACGATCGACGCCATGGAGGCGGCGTTGAACCTGGGCATGGAGCAGACCTTCCGCATCGAGACGCCCCTGATGTCGCTCACCAAGGCGCAGACGTGGGCGCTGGCCAAGACCTTGGGCGGCGATCCGCTGGTGGCGATCACCGTCGAGGAGAGCCACACTTGCTACCTCGGGACGCGCGGCACGCGGCGTGAGTGGGGTTACGGCTGCGGCGCCTGTCCTGCCTGTGAGCTGCGGCGGCGGGGCTACGAGGCGTGGACCCGCGACGGACAGCCGGTGCTGACGCCATGAGCTACGCGGTCAAGGAGATCTTCCTGACGCTGCAGGGCGAGGGCGGCCAGGCCGGGCGGCCGGCGGTGTTCTGCCGCTTCGCCGGCTGCAATCTTTGGAGCGGCCGGGAGCAGGATCGCGCCGCGGCGGTGTGCACCTTCTGCGACACGGATTTCGTCGGCCTGGACGGCTCCGGCGGCGGCCGCTTCGACGACGCCGAGGCGCTGGCTGATGCGGTGCAGGCGGCCTGGCGCGGCGGCGCGGCTGAGCGTCTGACGGTTCTGACCGGAGGCGAGCCGCTGCTGCAGGTCGACGAAGGCTTGGTGACCGCGCTGCACGCGCGCGGCTTCTCCATCGCGCTGGAGACCAACGGCACGCTGCCGGCGCCGGCCGGAATCGACTGGATCTGTGTCAGTCCCAAAGCCCAGGCTCCTGTGGTCCAGACGCGCGGTCAGGAACTGAAGCTGGTGTATCCCCAGCCGGGCGTGGACCCGGCGCGCTTCGAGGGCCTCGACTTCGAGACCTTCCGCCTCCAGCCGATGGACGGGCCCGAGCGCGAAGCCAATACCGCAGCGGCGATTGCCTATTGCCTGGCCCACCCGCGCTGGCGGCTCAGCGTCCAGACCCACAAGTACCTGGGCATCGCCTGACCCCAGCCTAGCTGGCGTTCGAGATTTCCCTCTGCGCGTCGGTCGATCGGCGGAACGGGCCCTGGTACTTGGCATCGTGGCGCCGCCGCCGGTCAGGGCCGAAGTAGTCGTCGCTGCGGACGTAGGGCCGGGGGTGCTCCACCGCCTGGTGCAGCCGCTCGATCACCCCGCGCGCGGTCAGCGGCTTGGCCAGGAACTCGTTCACGCCGGCCTCGCGGGCCTCGTTCACCCGGGCGAAGGTGGAGTGGCCGGTGATCATGATCACTGGGGCCATCTGGTTCGGACTGTCCGGCGAGTTCCGGAGAAGGCGGACGAAATCGATGCCATCCAGGGGCTGCATCGACAGGTCCGTCATGACGATGTCGACCGGGTGGTCCCGCATCATCTGCAGGCCCTCGGCGCCATCGTTGGCCTCGAAGATGTCCTTCACGCCGATGGCGCGCAGGATCTCGGCGAGCAACACCCGCATGTAGTGGTTGTCATCCACCAGAAGGATCTTCAGGAGGTCGTAACGCACGCGATCTCGTCTATGGGGTCCGGCTTGGTGGTCCACGTAACAGGGCCGCAATCTGCCCCGAAAGTGGATGGTGGCTGATTAAGGTGACCCGTGTTAGCCGGTCAATCGAATATCGTGGTTATACGAACTGAAATCGCCGATTGATCAGAGGCTTGCAACCCGCGCGGTGTCCCAGGCCCGGTGTCAGCGTTAAAGTTGCGCACCCGACACATTCGCGTGTTCTCCGGTCTGGCCTCTGTGTCGCAAATAGGCATCGGCCAGGACGCAGGCGGTCATCGCTTCCACCACCGGAACGGCGCGCAGGCCGACGCACGGGTCATGGCGGCCCTTGGTGCGCAGGTCGATTTCCTCGCCCGCCTCGTTGATGCTGCGGCGAAGGGCCAGGATCGAGGACGTGGGCTTGAAGGCCACGCGCGCCGTGACCGGTTGGCCGGTGGAGATGCCGCCCAGGACGCCGCCTGCCTGGTTGGACAGGAACATCGGCCCGCCATTGCCCATCCGCATCTCGTCGGCGTTCTCCTCGCCGGAGAGGGCGGCGGCGGCGAACCCGGCGCCGATCTCCACGCCCTTGGCGGCGTTGATCGACATCAGGGCGGCGGCGAGCTCCGCGTCGAGCTTGCCGTAGATCGGCGCGCCCCAGCCGGCGGGAACCCCCGTCGCCTCCATGGCCACGATCGCGCCGGTGGACGATCCGGCCTTGCGGACCTTTTCCAGGTGCGCCTCCCAGACCGGGACGATGTCGGGGTCGGGCGCCCAGAACGGGTTGTCGCCGGTCACGGCGAAGTCGATCCGGGCCGGATCGACCGCGTGCGGTCCGATCTGCACCACACAGCCGCGGATGGTCACGCCGGCCAGGATCTTGCGCGCGATGGCGCCGGCCGCCACCCGCGCGGCCGTCTCGCGGGCGGACTGCCGCCCGCCGCCGCGATAGTCGCGCACACCGTACTTGGCGAAGTAGGCGTAGTCGGCGTGGCCGGGCCGGAAGGCGGTGGCGATGTCGGAATAGTCGCGGCTGCGCTGATCGACGTTGTCGATGATCATCGAGATTGGCGTGCCGGTGGTGACCTGGCCATCGGTGCGCGCGTCCTCGAACACCCCGGAGAGGATGCGGACGGCGTCCGGCTCCTGGCGCTGGGTGACGAACTTGCCCTGGCCCGGCCGGCGGCGGTCGAGCCACGGCTGGATGTCGGCCTCCGTCAGCGCGATCCCCGGCGGGCAGCCGTCGACGACACAGCCCAGCGCCGGCCCGTGGCTCTCGCCCCAGGTGGTCACGCGGAACAGGTGGCCGAAGGTGTTGTGGCTCATGGCGGTGCTTCTCTACCGGACCCCGCGATTTGCGCCAATCGCGCCGATCAGGGCGGCGGGCCGCCCAGGGTCTGGGCGAAGAAGCGGAGGGCGGCTTCGAGGGCGGAGCGGTGGGTCTCGCCGCGGGGGACGGTGACGGTGCAGAGGTCGGGCGCGATGGCCTCGCCGGCGGGGGTGCAGCGGGACAGGAAGTCGTAGTGACCCACGCCGGGCAAGGCCTTCAGCCGGGCGCCGGGGATGGCGCGGGCCGCGGCGCTGCCGTTGGTGTTGGGTGGCGCGACGTCGTCGGCGACGCCCAGGATGATCGACACGGGCGTGCGCAGGGCGCGAAGGCTGGCGGGGTCCAGCGCCTGAACGATGGCCGGCGCCATGACGAAGGCGGCGCGCACCTCCGGCAGGCTGAGGTCCCCGCGCGAACGCGCAACCGCCGCGGCGGCCTCGGGCGAGGCCAGGACAGCCTGCTCCGCCTCCCTACTGACCGCGAACTCCCGCTGCGGCGCGCACACGCCGTCCTGTGGGCGATCGGCGCAGAACTGCTGCAGGCGGTCGAGGTCGACGCGCGCGCCCGCCGCCGCCAGGCTGGTGAAGCCGCCCGCGGAGAAGCCGGCCACGCCCACGCGCAACATGTCCAGCCTGCGGCCGAGTTCGGGATCGGCCCTCACCTTCGCCAGGGCGACGGCAAGATCGGCCGGACGCTCCCAGAAAAGCGTGGCGCCCGCCACGGTCATCGGATCCGCGCCGTTGTTTCCGGGATGATCAACGGCGATGACAATGTAGCCCTGGGCGGCCAGCACGGTCCCGAACCAGCCCATCATCCGCGCTGTCCCGCCGAAGCCGTGCGAGAGCAGGATCACCGGCCGGCGGCGATCGTCGGCGAAGGCCCCGTCCGGCGCCGACTCGCCGACATAGAACAGCGGCCGGTCAGGCGGTCCGATCGTCAGGTCCTGCTCCTGGGCCATGTCGGACGCCGGGTGCCAGACGGTGATGCGGATCACGTCACGGCGCTCCGAGTCGCGCAGGACCGCGCGTGGATCGTGCGCCTGCATGTGGCGTTCGCCGACCGGGTAGGCCTGGGCGAGGCCGGCCCACAGGCACATCCCGAACGTCAGTATCGCCGCGACCCCAATTCTCATGGCCTGGGTGTAGCCACGGCTCAGCTCCCGGTCGAGGCGTAGCGCGTCATGGGCCAGGCGCTCGTCGTAGGGCACGCGGCCCACGACCACGACGCCCCCTGCGGAAGGCCGCAGGCTGTAGGAACGTCGCCGACGCCGGTCAACGGCGCCGCTTCGGTCAATCTCGGTCAGGCCGCCCAGGCCGCGGCGAAGCGGCGGAGGAGGGCGAGCGCCGCGCTGTCAGCCAGGCCGGGGCTGGCGCAGAGGCGCAGGAAGAGGTGGCCCTGGGCGCGGCGGCCGCGGGCGGGCAGACCCTCGCCCTCCACGCGGACCAGGCCGCGCTCGGCGGCCTTCCTGTCGATCCAGACGCTGCGGCGGCCCAGCGGCGTGTCCAGGCTGACGCGACCGCCCTTCTTCAGGAGGCCCGGTGCGACCTTCACGGTCATCCAGAGGTCGTCGCCGCGCACGATGACGCCGTCCTGGGCGCGGATGTAGATGCAGAGCTCGGCCTCCCCCGCGCGAACCTTGTCGCCGGAGCGCAGGCCGGCGGGCAGGGTGATGCGGATCATGTCGCCGTCGGGCAGGCGGTGGTCGACCTCGCCGCCCTCCAGGGCCACCTCCGGGGAGATCTCCAGGTCCGGCTCGGGGGTCGGTCGCGCACGGGCCGGGGCGTGGACCAAGCGCTCGCTCAGCGGGTCCTGGAGGCGGTTGTAGGCCTCGACGACCTGATGGAAGGCGCTCTCGTCGCCGCCGGTGTCGGGATGGGCTCGTTTGGCGGCCTCGCGGAACGCCTGGCGGACCTCCGCCGGGGTCGAGGCGGAACTCACGCCCAGCACCTCGCGGGCGTCCTTCAGGGTAAATTCCAGCACCGGCCGGCTCATGGCTGGAAAGCCTAAGTCCAAGGCCCTCAACGGTCCGTTAAGGCCTCGCGCCTGCGCGGCCGGGCGCGCTATATGCGAAGCGTGACCGAGAAGACCCTGATCCCCCCGTCGCCCAGCGAGGACGACTACGTCCGCCAGGTGGCCGCCGCCGAGCCCCCGCCGCTGCTTAGCGAGACGGACCCGTTCGCCCTATTCGACGACTGGTTCGCAGAGGCGCTCAAGAAGGAGCCGAACGACGCCAACGCCATGTCCGTGGCGACCGTGGACGCCCACGGCCTGCCGGACATCCGCATGGTGCTGCTCAAGGGGGCAGACCGAGACGGCTTCGTTTTCTACACCAACCTGCAAAGCGCCAAGGGCGAGGAGCTTGCCGCCAATCCGAAGGCGGCGCTGCTGTTCCACTGGAAGTCGCTGCGGCGTCAGGTCCGGGTGCGCGGAGCGGTCACGCCGACGACGACGGAGGAGGCGGACGCCTATTTCGCCAGCCGCGCGCGGCCGGCGCAGCTGGGCGCCTGGGCGTCGGACCAGTCGCGGACGCTGCCGGATCGGATGGCGCTGGAGAAGCGGATCGCCGAGGTGGGCCTACGCTTCGGGCTGGGGAAGGTGCCGCGCCCGCCGCACTGGTCGGGGTTTCGCGTGCGGCCGCAGTCCATCGAGTTCTGGCGCGACCGACCGTTCCGCCTGCACGAGCGGCTCTTGTTCGAAATCGCTCCCGGTGGCTGGACCACGCGCAGGCTGTTTCCTTGACCGGAGCCTTGGAGGCGGAACTCGTCGCCTGGCTGGGCGGAGCCAGCGACCGCACCATCGACACCGCCTGCGCCCACGTGTTCCTGAGCCCCGAGCGGGCGCTGAAGATCAAGCGCCACGAAGACCTGGGCTACGTGGACTTCTCCACGGCGGAGCGCCGGCAGTGGGCGCTGGAACGCGAACTCGAGTTCAACCGCCCGACGGCCCCGGACATCTACCGCGCCGTGCGCCGCATCACCCGCGAGGCGGACGGCTCCCTGGCCATCGAGGGGGCGGGCGAGACCGTCGACCACCTGCTGGAGATGCGGCGGTTCGACGAAGGTGCAGTGCTTTCGGCGCGTCCGGACTCGGTCGACGGGGCGTTGGCGGAGATGCTCGGTCGAACCATCGCCGACTTCCACGCGGCCGCGCCCCTGCGGCCCGCCGGAGGCCTCACCGCGATCAGCTGGACCGTAGGTTCCAACGCCGGCCTGCTGCGCGATATCCCGGCGCTGGATCAGGGCCGGGTCGAGACCATGATCGCACTTACCGAAGCGGAGCTGGAGCGCCAGGCGCCGCTCCTGGCGCACCGGTCGGCCACCGGCTTCGCGCGGCGCTGCCACGGCGACCTGCACCTGGGGAACATCCTGCTCGAGGGCGGTCTTCCGGTGCTGTTCGACTGCATCGAGTTCAGCGACCTGCTCTCGGACCTCGACGTGTTTTACGACCTGGCCTTCCTGATCATGGACCTGGACTTCCGCGGCCGCCGCGACGCCGGCGTGCGGGCGCTGTCGGCCTATCTCGACGAGGCGGCGCGCAGCTTCCCGGCGGAGCTGTGGGATGGTCTGACCGCGCTGCCGCTGATGCTGGCCACGCGCGCCGCCGTGCGCGCCCACGTCTCGGCCCACTCGGGCGATCCGCGGGTCGCTCAGGCCTACGTCGAGGCGGCCATCGCCCACCTGGCCCCGCCGCCGCCCGTGCTGGCCGCCGTCGGCGGCCTCTCCGGCTCGGGCAAGTCGCGGTTCGCAAGAGGGATTGCGCCCGCCCTTGGGGCTTCGCCCGGAGCGGTGATCCTGCGCACCGACGAGATCCGCAAGCGCCTGATGGATGTGCAGCCCCTGCAGCGGCTGCCGTCGCAGGCCTACGCCGCCGAAATCACCGCGCGCACCTACGACACCATGATCGACAACGCGCGGGCGCTGCTGAAGGCCGGCCGCGCGGTGGTGCTGGACGCCACCTTCATCGATCCGGCGCTCCGCGGTCGCGCGGAGGCGCTGGCGGCGGAGTGCGGCGCGCCGTTCCACGGCGCCTGGCTGGAGGCTCCAATCGAGGTGCTGGAGGCCAGGGTCGCCAGCCGCCAGGGCGATGCGTCCGACGCGACGGTGGCGGTGCTGCACGACCAGATCGCCCGCCTGGCGGAGCCGGTCACCTGGCCCAAGGTCGACACCGATGCGCCCAACGAGGTTGTCGTGAAGACCTGGCTAGCGGCCCACGCCTGAGACCGGGCCGTTGCGGAGGCCGCGTCCGCTGACTAATCCTGGCGGGTAACTGACGAGCGATAAGTCGCGGGAGACTTGGCCATGCTGGGCCTGATGCAGAACTGGCCGCTGACGGTCGACAAGATCCTCGACCACGCCGCCAACTGGCACGGCGACCGCGAGATTGTGAGCCGCTCGCTCGAGGGGCCTATCGTGCGACAGACGTGGGCGCAGACCCAAGCGCGTGCGAAGCGGATCTCGAATGCGCTGAAGGGCCTGGGCATCCGGGTAGGCGACCGGGTCGCGACCCTGGCTTGGAACACCGGCCGCCATGTCGAGACCTGGTACGCGATCATGGGCATGGGGGCGGTCTGCCACACGCTGAACCCGCGGCTGTTCGCCGACCAGCTCTGCTACATCATCAACCACGCCGAAGACCGGATCATCTTCACGGACGTGACGTTCCTGCCGATCCTGGCCGAGAACCGCGCCAGGATGCCGACCGTCGAGCACTTCGTGGTGATGACCGACCGCGAGGGGATGAAGGGCGTGACCCTGCCGGACGCGCTGTGCTTCGAGGACCTGGTCGACCAGAGCGCGCCCGACTTCGAGTGGGGCGGGTTCGACGAGAATACCGCCTCCAGCCTCTGCTACACCTCGGGAACGACCGGGCATCCTAAGGGCGTCCTCTACTCCCACCGCTCGAACTTCCTGCACACACTCTCGACCCTGGGCGTGGACGTCATGGGTCTGTCCGGCCGCGACACGGTGCTGCCGGTGGTGCCGATGTTCCACGCCAACGCCTGGGCGCTGGCGTTCAGCTGCGCGGCGGCCGGCTGCAAGCTGGTCCTGCCGGGGGCGAAGATGGACGGGGCATCGGTCCATGAACTGCTGGAGAGCGAGGGCGTCACCTTCTCGGCGGCGGTGCCCACGGTCTGGCTGGGCCTCCTGCAGCACCTGCGCGCCACCGGCGGCAAGCTCTCGACCCTGAAGCGGGTGGTGATCGGGGGCTCGGCGGTGCCAGAGGCCATCGTGCGCGGCTTCCGTGACGAGTTCGGCGTCGACGTGACCCATGCCTGGGGCATGACCGAGATGTCGCCGATGGGCACCATCTCCTCGCCCACGGCCAAGGTCGCCGCGATGAGCGCCGACGAACAGCTGCGCTACAAGCTGAAGCAGGGGCGCCCGATCCTGGGGGTGGAGATGAAGCTGGTCGACGACGCCGGCCATCGCCTGCCCCACGACGGGACCACGTTCGGGCGGCTGATGGTCAAGGGCCCCGCGATTTCGAGCGGCTACTTCAAGGGCGACGGCGGCCAGATCCTGGACGAGGGGGGCTTCTTCGACACCGGCGACGTGGCCACCATCGAACCCGACGGCTACATGCAGATCACCGACCGGGCGAAGGACGTCATCAAGTCGGGCGGCGAGTGGATCTCGACCATCGAGATCGAGAACATCGCGGTGGGCCACGAGAAGGCCGCCGTCGCCGCCGTGATCGGGGCCTATCACCCGAAGTGGGATGAGCGGCCGCTGCTCCTGGTGCAGCTCAAGCCCGGAGCGCAGGCGACGTTGGAGGAGTTCCTGCAGTTCCTGGAGGGCAAGATCGCCAAGTGGTGGATGCCCGACGACGTGGTCTTCGTCGACGAGATCCCCCTAGGCGGCACGGGCAAGATCGACAAGAAGCTGATCCGCGAGCGGATGAAGGACTACGTCCTGCCCACGGCGAAGGTGACCGCGACGGCCTGAGCGATGGTGGAGCTCACCGAAGCCGCACCTTCCGACTATCCGGAGATCATCGCCCTGACCAACCGCGCCTACCGCGAGGCGGCCGGGCAGACGGGGTGGAAGGTGGAAACACTGGTGGCGGGTCAGCGGATCGACGCCTCGCTGCTGGCCGAGGACCTGGCGGCGCCCGGCGCGGTGCTGCTGGTCGCCCGCGACGCCATGGGCCGGGTCGGCCATGTGCGACTGGACGACCAGGGCGGTGGCGCCTGGTATCTCTCGATGCTGACGGTGGACCCGGCGCGCCAGGACGGCGGCCTCGGCCGGGAGATCCTCGCGGCGTGCGAGGCGTGGGCGCGCCAACGCGGCGCGACGCGCATGCGGATGTCGGTGCTGCGTCAGCGTGCGGAACTCATCGCCTGGTACGGCCGCCGCGGCTACCGGCCCACCGGCGAGGAGAAGCCGTTCCCCTATGTTGACGCCCGCTTCGGGGTCCCCACCCGCGACGACCTTGCCTTCGTAGTGCTGGAGAAGGCGCTCTGACCGTCGGTCTTGTCACCCGCTGCAAGGTTTGCTCATCTGCGCTGGCGCGATGCGGTCGCGCCCGGTCCGCGGGAAGGGCTTAGCCCACCGACATCTGATGCTGGTTCGACCTGACCCTTCTTTCCTGCCCGTCACGCGGACGCCGGGCGATGGAAGGAGGTCGTCGATGACCCCGCCCCCACGTCCCAACCTCGAATGGCTGCGCAATGCCGCCCGATCCCTGCTGAAATCCCTGCGCGCCGGGGACGCCGCGGCCCTCGGCCGCCTGCGCGCGCACCTGCCGGGCGCAGCGACGCCGATGCTCAGTCATGCCCAGCTGGTCGTGGCCCGCGAGCAGGGCTTTCCAAGCTGGGCGGCGATGAAGGCTGGGGTCGAAGCGCGCCGGGCCGCGCTGCGCACGAGGGCTCCGTCGCGCCGCCGCGCCATCGCCCAGGCTGTGCTCGACCAACTGATCGCGGACGCCCGGACGGGCGATCCGAAAGTGATGGCCGATCGTCCCGGCGTAGGGACGTGGTGCAGCAAGATGGTCCGCGACATGCTGGAGGTCCGGCCGGACGACCGTGCCGCCGTGATCGCGACGCTACTCGCAGGGCTCGGCCACCCCAATCCGCGCGTGCGGTTCGAATGCGCCCACGCCCTCGACACCTTCGGCGACGCCTCCTGCCGCGCGCCTCTGGTCGCCCTGATGGACGATCCGGTGCCGAGGGTCCGGTGGATGGCCATGCACGCGCTCAGCTGCGACGCCTGCAAGGACGACCTGTTCGGCGACGACGACGGCGTCCGCGCGCGGATCGCCGCCCGGGTCCTGGGCGACCCCAGCGTGCAGGTGCGTCGCCACGCGGTCCGGGCGGTGTTCGCGGCGGGTGGCGCCCATGCGACGGCGACCCTCGACGCCGTCCTCGTCCGCGACGCCGATCCGATCGTGCAGAAGTATGCGCGGACGGCCCTGCGGCGCCTCGGGCGGCGCAGCTAGCCCAGACGGTACTCGCTGTCCGCGCCGGGCGGCCCCTCGGTGACCAGCTCCCCCTGGCGCACCAGGTGGATCATCGCCGCCAGCATGGAGCGGGAGGCGGCCGGCCAGAGCTTGGGGTCCACATCGACGTAGAGGCGCGGGATCAGGTCGCGGATGCGGGCAGGGCCGGTCCGCAGCGCCGTCGTGATCTGGTCGATGCGCTCCTGACGATGTGCGGCATAGGCGGCGACAAAGGCGTCGACATCGCGGATCGGCGGGCCGTGGGTGGGCCACAGGGTGTCGAACCGCCGCGCGCGGATCCGATCCAGGCTCGCGAGGTAGTCGGTCATGTCGCCATCCGGCGGGGTGATGACCGTCGTCGACCAGCCCATGATGTGGTCGCCGGAGAACAGGCAGTTCTCCTCCTTCAGCGCATAGCAGATGTGGTTGGACGTGTGGCCGGGCGTCGGGATCGCCTCCATCGTCTAGCCCTTGCCCGCCACCTCGCCGCCGCCGCAGAGGCTGATGTCGGGGCGGAAGTCGTGGTCGTGGCCGGCCTCCATCTTCACCTCGCCGGTATCGTCCTCTTCAGGGCCCACGACCGCGCAGCCCCAGATCGGGGCCCCGGTGGCGGCCTTCAGCGGACCGGCCAGCGGAGAGTGGTCCGCGTGGTGGTGGGTGATCAGGATGTGGGTGACCGTCTCACCGGCCACGGCGGCCAGGATCGCGGCCAAGTGGGCCGGGTCGTCGGGGCCCGGGTCGATGACGGCGACCTCGCCCTTGCCCACAATGTAGGTGCCGGTGCCCCTGAAGGTGAAAGGGCCAGGGTTGTTGGCGGTGACCCGGCGGATCAGGGGCGAGACCTGGTCGCAGCGGCCGTACTCGATGTCGATCTCGCGGACGTAGGGGATCATGCGCCCAGCACGCCGGTCAGGTCGTACCCCGCGCCCCTGGCCAGGCCCACCAGGTCACTGCGGCTGATGGCCCCTGACGTTGCCTGGCTGAGCGACCAGGTGACGATCGAGCGCGTGCCGGAGCGGCAGAAGGCCAGCACCGGTTCCTCCGCCTCCTGCAGGACCGCCTGGGTGGCCTCCACCTGCTCAGGCGTCGGGCCGCCGCGGACCGGGATGTGGTGGTAGGCGAGGCCGGCGGCCTTCGCGGCCGCCTCGATCTCGGCGGCGGAGGGCTGGGCGGGGTCCTCGCCGTCGGGGCGGTTGTTGATGATGGTCTTGAA
>NZ_CADEGK010000065.1 GCF_902826855.1 uncultured Phenylobacterium sp. | reverse complement strand
GGAGTCCGGGGAAACGGCCACGGCGCGATCCCTGCAGTCCCGCCTCGAAAACGCCGTCCGCGATCCCGACAGCCTCAACACCCAGGAACAGGCTCGCCTGCTGCAGGCGGCCTTCTTCATGATGCGCGCCTCTGGCCCGGTCAGCATCCAGGCGACCGGTGTCACCCCGCTGCCCGGCGCCGGCGGCGCGCCGCGCTGGTCGGTGACCAAGGTGGCGGCCGCCCGCTTCGCCAACGCCGGAACTGGCGCGCTCTGGCGCACGGTCACGGTCACCGGGGCCCCGGTGTCGGCCCCGCCGCCGGCGGCCAGCGGCCTCACCCTCGGCAAGCAGGTGCTCGGCATGCGCGGCGAGGCGGTCGATCCCGCCGCCCTGCGCCAGGGCGACCGGGTGATCGTGCGGGTCAGCGGCAAGTCCCTCCAGGGCCGCAGCCTGGCGCTGGTGGTCGATGACGCCCTGCCCGCCGGCTTCGAGATCGAGACCGTGCTGTCCAACGACGATACGGAGAACGGCCCCTTCCGCTTCCTCGGCAAGCTCACCGCCGCCGACGCGCGCGAAGCCCGCGACGACCGGTTCATCGCCGCCACGGACCTGCCGGGCGCCGCCGACTTCGCCTTCGCCTACATCGCCCGCGCCGTCACCCCTGGAGACTTCCTGCTACCGGGCGCCGAAGCCCGCGACATGTACCGGCCCACCGTCACGGCCCGGACGGCCGCGAGGCGGGTCGGCATAGCGCCGGGATCGTGAGTGGGCCGGTCGGCGCCCCCCAACTCGTCATCCCACGGTCAGCCGCAGGCTGATCCGGGGGACCCAAGCCGACTCCCCGCCATTCTGACCTCAGCTTGGGTCCCCCGGATCGCCCTGACGGGCGACCGTGGGATGACGGCGGCGAGGAACGCCCGCAGGCTCACCCTCGCGCTCCTCGCCCTCATGGCCGCTCAGACCGTAGTGTTCGCCCTCGACAGCGCCTTCCCCCCCAACCTCACCCGCGCACGGTCCGCCTCGCCGGTGGTGCTAGACCGTCACGGGGCCTGGCTGCGTGCGCTGCCGGTCGAGGACGGCCGCTGGCGGCTGCGGGCGGACCTGGCGCGCACCGATCCGCGGTTCATCGAGCGTGTCATCGCCATGGAGGACGCGCGCTTCTGGATCCACCCCGGCGTCGACCCCGCCGCCCTGGCCCGCGCCGTCGGCTCGGCGATCGCCACCGGCCGCGCCACCTCCGGCGCCTCGACGCTGACCATGCAGACCGCGCGCCTGCTGGAGCCGCGCCCGCGCACGCTCGGATCCAAGGCTATCGAGGTGCTCCGCGCGCTGCAGTTGGAGGCCCGGTTCTCCAAGCGCGAGATCCTGGCGCTCTACCTCACGCTGGCCCCCTACGGCGGCAACCTCGAGGGCGTGCGCGCCGCCAGCCTCTCCTACTTCGGCCATGAGCCGGAGAGCTTGACCGACGCCGAACAGGCGCTGCTGATCGCCCTGCCGCAGGCCCCTGAAGCACGCCGCCCCGACCGCCGCGCCGCCGCCGCCCGAACCGCGCGTCGGCAGGTGCTCGCCCGCCTGGTCCGGACCAACCACCTCGACGCTGCGACGGCGCAGGAGGCCGCCGCCGAGCCGCTCCCCGGCCGCGCCGCCTTCCCTGCCCGCGCCTGGCACGCCGCCGGCCAGCTCGCCCAGGCCGCACCGTCCGCGACGCCGACCGTCGTTTCCACCCTCGACGCCCCGCTGCAGGCCCGGCTGGAGGCGCTGTCCATCGGCGCCGCCAAGGCCGAGGGCGGGGGGACGACGGCGGCGATCCTCGTGGTGGAGATCGAGGGCCGCGCCGTGCGCGGTGCGGTCGGCTCCTCCGGTCTCCAAGGGCAGGGCGGCTGGATCGACATGACCCGGGTGCGCCGTTCGCCCGGCTCGACGCTGAAGCCCTTCATCTACGCCTTCGCGTTCGAGGACGGCGTCGCCGCCCCGGATACCCAGATCGACGACGCGCCCACCCGCTTCGCGGACTACCAGCCGGAGAACTTCGACCGCGTCTTCCACGGCAAGGTCACCGCCCGCGAGGCCCTGGCCCAGTCGCTCAACGTCCCGGCCGTCGCCACCCTCGCCCACGTCGGCCCCGAGGCGTTCGAGGCGCGGCTCACCGCCGCCGGCGTGATCCTGGCGCGGCCAAGGGCGGAGACCCGCGCGCCGGGCCTGGCGCTGGCGCTGGGCGGGGTCGGCGTGACCCTGCGCGATCTCAGCGTGCTCTATGCGGCGCTGGGCGACGGCGGTGTCGCCAAGCCCCTGGCGTGGACGGAAGGCGAGGCCGCGCAGCGCCGGCATGGCGCTGGCCACCGCCTCGTGCGCCCGGAGGCCGCCGCCCAGGTCATGGACATCCTGCGCGAGACACCGCCGCCCGCCGGGGCCAGCCCCGCCGCCCTGCTCCGCGACCGCCCGGTCATGGCTTTCAAGACCGGCACGTCCTACGGCTTCCGCGACGCGCTGGCGGCCGGGGTGGTCGGGGGCTACGTCATCGTGGTCTGGACCGGGCGACCCGACGGAGGGGCCCGCGGCGGCGTAACCGGCCGCGATGCGGCGCTGCCGCTGCTGTTCGATGTGGCCGACCTGCTCTCGACCTCCAGCGCCGCGCCCCGGCCCATCGCCCCGCGCTCGGCCCCGCCGGCGCTTCGCCAGCTCGTTCCCGACGACCGCGGTCCGCAGCTGATCTTCCCGCCAGACGGCTCGACGGTGCAGGTCGAGGGCTTCGGCCCCGCCGCCCGCGGCCTGTCGCTGGCGGCGGGCGGCGACGCGCTGGCCTGGTACGTCGACGGCGCGCCCCTCAGCCCCGAACCCGTCAGCGGCCGGGTAATCTGGCGGCCCGGGAGCCCGGGGTTCTACAAGGTGATGGTCGTGGATGCAGAGGGTCGCAAGGCCCAGGCCCGCGTGCGGGTGACGGCCGGCTAGTCCACGAACTCCGCCAGGTCCTCGGGCCCGGCCACGCTGATGCCCAGGTCCGTCACCAGTCCCGTGCCCAGGGTGTAGACCCAGCCGTGCACGCACAGCGGCTGGCCCCGCTTCCAGGCTTCCTGGATGAACACGTCGGACGCCACGTTCTTCACCTGGCGGATGACGTTCAGCTCCACCAGCCGGTCCCAGCGCGCCTTCTCGTCGGGCAGGGCCTCCAGCTCGTGGCGATGTTCGTGATGGACTTCGCGGATCGGGTGCAGCCAGTGGTCCACCAGCCCGCGCCGCTGGCCGTCCACCGCCGCGGCCACGCCGCCGCAGCCGTAGTGACCGACCACCAGGATGTGCTTCACCTTGATCACGTCCACCGCGAACTGCAGCACCGACAGGTAGTTGGCGTCCTGCGGCGGGGCCAGGTTGGCGACGTTGCGGTGCACGAACAGCTCGCCCGGATCCAGGTCGACGATCTCGTTGGCCGGCACGCGGCTGTCCGAGCAGCCGATCCACAGGTACTCCGGCGCCTGCTGGCCCTCCAGGCGCTTGAAGAACGTCGGGTCCACGGCCACTTTGCGCGCCGCCCAGGCGCGGTTGTTGGCCTTCAGGTCATCGAGGGTCATGCGGGCTTGGCGTCCGGTTGGCGGTTGGGATGGGCGGCGAGGAACGCCGGGTGAAGGGCCGCGCGGTCGGCCACGCCGGTCAGCACCGGCCATGGCGTCAGGTCCAGCTTGAAGCGGCGGGCGGAGTAGACCTGCGGCACCAGGCAGCAGTCGGCCAGAGTCGGGGAGTCGCCGAACGCGAACTGGCCGCCGTGCCGGGCGATCATCGGCTCCAGGGCGTCGAACCCGTCGCGGATCCAGCCCTGGATCCAGTCCGTGATCGCGGGCTGCTCAACCCCGAGCTCGGTCAGCTTGTGGCCCACGCGGGTGTTGTTCAGCGGGTGGATGTCGCAGGCGACGATGTTGGCCATGGCGCGCACGGTGGCGCGGTCGAGCGCGGCGCGCGGCAGGATCGGCGGGGTGGGCCGGGTCTCCTCGAGCCACTCCAGGATCGCCAGGCTCTGGATCAGCACATGGCCATCGCCCAAGTCCAGCGCCGGTGAGAGGCCCTGCGGGTTCACCGCCCGGTACGCCGGCAGCTTCTGCTCCCCGCCCACAAGATCGATGGCGGCGTATTCGTACTCCACGCCCTTCAACGCCAGTCCGATGCGCACGCGGTAGGGCGCGCCGGCCCGCCAGGCGGAGTGCAGCGTCCAGGCCATCAGGTCACCGTGAAGGCGATCGCGCCCACGCCCGCCACCTCCCCCGTCACCCTGTCCCCGCGCACCAGCGGCCCGACGCCCTCCGGTGTGCCGGTGTAGATCAGGTCACCGGGCCTGAGCGTCCAGAGCTGCGAGGCCTGGGCGATGATCTCGGCCACGTTCCAGAGCATATCGGCCACCACCGCGTCCTGCCGCACCGCGCCATTCACGCTGAGCGCGATGCGCCCCTGCGGCGCTGGCCCGCTCCAGCGGCGGATTGCCGAGATCGGCGCGCTGTCGTCGAAACCCTTTGAGGCGTCCCAGGGTTGGCCCTTCTCGCGGGCCGCGTTCTGGATGTCGCGTCGGGTCAGATCCACGCCGACGGCGTAGCCCAGCACCAGCTCCAGCGCGCGGTCGACCGGCACGTCCGTCCCCGCCTCGCCGATCGCCACCACCAACTCGATCTCGTGGTGCAGATTGGCGGTGCCGGGCGGGTAGGCGGGGTCGTGGCCCGGCGGGACGATCGCGTCCGCGGGCTTGGCGAAGAAGAACGGCGGATCGCGGTCGTCGCCGCCCATCTCGCGGCGGTGGGCGGCGTAGTTGCGTCCCACGCAGAGGATCCGGCGGACCGGGAAACCGCCCTGCTCACCCTCGACGGGGACCACGGGCGGCGACGGCGGGGCGATCACGTACTCAGCCATGGCGCCGCCTTTAGGCCGCCGCGCACCGGAAGTGAACCCCGCGGTGATCGCGATGCTCGCAGCTCCCACCGCCCGGCGCGCCTCTTGCGGACATCCCCGCCGCCCCTCATGACGGACATTCGGGCGCGGCGCCTCCTCGGCGCCGCGACCCTGGCCAGACGAGGGGCGGCGCTTGCTTCGGAGAGTCCATTTCGCCGCCGGCGTGGTCAGCCTGGTCCTGGGCGCCATCGGCGTCGTGCTCCCCCTGCTGCCCACGGTCCCGTTCATCATCCTGGCGGCCTACTGCTTCGGGCGCAGCGACCCTCGGCTCGAACGCTGGCTGCTTGAACACCCGCGCTTTGGGCCGACCATCCGCCAGTGGCGCGAACGCGGCGCGATTTCACGCAAGGGCAAGGTCGCGGCGACGCTGACTTTCCTGGTGAGCATCGCGCTCGCGGTCTTTCTTGTCCCGCTGCCCTGGACGCTGGTCCCCGTGGCCGCAGCGCTCATCGCCGGCAGTTGGATTTGGACGCGGCCAGAGGCCTGAGGGGCGCCCTTGGCCCGCCGCGCCTGAGCGTAGGCCGAGCGGGTCGATCGGCACGCAGCCAGCCGCCCACGGATCTACGCGGTTGTGGGGGTATCAGGCGGCCGTAGCCCATCCGCGCAGAACCCCCTTGGAGCCACCGCGTCACTCCCGCTATGGCGGAGGCATGACCACGCCCCCCGCCCCCGGCCCGCTCTCCGACCTCGTTGTCATCGAGATGGGGACGCTTATCGCCGGCCCGTTCTGCGGCCAGATCCTGGGGGACTTCGGGGCGGAGGTGATCAAGGTCGAGGACCCCCGCGTGGGTGATCCGATGAGGCAGTGGGGCCGGAGCCTGCCCAAGGGGCTGTCACCCTGGTGGCCGGTGATCGGTCGCAACAAGAAATCCGTCGGCCTGGACCTGCGCAAGCCGGAGGGCCAGGCCCTGGCCAAGCAGCTGATCGCCCAGGCCGATGTCGTGGTCGAGAACTTCCGGCCCGGCGCCATGGAGAAGTGGGGCCTGGGCTACGAGGCGCTTTCCGCCATCAACCCGCGGCTGATCATGGCGCGGGTGTCCGGCTTCGGCCAGACCGGGCCCTATTCGCAGCGGGCCGGCTACGGCCTGATCGGCGAGGCCATGGGCGGCCTGCGCTACGTCACCGGCGAGCCCGACCGGCCCCCGGCGCGGGCCGGCATCTCCATCGGCGACAGCCTCGCGGCCATGCACGCGGTGATGGGGATCACCATGGCCCTGCACCACCGCGCCAACACCGGCATGGGCCAGGTGATCGACGCGGCGCTCTATGAGAGCGTCCTGGCGGTGATGGAGAACCTGGTCACCGAGTACGACCTGACCGGCTATGTGCGCGAACGCTCGGGCTCGATCCTGCCCGGGATCGCCCCTTCGAATGCGTACCCCTGCGCCAAGGGCGAGATGATCCTGATCGGCGGCAACGGTGACAACGTCTATGCGCGGCTGACCGAGGCCATGGGCCGACCGGACCTGAAGACCGACCCGAAGTTCGTCGACCACGCCAGCCGCGGCGTGAACCAGCACGAGCTGGACGAGATCATCGCCGCCTGGACCGCGACCTTCGCGCTCGACGAGCTGTTGCCGATCCTGGAGGCCAAGGGCATCCCCGCGTCCCGCGTCTTCCGCGCCCCCGACATGCTGGAGGACCCCCAGTTCGCCGCCCGCGAGGCCTTCGTGACGGTGCCGCACGAGGTGTTCGGCAAGGTCCGCATGCAGAATGCCTTCCCCAAGCTCTCCGCCACCCCGGGCGCGGTCCGCTGGCCCGGCCCGAAGCTGGGCGAACACACCGACGCGGTTCTTGCCCAACGCTGCGGCTGCACGCCGGAGCGGCTTGAGGCCCTGCGGGGCGCGGGCGTTATCTAGCCGCGTAAACGAAACGGCCCGCGACCTGTGCCGCGGGCCGAGCTCAGAAGTCCGGGTCGCCGGATACCGGGCGAGATCCCTTGGCCACCGGTCTGGCCCCCGCGAATGACCGCGAGCCCTCTTAGCGCGCTGAGATAACGGAGGAATCCGCACGTTCCGAGGTGGCGCCTTGTCTCAGCGCGATCTCGCCGCGCGGCGTTCGGACGCTGAGGATGGTTAGCGACCCGCCAGCAACTCAGCGACCGCGGCGGCGACCTGCGTGACGTCGTACGGCTTGCGGATCACCGGGGCGTCGAACCCGCCCGGCGCGCCCGCGGACTCGCCATAGCCGGTGGCGAAGACGAAGGGGATGCCGCGCTGCTGGAGGAGCTCGGCGACCGGCGTCACCGAGCGGCCATTGAGGTTAGCGTCCAGCACCGCCGCGTCGATCGGCTGGTCCAGCAGCGCCAACGCCTCCTCCAGCTCATAGGCCGGGCCGACCACCGTCGCGCCCGCGTCGGAGAGCCCGGTCTCCAGCTCGAGCGCCAGCAGGACAGCGTCCTCGACGATCAGCACCCGCGCGCCTTTCAGGCTGGCCGGTCCGCGCGAAGTGGCCACCGTTTCCGTCAGGCGAGCGACCGGGGCCTCGGGGACGACGTCCGGCCGCTCGGCGACCGCCTGCGGCCCCGCCGTGAACTTCGCCCGCACGCCGGCGGGCCTATACTCCACCTTGACGTCGCCGTTCAGCTCGCGCCCCGTCACCTGGCCCAGCAACGTCGTGCCGAACCCTGTCCGCGCCGGCGCCGAGACTGTGGGCCCGCCGCTCTCGTTCCACACGGCCTCGAACCCGCCGGTCGGCAGGGCCGTCCAGGTGAGCTTCACGTGCCCGGAGTCCACCGAAAGCGCGCCGAACTTCACGGCGTTGGTCGCGAGCTCGTGCAGCGCCAGCGACAGGGCGTTGGCGGCCCGCGGGGTCAGGAACAGCTCGGGTCCCTCCCAGCTGGTCTGGCCGGGCGCGATGGCGCCCAGTTCGGCGGCGGCCAGGTGGTCGATGGCGGCGCCGCGCCAGCGGGCGGCGGTCAACAGCTCGTTCGCGCTGGCCATCGCCTTCAGCCGCCCGCTGAAGGTCTGCAGGAAGGAATCCAGCGAGGTGGTCCGCTTGGCGGTCTGCTGGGCCAGCGCCTGGACGGCGGCCAGCACGTTCTTCACCCGGTGGTCGAGTTCCGACATCAGCTGGTGGCGCGTGTCCTCCTCCAGGTGGTGGCGGCTGACATCCTCGACGATGCCGGTGAGCCGCTCGGGCTCGCCCTTGGCGTCGCGGCCGATCACCCCCGCCATGCGCAACCAGATGATTGCCTGGTCAGTGGGCCGGATGATCCGGAACCGCGTGTCGAACGCCTCTCCCGACTTCAGAGCAGCCGTCCGGTAGACCCGCAGAGCGTCGATGTCGTCGGGGTGGGCGTGGACCTCCATCAGTTCGCCGACCTGTACGGTCATCTCACCCGCCGGAAATCCGGTGATGCTCGCCATTCGATCGCTGATGAGCAGGGTGTTGGCGCCGAGGTCCCACTGGAACTCTCCCAGGCCGGCGGCCTGGAGCGCCAGTTCCAGCCTCTTCTGGCCCGCGCCCTGATCCACTGCGTCGCTCATAGGGGGGCGAACATAGGAAAGACCTGGCCGCAAGGCGACTGGCTAAGCGCGCATTTCTTTTCGTGGCCGCAACGCGACCTCTTTGCGGCCCCGCCTGGAACGACCTATGTTGCAGTGCGTTGTCGCGAAGCTTCCCGCGGGGGGAGCTATTCCGTTCGGAGAATTGCACATGCCTGCCAAGGCCGGATCACTGACGACTGAAGACGTGGCCGACGTGGCCAACGACACTGCCGCCAAGATCAGCGCCGACGCCCAGAAGGCGATCGCCGATGCGGCCAAGCGCATCGAGGCCGCCGTCCAGCAGGGCATCGAACAGGTCCGCGCTCAGAGCCGCGTCTATGCCGACGTGGCCTCCGAGCAACTGGACGAGGCGACACGCGTCGCCAGCGAGCAGATCCGCGCCCGGCCGCTCGCCTCCACCGGCGCGGCGCTCGGGATCGGCGTGCTGATCGGCATGCTCCTCGCGCGGCGTTGAGCCTGAAGCGGATCCTCAACCTGGCCGCCGCGCTGGCCGCCGTCGCGGCGGCTGCGGCCGTGGTGATCGTGGCTGCAGCCTTCGCGGTCTATGCCTTCGCCAGGGAATACCTCACCGAGGCGGCTTCCGCCGCGGTGGTCGCCGCGGTGTTCGCCGTCGTGGCGCTGATCGTGGCCGTATTGGCCACCGGAAAGGTCACGCCCCGCGGTCCAAAGGCCGAGGAAACCTCCGTCGCCGATCGGCTGATGGTGCTCGCCAAGGAACGCCCGCTGGTAGCCCTGGGGGCTGCGGCCGCCGCTGTGACCGTGCTGGTGCGCAACCCTGCCGTGATTACGGCCGTCGTAAGCGCCTTCATGGCCGGCAGCGCCAGCAAGACCCGCAAGTAGGGCCGGAACACCGCACTCCCCAGAGCGTTGCTCTTGAGCAGGTCCATCCCGGCCTGCCTTCGGAGATTGTGACATGCTCGGTTGGGCCTTGACCTTTCTGGTGGTCGCTCTGATCGCCGGCGTGCTCGGTTTCACCTCGGTAGCCGGCGCCGCGATGGGTATCGCCAAGATCCTGTTCTGGGTGTTCCTGATCCTGTTCGTCGTCTCGCTGGTCATGCACCTCGTGCGCGGTCGGGGCGTCGGACCTGGACCGCTCTAGGACGCACTGGCGCCTGGTCGCCGATTGAGCGCCCAGGTGCGATAGGGCTCGAAGTGCGAGCCCGTCCAGGCGAGGGCGGTCACGCGGAAGAAGCCGTCCTCGACCTCGACCACGTTGAAGCCCGGCGGCACGCCGCGCTCCCGGACCGACAGCGTGCCGGCCCCCACTGCCCAGGTAAGCCCGTCGCCATCCGGGTATGCCCAGGTGAACGGCGCGTGGATGTGGCCCGACAGCACCAGATCCACCTTCGCCGCCGCAAACTCCGAAGCCGCGCGCGGACCGCCCCAGACCCGCGCCGTCATGGGCCCGCCGATCATCTCGATCAGCGGATGGTGCACCACTACGATCCGCACGCCCTGCTGCTGAGCCAGCCAGTCGGCCGCCGCCCGCGCCCGGGCCTTGGATATCTGCCCTTTTGACCAGTTCAGCCGCGGCTGGGCTCCGCGCGCGGTGTTGATGCCGCGCACCGCGCCGCCCGCCCCCACCCAGCACTGGAATGCCGCCGGACCGATATAGCGCTCGTAGCGGCGGAACGGGTCGAAGATCCGCTCCGCCCAGGCGAGGTACGGGGCATCGTGGTTGCCTGGGGTGACGAACACTGGGCTGGGCAGCCGGTCCAGCCAGGCCTTGGCCAGTTCGAACTCGGGCGCCTCGGCGTACTTGGTCAAGTCGCCGGAAACCACGGTCAAGTCGAAGCCGCCAGCGCGGATGTAGTCTCCCGCTGCGGCCACGGCGCCCACGTTCTCGCCACCGAAGTGGATGTCCGACAGGTGCGCCAGCTTGAAGCTCACGTCTCGTCCTTCGGCGGGGCCAGCAGGCGGCAGACTGCCGGCTCGTAGCGGATCTCGGTGGCCGCCTTCAGGCGCACGGTCTCACCGTCGAGCAGGGCCGGGATCGAACGGGCCGACCACACCTTGGCGGTGCGGCACGTTTGGGTTTCGACGGCGGGGTCGTCGCGCCAGTTGCGCACCAGCGCGTTCAGCCCCAGACGCAGCACCTCGCCGGCGCCGTGGACGTCCAGCGCGGCCGCTTCCAGGACCTGAGCCTCTTCGTCTAGCGCCGCCGATGCCACCGGGCACATCAGCACCAGCGCTTCGGCCTTGGCCCGCGGGCCGCCATTGATCGAGTAGCGCAGGCGTCCGGTAAACGTGCGGTCGAGCGCCCGCTTCCCCCGCCGCCATGCCAGCCGCAACTCACCGTCCCGCACCGCCTCGCGCGCCGGGGCCCAGAGGGCCGGGGACCCGAGCACCGCGCCGCAGAGGAAGCGGTGGCCTTCCACGCAACCGCCGCCGACCAGCCGCTCCTCGCCCTCGTCCAGCGCCAGCCGCAAGGCCTCGGGCCACGGCCGCGCGCCATATACCGCGTGGGGCAGCATGTTCATGGTTCCGCCCGGCAGCGGGGCGATCATCGGCCCCTTGGGCCCGCACAGCTCCGCCGCCGCCCGCGCGGTGCCGTCGCCGGCCAGGACCACAAGCAGGTCAGGGTCGGACGCCACGCAGCCGGCAAGGCATTTGGCCAACTCCTTCACCTGCGGCGTGCTGATGCGCGCCTTGATTCCATACTCCGCGAAAATCTTCGCCAACTCGTCAGGCGCATCGGGGCCAACGCCGCCCGCGGCGACGTTGGCGACGACCTCGATCCTGGCGAGGCGCGGACGGGTCCCGGCGGTCTTACTTCGAGGGGGCAGCCGCGTCGGTCCCATTGCTGGTGGACGAAGCATCGCCCGCCGCCACGTCACGAACCGCTTGGCTGGCCTGGCTGGCCGCGTCGCGGACCACGGGTTCGGCCTGCACGGCAGCCGTGGCTAGATTGCGGTCTACCACGGTCCCGGCCCCGCTGAACGAGCCATTCACGGCGGCGAGCACGAGGACGGTCACCCCGACGACCGCGGCGATGATCGTGAAGGTCATAGCCACCGGGTGGCGGCGGCGCGCCTGCTTGGCGTCCTGACGGCCGCGCTCGTAGGCCTCGCGTAAATCCGCAGCTTCCTCCCGGCGGGCGGTTGTCTCCCGTTCACTGGTAGAGGTCACGGCGAAGTCTCCGATTCTGGGTGCGCCAGTGCAACGGCAGGCTCTCGCGTTGGTTCCGGCCGGAACTGGGCCTTGGACAAAGCGTTCTGCCGCCCGAGCGCATCCCGCCGGAGTGAACCCCGGTTCGGCGGAGAGGATGCGCTCAAGAGTTTCTCCGCGGGCCTTCACAGCTCGGGGGGACACCCCACCAAGGAGAGCCACGAGTGATGATAAAGCCAATTATCGCCATGATCGGCGCCGGCATCCTGGCCGCGGGCTGCACCAGTTCGGGCAATGTCGAACGCAACGCCGCAGGCGGGGCGGTTCTCGGCGGTCTGGCCGGCGCTGCGATCGGCGCGGTCTCCGGCGACGTCGGCGTCGGGACGGGCGCGGCCGTCGGTGCGGCAGTCGGCGGCACCGTCGGCGCCGTGAAGGGCTGCCGTGAAGACGGAGGCTGCGGGGCGTCCTCCCCCAACCGCCGCCAGTACTATGACGAGCGCGCCGGCCGCTACTACTACTACGACAGCGGGACCGGCCGATACTACTGGGAGAACGGCACGCCGCGCTGAAACGTGACTTGACGCCGAAACCGGAAGGGGCGGCCGGACGCACTCCGGCCGCCCTTTTCGCTCGTCTCCAGGAGGGGCCGACGATGAAGACCGCCACAATGACAGGCCTGGTTCTGACCGTGGGGCTAGCCGGCTGCTCCAGCACTGGAATGCGCGCCCGCATGGAGCGCCCGGCGCCGGTATGCGAGGACGTCACCGTGCCTGTCTACTTCGACACCAACCGGGCCCAGCTCACCCGCGAGGGCCGCCGTGTCATCGCCATGGCGGCCGCCGACGCCAGGGGCTGCACGGTCGACAAGGTCCAGGTCACGGGCCTCGCAGACGCCAGCGGCGACCCCGCCGCGAACCTCGAACTGTCCAGGGCCCGGGCCGCTTCGGTGGCGGACGCCCTGCTGCGGGCCAAGCTGCCGCCGGCGGAGTTCGATCTGACCGCCGTCGGCCAGGCGGGCGCGGTGAACACCGAGGGCCAGAACCGGCCCCTGCGCCGCCGGACCGACCTGGTGCTCAAGCTGAGCAAGCCGAAGACCTGACCCCGCCCACTCCGTTCGCTGGGAGGCAGAGCGGCCCCCAAAAGGAAGGGCGGGTCCAGTGGACCCGCCCAGGTGTGCATCATCGAGAAAAGGGGTGCGGAGACGGCAGACTGGCGTGCTCGCCAGCCTCAAGTCGGGGGGGGCGTCGCCGCCTCCGCAGACATAGAACCCGCGTGAGCACGATGCGTTCCGGGACGCTTCAACTTTTTTGAGAAATTTGCGCGGCCCATCGCACGCCGCCTCAGCGCCGCGAGCTCACTTCGCGCTCACCCTGCTGCGCGCGCGGCCAAAACGCAAGTGAATCCGGCATGTTGCCAAGCGTTACCGCCGGCGGCGGGAACGTCGCGTTAGCCACATGCGTTACGGCTCAGTCCAGGGACAGGTCGTCTTCCATGAAGAGTTCTTTCGCAGCTCAGACCGGATTGAAGCTGGCTCGCAGCCCCAGCGCGCAGCAGCTTGCGATGCGCCGTCGACTGGTCGCGCTCGGCGCCGTCATCGGCCTGGCGATGGTCAGTGGATTGCTGGGCGTGCTCACCGTCCCGCCCGGTCCCATCGAGCCTCCGGCCCGCGCCGGTCCTTTCAGCTATTTCCCCTCCTAGGAGCCCAATCTCATGACCTACTCGCCGCGCGAGTCCGGCCACCCCGTCCTCAACACCACCCGCGCCCGCCAGGGCCGCTGGGGCCGCCAGGTCTTCTGGGTGCTGGTCTTCGGCACCGTGCTGGCCGGCCTCGGCATGTTGCTGGCCTACACTTGGCGCGGAGAGGCGGACCCCGCCCCCGGGTCTGTCGCCGCACAGCAGGGCATCGGTCCAGCCTACGACACACCCGCCGCCCCGGCTGTGGCCCCGGCGCCCAGCCCCACGTCCCCCGGCCCGGCGACGCCCGCCCCGCAGACGCCGTAGAGCGGGGCCAACGGAATCAAGAAGGGCGCCGCTCTCCCGAGCGGCGCCCTTCTTCGTTCCGGAGCGCAGCCTCTAGGTCAGGCGGCCTGCTTGGCCGTCTTCCGCGGATGGAAGAACAGGGCTTGGCCGATCGCGGCTTTCACCGTCTCGGGCTGGAACGGCTTGGTGATCAGGAAGGTGGGCTCCGGGCGTTCGCCGGTCAGCAGGCGCTCGGGGAAGGCGGTGATGAAGATCACCGGAACGTCGTAGCGCGCCAGGATGTCCTTCACTGCGTCGATACCCGACGACCCGTCCGCCAGCTGGATGTCCGCCAGCACGAGACCGGGCGTCTTGCGGGCCACCGCGTCGACCGCCTCGGTGCGCGTGGCGGCGATGTCCACCACGGTGTGGCCGAGCTCGGTCACCAGCGCCTCGATATCGGCGGCGATCACCGGCTCATCTTCGATGATGAGCACATCGGTGGCCAGTTCGGCGTCGATCTCGGCCTGGGCCTCGGCGATCAGGCTCTCGACCTCGGGGAAGTCGGCGTCGAGGATCTGGGCGGCCTCGCTCGGCGTGAAACCTTCCAGCGCGGTCAGGAGGAACGCCTGACGGGAGCGCGGCGCGATCCGCATCAGCCGTCGCGTGGTGTCGTCGTAGCCGTCGTCGTCCACCGGCGTTTCGAGCTGCGCGCCCGAGCTGCACCAGATCGCATGGAACACGTGGTAGAGCGCCACCCGCGGCGTCATCGACTCTTCGAGCGAGCGTTCACCGGCGGCCAAGGCCTCCAGCGCGACGCGCACGTAGTGATCCCCGGTGGTCTGATCACCCGTCAGAGCGCGGGCGTAACGGCGCACGTAAGGAAGATGCGGCGCCAGTCGGGCTAGAAGACTCAAGGGTGACCCCTCCCGTTGCAGTTCGTACCCGGCAGCCCGTCGCAGGGGAAGCATGCCCCCGACAGGCCCCATCATGGGCTAAAAACGTCACCGGTGGGAACCGGTTCCCTTTACCACCCGTTTTCCGCATCTTGCTCGGGCTGGTGTCGGAACCCGAACAAGGGCGTGCGCGTTGAGCGACCACAAGGACCAAAAGAGGGGGCGGCCTTCGCGCGAGCGGGGCGCCGACGATATGATCGAACAGCGTCAGTCACCGGATCGCCGCAAGGCGACCGCAGCCCTAGACGAAGCCCGCCTGCGCCAGCAGGCGATTGGCGTGCGCCTGCGTCAGATGTTCGACGACGTGGTCAACGAGGACGTGCCCGACGAGTTCCTGGAAATCCTGCGCAAAGCCGACGCCCGGAAAGAGGGCGGCCAATGAGCCCGGAGGCTCCCACCCCCAGGCCTGGCCGCTCGCACGCCGAGCGCACCCCGGCGGCAGACGCCGCCTTCAAGACCGAGTTGGTGCAGCTCATCCCGCACCTGCGCGCCTTCGCACGCACGCTTTGCGGTGATCCGACCGCGGCCGACGACCTGGCGCAGGACGCCATGATGAAGGCGTGGGACGCGCGCGCCAGCTTCCAGATGGGCACCAACATGAAGGCCTGGACCTTCATGATCCTGCGTAACCAGTTCTATTCGGAGAAGCGCCGGTCGTGGCGTCAGAGCCAGCTCGACCAGGAGGCCGCCGAGCGCACGCTGGTGGCGGTCGACGATCCGGAGGCGCCCGTCGCCCTCGACGAGTTGCGCCAGGGCCTGGCCATGCTGCCGCCGGAACAGCGCGAGGCGCTGATCCTGGTGGGAGCCGGCGGCTTTGCCTACGAGGAGGCTGCCGAGATCTGCGAATGCGCCGTCGGCACGGTGAAGAGCCGGGTCAGCCGGGCGAGGCGCGCTCTGCACGCCATCCTCGAGAACGGCGCCTATGATCGGGATGGCGGATCAGCCGGGGACGCCATGCGTTCTATCCTGGCCGATGCGGAGCGTCTAAGCACCGTCCGGTAAGGACGGGTTAGGATGGCGCGCTCACCCCGGGCTTCTCTGAGTACGATCCGCGTCCGCTTGACCGCGGCGCTGGCGGCGGCGCTGCTGCCCGTGCTCATATTGGGTGGCTTGCAGTCGGCGATCGCGTTCCAGCGGGAAGGCCGCGAGCTGCGCCAGACCCTCGGGTTCGCCGCCGAGCGCAGCGCCGCCACGGCGCAGGCCCGCATGGAGGGCGCCAACGTCCTCCTGGAGACCCTGGCCCCGGGCGCCATCGGCTTCCAGTGCGCCCAGCGCCTGGCGCAGGTGGCCACACGGGTGCCAGGCTACCTGAACCTCATCCGCTTCGACCGGCAGGGTCGTTTGGTCTGCGCCGCCGGCGACGTCCCCGCCGACGCCCAGCGCGCCAGCCGCCCGTGGTTCAGCCAGCTGGCAGGCGGTCGCGACATCGCCATCACTCGCGACCCGGGCCTCGCCTACGCTGACGAGCCGGCGGTGATGACTGCGATCCGCGCGGTGGATGACACTGGCGCCTTCGACGGCGCCTTCGCCGCGGTGATCTCGCTGCCAAGCCTGCAGCCGCGGGTCAACGACCCGGGCCTGCCCAAGGGCGCCGAGGTGGGCCTGGTGGAGAAGACGGGCAGCTACATCACCAGCACCGACACCAACGCCTTCCCCCGCCTGCCGGCCGACTGGCGGGCCAAGGTCGAGGCCGCGGGGTCCCTGGTCTGGTACGGCAAGGACGCCCTGGGGCGCCGCCGGGTCTATTCCGCCGCGCCGGTGGTGGGCGACGAGGTCTATGTGGTGCTCTCCGCCCAGTCGCCTGGGCTCCTGTCATGGGCGCGGCTGAACCCGCTCACCGGGGTGGTCTTCCCGCTGCTCACCTTCCTGCTGGCGCTGGCCGCCGTGACGGTGGTCACCGACCGGGTGGTGGTGCGCTGGATCGCCTATCTGCAGCGCATCGCATCGCTTTATGCCCGCGGCCGGCTGAGCGTGCGTCCGGTCCAGGCCGAACAGATGCCGCCCGAGATCCGCGAGCTGGCCGAGACCCTGGAGGACATGGCCGACGCCATCGTCGGTCGCGACGCTTCCCTGCGCGACTCCCTGGCGCAGAAGGACGCGCTGATGCGTGAGATCCACCACCGGGTGAAGAACAACCTGCAGGTCATCTCCAGCCTGCTCAACATGCAGCAGCGCGCGCTCAGCGATCCCGCCGCCCGTTCGGCCATGAGCGACACGCGCCAGCGGATCACCGCGCTGGCCCTCATCTACCGCGCCCTCTACCAGGGCCCCGACCTGAAGCGGGTGGACCTGCGCCCGTTCCTCGAGGAGCTCACCGCCCAGCTCGTCTCGGGCGAGCTGCACCAGGGCCTGGCTGTGCGAACCGAGCTGAAGGTCGATCCCCTCGTGATCGACCCTGACCGCCTCGCGCCCCTGGCGCTGTTCGCGGTGGAGGCGATCACCAATGCCCAGAAGCACGCCTTCGCCGGCCGCGGCGGCGTGCTGAGCCTTAACTTCACCGTCCGCGGCGAGGAAGCCGAGCTGGAGATCTCCGATGACGGCAAGGCCGGCGACGACGCCCTCACCGCCTCCGGCGTCGGCCGCACCCTGATGACGGCCTTCGCCCGCCAGCTCCGCGGCCGCGCCCAACTCACCCGCAACGCCAAGGGTGGGATCACCGCGCAGCTGATCTTCCCGACCCCCGCCGCCGAGGCCGTCCAGCCCGGGAACCAGGCCGCAGCCTAGAGCGTTGCCACAGGGCGAAGTTTCATTCCCGACTCACCGGGGCCCTTCTCGGAGCTAATCCATGCGCAATATAATTGTCCTGGCCGTCGTGGCCGTCAGCCTCGCCGTCTCGGCGTGCAACACCGTCTCCGGCGCCGGCAAGGACGTCGAGTCCGTTGGCGGCGCGGTCACCGACACGGCCGAAGACGCCAAGCCGTAGGCGTCACGCCTGCTGCAAGGCTGGAACCATCGGGACCCCGCGACGCAAGTCGCGGGGTTCTTGATTCTGGCCGCCCGACGTTGCGCCGGCGCCGGGTTGGTCCGACCGCCATCGACCGCATGTCCGCGAACGCGCCGTTGAGGACCGCAGGTCCCTGCTACTCCCTTGCAGAGAGACCCCGCGCGGCGTCCGAACGCGGGTTTCGTCTACGCGGCTGAGCGGACAGCGTCATGGTGATCCGCGAAGATGCCCGGGCCGACGCGCGTGAAGGCGTCGCCAGGGTCGTCCTTCAGACCCAGCACCAGCCGCCCACCGGGGGCCAGCGCGCCGGACAGGCTGTTCAGCACGCGCCCTCTCGCCTCCGGCGCCAGCTGCCCGAGGGCGCCCCGGCACAGCACCAGGTCGAAGCGGCCGTCGCGGCCCAGGTCGTCCATCAGGTTGACGCGCCGCCAACGCACCAACTGTCGGATGCGCGGGGACAGGACAAAGCCCTCACCGAACGTCTCGAAATGCCGGACCAGCAGGCGCGCCGGCAGGCCCCGTTGGACCTCGAACTGCGAGTAGATCCCCGCCTGCGCCTTCTCCAGGCAGCGTTCGGAGAGGTCCGAGCCGAACAGCGCCACCCGGCCCGATAGGTTCGGCGCTTCGGCCAGCAGCATGGCCAGCGAATAGACCTCCTGGCCGGTCCCGCAGGCTGCGCTCCAGACCCGGACCGGCTCGTTGCCGCGCGCCCGCGCCAGCCGCGGCAGGACCTCCTCGATCAGGGTCAGGAGCACCTCCCGGTCGCGGAAGAACTCCGACTCGGGCAAGGACATGGCCTCGACCAATCCCCAGCCCATCCGCATGTCGCCGCGCGCCCGCACGGCCTCGATGAAGCTCTCGGGGGAGTCGAAACCCTCGCGCCGCGCCGCCGGCCACAGCCGGCTCTCGATCAGGTAGCTCTTGTCGATGTCGATCTGCAGACCCGCTCGCGCCAGGCAGAGCGCGCAGACGAAAGCCAGGTCCGCCGGCGGAATCATGCGGCCATACCGAGATAGGCGAGCTTGGCGGCGACGATGCCGCCATCGAACGGCTTCATGATGTATTCGTCCGCCCCGGCGTCGAGCGCCTCGCGGATGCGCTCGATCTCATTCTCGATGGTGCAGAAGATCACCTTGGGCGTCTCGCCGCCCCGCTCGGTGCGCAAGCGGCGAAGGAACGCCATCCCGTCCATCGCCGGCATCCGCCAGTCCAGCAGGATGACGTCGGGCATCACCGCGCTGCACCACGCCAACGCCTCGACTCCGTCACCAGCCTCGGCCACCTCGAACCCCAGGTCTTCCAGGATCCGGCGGGAGACCTTGCGGATCACGCGGCTGTCGTCGACGACGAGGCAGGTCTTCACTGGACGCTCCGAGGTTCGGCCGTCGTTCATCCGCCCGAATCGGTTAACGCCCCTCCAACAGGCTGTCTTTTCAGGCCTCGCGGCCGAAGGCGTGATCGAGCGTGCGGAAGGCTTCCAGCTGGTCCTGGGTGGGCGGCCAGGCGTCCGGAAACCGCTCACGGAACTGCGCCAGCGCGGTCTTCGCGACCTGGGTCTTCCGGGGCTCTTCGGAATGCTCGCCTGGCGCGCGCCCGGCCAGGGCGTCTTCCAGCCACCCGGGCTCGGCCTGCCGCAGGGCCTCCAGGGCCACCAGCATCTCGTCGGGGACGACCTTTTCCGCTGGCGCCTCGCCCGCCGGTCCCAACAGCCGGCCCATTCCCGCGTCCGGCGGCTCCACCGGCCGGAGGCGCATCGCCTTCAGACGCAGCCGGTTCTGGTGGCGCTTCACGCCCCGCGGCGTCCTGTCGGACAGGAACACCAGCGGGTGCCATATCTGCAGCGCCTCGCGAAACCGCTCGGAGTCCTCCTCCTGGTCGAACGCGACGACCACCGCCCGGCGCGCCAGCAACAGGGCGGCTATGATCAGCCCGACGACCAGCGGCCCGAGCGCCAGCACGGCCCAGACCCATCCCGGCGTGGGCGCCGGGCCCTGGGGCGCGGCCGACTGCGGCGACGTCTCGCCGGTGGCCTCCTGAGCGGGCGTTGCACCATCGGCCACGACGGGACCGGCGGCGGCGCTGTTGGCCGCGGGAGTGACTGGCGCCGTCGATGTGGGAGCGGTGGCCGCGGCTGCCTCCGAGCTTGCCTTGGCCATCTGCCGGGCGCTGGCGTCGGCGACTTCCGCCCCCACCCAGATGAGCAGCAACGCCGCCACCGCCAGCGGTGTAACCACATCGGGCGCTGCGCGCGCCCAACGCAGCAGACGGGGGCCCCAGACCGGCTGCGGCGGCGGCGGCTGACCGTCCACCAGGCCGAGTGTTCCCTCCAGGGTCGCCTCGGGCACGGGCACCGTCACGTTGATCAGCTTGTGCAGGTAAAGCCGCGCCTGCTCCTCGGCGGCGATGCGGTCGGAGTCGCCCCAGTCGCCGCGACTTCCGTCACGGATGGGCGGCTGGGTGGCCACCGCCTTGACCACCCGATCCTCGTCCATCCCCAGGAAGATGAACACCGGCGCGCGACCGCTGGCCAGGAAGTTCACCGCCTCCAGGATCTCCATCAGGTTGGGCGGTGCGCAGCGGTCCAGATCGTCGATGAAGATCACCAGGCCAGCGTCCGCCCCGACGCGAAGCGCCTGGGTGGCGTCTTCGAACTCGCGGGCGAAGCGGTGGCGGAAGCTGAGCTGACCGGACAGTTCGCCGAGCGAGGCGTTCCCCTTCAGGCTGGCCAGGAGGGCGGCCGGCGCCAGCCCCATGCGCTTGGCCAGGAAGCCGGCGATCCCCAGGACGGCCAGGATCCCGGTGGGCAGGCCTAGGGTCGGCACCAACAGCTTCATGATCCCGGCGGCGTCGGCGGCCTCACCGGCCGGTGCGTCGGCCACCAGCTTGTCCAGTCCCAGCATCACCAGCAGGGCCGCCACGCCCACGATCAACAGCGCCAGCACGACCGCATTGGCCACCTCGCGACCTCGGTGCCGCATCAGCCGCAGGCGGAAGTTCAGTCCCGAGGCCGTCCACAGCGGCGGCGTCGCCTGGTTGCGCACGTTCTCCAGCAGCGCCGCCAGAAGATGATCCTCCTTCTGGTGGTGCCAGGCGTTGAACCAAACCGGCCGCACGCGCCGGCCCTGCAGGTCTTCGTAGACCAGGTTCATCAGCGAGCTCTTGCCCGATCCCCACACCCCGGAGATGGCGATGGTCAGGGGCGGCTTGGTCTGGCTGTTGCGCACGAACCTCGACAGGGCCATGGCGACCGGCTTCAGCTTCAGCGGATCAGGATCGGCCCACCCGATCGGCAGGTCCGACACCCCCGCCGCCTCAATTCCCTCCGCCACCGCCTCGCGCCGCCGCAGCATCCCCCCGGCCGCGCCCACGAAGGCGAACAGGAACACCGAACCTGTGAGATAGGTCCACGGTGCGGGCAGGGCGTCGTACTTCAGGTGGCTCCACGAGCGTCCCTGATCGCGGGTCTCGAAGAGCTGCGGTGGGGTCTCACCGACCCAGTCCGTGGAAACATAGCCGTGCTCGGCGTCGAGGAAGACGACCGAGGTCAGGTCGGCGGCGGTCTTCAACGTCACCGACCACGCCTCGCCATCGACCGGCGCCGCGGCGCCTTGCCGGTGCAGCAGCATCCGTCCGCCGGTGAGCAGGCCGGCGCAAAGCGAATCCCCGGAGCTGAGCGGCTGGCCCGGTGCGGCCGGGAAGGCATGACAGCCGCCGCCGGTCACCTGCCGCCGCAGCGCCGGGTTCGACCAAAAGAGGGCCAGCAACGGGTTGTCCGCGCCGGAGTGATAGAGATCGCCGCCCACCCGCTGGAACTGGCCACCCAGCGCGGAGCCGGGCGCTGGATTCAGAACGACCTCGACCTGTGGAATCCTGAGCAGGATCGACGCTTCGGGGCCGCCGCGCGCAAGGAGGCCGTGGACCACATAGCGGCGCGGGGCGATCTTCTCCACGGTCGGAGCCGGGCTCGTCCGCAAAGCGTTGGCGGGGAAGAACCGCCGTCCGCCGTCGGTGGTGAGTGCGCCCAGGCGCATCCCGTCGGTGGCGATGCAGACCGCGCCGTCCCATGAGCAGGCGGCCGCCGCGCCGCGTCCGTCAGCATCCCCCGCGGCTGCGCCCGGGGCCAGTGTCCGCCCCAGCGCCGCCAACTCCGCCGGCGGGAGGGTGCGGTAAGTATAGGCCGCACTGGGCGTGTCCTTCGGGATGGGCGTCTCGGCGGTCGGCGGCGCCGGATCGGGGGCCGACGGGGTCCGGGGGCGTGGCGTGGGCCGAGGCCCTGGGCGCGGCTTTGGCGCCGGCGCGACGACCTGGTTCTGCTCCGGGACCTTGGAGATCTGTTCGGGCGCCCGCTTGACGTCCTGCTGGAGGTAGGGCGGCTCCTTGGATGGGTTGTCGATGAACCCCGCCTTGATCAGACGGGGTGCCGCGGCCGGCGCCGGAGTATCGAAGCGAACGGCAGAGGGCGCGGCGGGTAACGCCAGCGGTTCGGCCGCCGTTTCGCCGA
>NZ_CADEGK010000064.1:5497-21890 GCF_902826855.1 uncultured Phenylobacterium sp. | reverse complement strand
CAGCCAGGGCGCGATCACCATCGCCACGAAGAACGAGAAGACCATGGCCGCCGAGGCGTTGACCGGGATCGGCGCCATGTAAGGGCCCATCAGCCCGGAGACGAACAGCATGGGGAGCAGCGCCGCCACCACCGTGAGCGTGGCGACGATGGTGGGATTGCCCACCTCTGCGACCGCCTCGACCGCCGCCTGACGGCGCGATCGGCCGTTGTTCATGCCCCAGAGGCGGGCGATGTTCTCGACCACCACGATGGCGTCGTCGACCAGGATGCCGATCGAGAAGATCAGGGCGAAGAGGCTGACCCGGTTGATCGTGTAGCCCATGAGGTTCGACGCGAAGAGGGTCAGCAGGATGGTCGTGGGGATGACGAAGGCGGTCACCGCCGCCTCGCGCCAGCCGATGGCGAAAGCAATCAGGATGACGATCGACACCGTCGCCAGTCCGAGATGGAAGAGCAGTTCGTTGGCTTTCTCGTTGGCGGTCTCGCCGTAGTCGCGGGTGACGGCTACCTCCAGGCTGTCGGGGATCAGCGGGCCCTTCAGCGCCTCGACCCGCTGCAGGATGTGGTCGGCCACCACGACTGCGTTGGCGCCCTCGCGCTTGGCGATCGCCAGGCTGACGGCGGGGGTCTGGTTCCAGGCGCCGTCAGCCCTGGCATAGCGCCAGACCCGCGCCTGGTCTTCGCGCGGGGCCTGGATCACGGCGGCCACGTCGCGCAGATAGACCGGCTCGCCACTCACCGAGGCAACGGTCAGCAGCCCGACGTCGCGGGCGGACTCCAGCGTGCGCCCGGCGGCGACGTCCACCGCCTGACCGCCCTCGCGGATCGCCCCGGCCGGGAAGCTGCGGTTGGCCTGGCGGACCGATTCGATCACCGCGTTCAGCGGCACGCCGCGCAGGGAAAGCCGTTCAGGATCCGGCTCGACCCGGATCTCGTCGGGCCGGCCGCCGACGATGAAAGTCAGGCCGACGTCGTCGACCTTGGCGACCTCGGTGCGCAGTTTGCCGGCCAAGTCGTAGAGCGCCTGGTCGGTCCAGCGCTCGGCATGGCCGGGCCTAGGTGTCAGCGTCAGCACCATGGCCGGGACGTCGTTGATGCCGCGGGTGACGATCTGTGGCTCGGGAATACCGACCGGAATCTTGTCGATGTTGGCGCGCACCTTCTCATGAATGCGCACGGCCGCGTCGTCGGGGTCCTGGCCCACCTTGAATCGGGCGGTGACCAGGACGCGGTCGTCTTCCACCTGGGTATAGACGTGGTCGACGGCGTCGACGCTCTTGACGATCGTCTCCAATGGCTTGGCCACCAGTTCAGCGGCGTCCGGCGCGCGCAGGCCCGGCGCATGCACCATGATGTCGACCATGGGCACGCTGATCTGTGGCTCCTCCTCGCGCGGGATCGACATCAGGGCCAGCAGACCCATGGCGATAGCGGCCAGCAGGAAGAGCGGCGTCAGCGGCGAGGCGATAGTCGCCCGCGTCAGACGGCCCGAGAGGCCCAGGCTCATCGGGGGCCGCCTTCCGCGAGCGCGCGCGGCGGGGCGATCACCACCTCGCCGGCAGCTACGCCGGACAGCACCTCGACCTGATCTGCGGTGGGCCCCGGCGTGACCTGAACCGCGACGTCGGCGGCCCGTCCATCGCGGCCGGCGACCCGCAGGAAGTCGACGCCGTAGCGGGTGGAGACGAAGCGGCGCGGCAGGATCACGGCCGCGCGTTCGGCGACCTTCACGCGCACCCGCACCCGTCGCCCGACCAGGCTGGCATCGAGGTGCGGGACGCTCACGTCGGCGACGACCCGACCACCACTGACAGCGGGATAGATCTGGTCGATGACACCCGTCGGCGCGATCCCCGGCAGGTCCGCGACCACGACGGCCACCGTGTCGCCGACCTTCAGCGCGCGGGCCTGGGCCTCTGGAATCTCGAGCCGCAGCAGCGGAGCGCCAGCGGTGATCGTGGCGACAGACTGGCCGGGGCTGACCACCGATCCCGCCGGCGTCTCGGCGCGCAGGACGCGACCGTCCGCGGGGGCGAGCACCGCGCCCTGGTCCACGAGTTCGCCCGCGGCCGAGCGTTGCGCGCGGACGGCGTCGAGCTGGCCCTGGGCGGCGCGTGCGCCAGCCTGAGCCTGTTCCAGGCGGGCGGTGGCGTAGAACCCTTGCCCGTGCAGCACCTCGACCCGCTTGAGCTCGGCGGCTGCGCGCTCGGCCTCGGCGGCGGCGGCAGCAACCTGGGCGCCATAGGCGCGGGCCTCAAAGGCCAGGCGCTGGTCGGTGACCATGCCGATGACCTGGCCCTTGCGCACCAGGTCGCCCTCCTTGACCGATAGCCTGGACAGCGTGCCGCCGATACGCGCCCTGGCCTCGGCCATATCCCTGGTGGTCACTGTGGCGGCCACCGGCTTCAAGTCGGAGATGGTCTGGTTTGCGAGTGTCAGGCGCTCGCCACTCGTCTCCACACTCGGAGCGTCGACCCGCTGCGGGGCCTTCCCGCAAGCGGCCATGGACAAGGCCGCGACGACCAGCAGGCTGAGGGTTCGGCGCATGGCGGGCTCCTTACGGTCTCAGCGCGGGTCGAGGATCGCGCCGCTGTCGCTGTCCAGCCGCACCGTCGGCAGGCCGGCCCGGACCCAGGCCGTGATCCCGCCGGCTAGGTGCGCATCGACGTCGAGGCCCGCGGCCTGGCAGCGCTCGACGGCCATGGCCGAGCGCTTGCCCGAGCCGCACTGCAGCACCACGCGCTCGCGACCACCGCTGGGCAGGGCGCGGGCGTCGAAGGTGGACAACGGGAAGTTCAGCGCACCGTGGATGCGTTCGGCGGCGAACTCGGCCGGCTCGCGTACGTCGATCAGCACGATCTCATCGCGCTCGAGCATCGCCCGGACTTCGGTGGGACTGAAGTCATGGAGCGCGCTACCGGGCATCTGAAATCTCACTGTCAGGACCGAGGCAGCGTGCCTCAGGTCGTTGCGGCTCTGGATACGGCGATCATCGTCCGCCAGCCTTGACCTCGCTCAATGTCAGGGGCGTGCGGACGGTCATGATGGCAGGATGAAAAAGCCCCTGATCGCCATTCTGGGAGCCGGTCTTGGCGGGACCATCGCGGCCTTCGAGATCAAGGCGGCGGTCGGCTCAAAGGCGGACGTGACAGTCGTCAGCCAGGGCGACACGTTCCACTTCGTGCCCTCGAACCCGTGGGTGGCGGTGGGATGGCGCGCGCGGCGCGACATCGAGATCGAGCTGCCGCCGGTGATGAAGAAGAAGGGGATCGGTTTCATCGGCGTCGGCGCGCGACGGGTCCACCCGACCGAAAATCGCGTCGAACTGAACGACGGGGCGAACCTCGCCTACGACTACCTGGTGATCGCCACGGGACCGGAGCTGGCGTTCGACGAGATTCCAGGGCTGGGGCCGCAAGTCGGCTTCACCCAGTCGATCTGCCACGTGGATCACGCCGAGAAGACCGCGGCCGCCTTCGAGGCCTTCGTCCAGAACCCCGGCCCGATCGTCGTGGGCGCCGTGCAGGGAGCCTCCTGCTTCGGCCCGGCCTACGAGTTCGCGATGATCCTCGACACCGAGCTGCGCCGCCGCAAGTTGCGCGACAAGGTCCCGATGACCTTCGTGACCTCCGAGCCCTACATCGGCCACCTGGGCCTGGACGGCGTCGGCGACACCAAGGGCCTGCTCGAAAGCGAGCTGCGCAACCGCCACATCAAGTGGATCACCAATGCCCGCGTCTTGAAGGCCGAAGCCGGCGTGCTCGACGTCGAGGAGGTGGCCGAGGACGGGTCCGTGAAGGTTCACCATGAACTTCCGTTCGCCTTGTCCATGATGCTGCCCGCCTTCCGCGGTGTCCCGGCGATCCGCGGGATCGAAGGCCTGACCAACCCGCGAGGCTTCGTCCTGATCGATGCCAACCAACGCAACCCCGCTTTCCCGAACATCCTGGCGCTCGGCGTGACGGTGGCGATCCCGCCTATTGGCAAGACGCCGGTGCCGGTGGGCGTGCCGAAGACCGGGTTCATGATCGAGAGCATGGTGACGGCCATCGCCCGCAACCTCGCAGCGCTCCTCGACGGCCGACCGGCGACCGCCGAGGCCACGTGGAACGCCATCTGCCTGGCCGACTTCGGCGATGGCGGCGTGGCCTTCATGGCGCAGCCGCAGCTCCCGCCGCGCAACGTGAACTGGTCGGCCGAGGGCCGCTGGGTCCACCTCGCCAAGGTGGGCTTCGAAAAGTACTTCCTGGGCAAGGTTCGCCGCGGCGAAGGCGAGCCCGTCTTCGAGAAGATGGCGCTCGATCTCCTCGGCGCCCACAAGCTGAAGACCTGAGATCGGAGCCCCCATGACCATCGAGCGCGCCGTCCTGCTGTTCGCGGGCATCGTGATCCTAACCGGCCTGATCCTGGCCTACGCTGTCAGCCCGTGGTGGGCGCTCCTCAGTGCGTTCGCCGGCGCCAACCTCATCCAGTCGGCGTTCACGGGCTTCTGCCCGGCAGCGATCGCGTTCCAGAAACTCGGCCTGAAGCACGGCCTGCCCTTCCGCTAGGTCTTCCGCATCGGAGGTGGCGGCGCGCTACGGTTTGATGGAACGCATGGACTTCGGGGACGCCATGCGCCCCCTGGGCTAGGCTTCCGCAAGGCGCGATCCGGAGATCGCGGCGTGCGGATAGGAGTGTCCTTTGGCCGGTGAAGCCTCGAACCTCGCGGAGCCGACCTCGGGGGCGGCTGGAACGCAGTTGCAGCGGCTTATGCGCATGGCCGAGGCTCAACCCCCCTTGCTCACGGCCGTGGTTCATCCTGTGGACGCTCTGTCCCTGATCGGCGCGGTGGCGGCCGCCCGGCGCGGGCTGATCGAGCCGATACTGATCGGGCCGTCGGCGCGGGTGCACGCGGCCGCGCACGCGGCCGGTATCGACCTCGGTGGATTCCGACTGATCGACGTCGCGCACAGCCACGAGGCCGCAGCGCGGGCGTGCGAGCTGGCCGCGAGCGGCGAGGTCGCCGCCCTCATGAAGGGCGCGCTGCATACGGACGAGCTACTGGAAGCCGTGGTGGCGGCCGACTCCGGTCTGCGCACCGACCGCCGCATGAGCCACGTCTTCGTGCTGGACGTGCCGAGCTATCCGCGCCCCTTGTTGGTCAGCGACGCGGCCCTGAACATCGCGCCGGACCTCGCCACCAAGCGCGACATCGTCCAGAACGCCATCGATTGCGCGCACGCCATGGACGTCCTGGAGCCGAAGGTCGCCATCCTCTCCGCGGTGGAGACGGTCAATCCGAAGATGATCTCCACCATCGACGCCGCCGCCCTCTGCAAGATGGCCGAGCGCGGACAGATCGTCGGCGGGAAGCTGGACGGGCCGTTGGCGTTCGACAACGCAATCTCGGCCGAGGCCGCGAAGGCCAAGGGCATTCGGTCAGAGGTCGCGGGCCAGGCGGACATCCTGATCGTGCCGGACATCGAGTCCGGCAACATGCTGGCGAAGCAGCTGTTCTATCTCTCCAACGCGCAGTCGGCGGGGATCGTGATGGGCGCACGGGTTCCAATCATCCTGACGAGTCGCTCCGATCCCGAGGCCTCGCGCTTGGCGTCCTGCGCGCTTGCCATCCTCGTAAGCCAGCATATGCCGAGCAAGTACGTCCGATGACCGCGCCGCGGCTGTTGACCCTGAACGCGGGCTCGTCGAGCCTGAAGTTCGCGGTCTACGACGCCACGGGCGACCTTCCGCTTCGGCTCTCGGGACAAGTGTCCGGTCTCCACGGCAATCCACGCCTGCAGGCTCGGGTGGGCCTGGAGGTTGTGGCGGACGAAGCCTGGACGGGGACGGACGCGCTGGATGCGGTGCTGCAGCGCACGTTCGGGTGGCTGGACCGGGCGGGATGGCGCGAGGGGCTCGTGGGCGTCGGGCACCGCATCGTGCACGGGGGGCTCGACTTCCGCGAGCCGACGGCGTTGAGCGCGGCCGTGATGGGCCGCCTCGAGGCGCTTGCCCCGCTGGCGCCCCTGCACCAGCCGTTCAACCTCCGAGGCGTCGCCCTGGCGACCGGCCACTTCCCGGATGCGCTTCAAGTCGGCGTGTTCGACACTGCCTTTCACGCGGGCCAGCCGGCGGTCGCGCGCCTTTACGCCCTCCCCCGCGACCTGATCGACGAGGGCGTGCTGGCCTACGGGTTCCACGGCCTTTCCTACGACTACATTGCGGGCGCCTTGCGGAAGCAGGAAGGGCCTGAGGCCGGCGGTCGCGCGATCGTGCTGCACCTTGGCAGCGGCGTCTCGCTATGCGCCCTGGCCCGGGGCCAGAGCGTCGCCACCACCATGGGCTTCTCGGCCCTGGAGGGGCCGCCGATGAGCACCCGCAGCGGCTCCCTCGATCCCGGGGTCGTCCTGCACCTGCTGCACGCCAAGGGCATGAGCGTCGAGGCCGTGACGGACCTGCTCTATCACCGGTCCGGCCTGCTCGGCCTCTCGGGGCTGAGCGGCGACATGTTGACCCTGCTGGCCAGCGACCTGCCGCACGCGCGCCAGGCGCTCGAGGTGTACGTCTATCGGATCGCCCGCGAGATCGGGTCGCTATCCGCGGCCCTGGGGGGCCTGGACACCCTCGTGTTCACCGCCGGCGTCGGCGAGAACGCCGACTTGATCCGGGCGCGCATCGTCGAGCAATGCGCGTGGCTCGGGGTTCACCTGGACGCGCAGGCCAACACCGGCGGCGCGCGCCAGATCAGCCTCCCCGGCCGGGTGAAAGCGCTGGTGATACCCACCGACGAACAGGCGGTCATCGCGCGCGGTGTGGCCGCGCTGCTGGCCGATCGCGCAGACGGGCAGACGGGTCCTTAGCCTGAGTGACCCCGGCCAGGCGGCGTCGTGCCCGCCGGCAGGTATTCCCCTACTCATGCGCGACTTGCGTGGCGCACACGTCGCGCACGAGGCCACGCAGCCAGCGGTGCGCGGCGTCGCCATCCAGGCGCGGATGCCAAAGCATCGAGACGGTGAAATCCTCCGTGGGCGCTGGCACCGCGAAGGTGACCATGCCGTGACGGAGCGTTGCGGTGTGGCGCTCCGGCACGGTCGCGATGAGGTCGGCGGTGCGCGCCAACGAGAGCGCCGTGGCGAATCCGCCCACGACAGCGCTGATCTTACGGGTCATCCCTGGCGGCAGGAACGGCCGTTCGACGGCGTCTTCCTCGAAGCCGCTCCTCGAAACGGCCACGTGGCGCGCGGCGAGGTAGTCCTCGCGTGTGACCGGGCGCGCGGCCAGCGGATGCTCGGGCCGCATGGCCACGACCAGCCGGTCGCGGAAGAGAGCCTGTACCCGCAGCTCGGGGCCGATGGCGGGGTCGACCACTGCAGTTTCGAGGTCGACGCGACCCTCCCGCAGCGGGCCGCTGTCCTTGTCCGGCTTTGGCAGGAAGTTCAGCCGCACCCCCGGCGCCTCAGCGCTGACCCGGGCGATCAGGCCAGGCCCGAAGCGCTCCACGAAGCCGTCGGCCGTACGTAGCGTGAAGGCGCGGACCAGCGTCCCCGGATCGACGCGCTCCACCGGGCGCAGGAGGCTCTGGGCCTCCTGCACCAGGTCATGGACGCGACCGCGCAGGACATCCGCCCTTGGCGTGGGGACGAGCCCACGTCCCGCGCGCACGAGCAGGGGATCTCCCGTGGCTTCGCGCAGCCGCGCCAAGGCGCGGCTCATGGCCGACGGGCTCAGCCGCAACCGGCGCGAAGCCCGCGCCACGCTGCCCTCGGCAAGCAGTACGTCCAGGGTGACGAGAAGATTGAGGTCGGGTCCCTGCATAGGCTCCTCGCGAGATTCGCTCAGATATAGCGTCAGACGCAATGATAACCTGCAAACAGTGCGCGTTCCGCCAGACATGAGCGGCCACTAGCTTCACCTCCAAGAGACGGAGGCGCAGCCATGAAAGACACTCTCAAGACGTTCATTGCCGGTGTGCAGGGCCTATGGGGGCCTCTCACCACCAAACTCGTGACCGGTTGCCGCGCGCAGATGGAGGCCCTCGCCCTGGCGTCGCCTGAGGAGCCGTGGCTCGCCGGCTTGCACAGGACGGCGCCCGCGAACCGCGAGCTGCACCGCGACCCCGTTCACGGGTTCGTCTTACTCGCCCACACCGAGACCGCGGGACTCTTCCGGTCGCCGCACGACCACGGCCGCGCGTGGGTCGTCTACGGCCTGCAGCGCGGCGAGATCGAGATGCGCACCTACGGCCGCGTCGAGGATGCCACTGGCCGCATTCGGCTGGTTCAGCGCGACAGCACCATAATGCGAGCCGGCCAGGCGTTCGCCTACCTGCCGGGAGACATCCACGATACCCGCTGCCTCAGCGCCACCGCGCTGCTCTTCCGCTTCACCGAGCGCGATCTGAGGGTCGAGGACCGCGTCGAGCGTCGGCTCACGCGCTATGTCGACGATGGCGGCCTCTGGACGCCGGCGGCGGCGTGACCGGCCTGCTCGCGACAGAGTTGGCCGGCGGACGCTTGCCGGTGGGTCCGCGCCGGGCCGTGGCGATCACCACCGTCCTGGGAGCGATGGCCCTCGCGGTGGTCGACGCAGGGATGGTCAACGTCGCCCTACCGGGCCTGGCGCAGGCGTTCGGCGTTTCGCCCGCCCGTGCGATCCTTGTGGTCACCGCCTATCAGGCCGGCATGGTCATGGCGCTGCTGCCCCTGGGGGCTCTGGGCGAGCGCTACGGCCATCGCCGCGTCTTTGCGTTCAGTGTGACGGTATTCGCAACGGCGTCGACGGCGGCCGCCTTCGCGCCTGGCCTGCCCTGGCTCATCGCAGCCCGCGTCCTCCAGGGCCTGGGCGGCGCCGGAATCATGGCCCTGGGGATGGCCCTCCTTCGGTTCACCGTATCGAAGGGCCACCTGGGCCGGGCTATCGGCTGGAACGCCTTGAACGTGGCCCTCACTTCGGCCGCGGCGCCGGCCCTCGGCGCCCTCGTGCTGGCGGCGACCGACTGGCGCGGGCTGTTCCTGTCGACCCTGCCGGTCGCGGTGATGGTGCTGGCGGGCACGCGGGCCCTGCCCGCCACGCCGCGGAGCGACACGCCCGTGGACGCAGCCAGCGCCGGACTGAACGCCCTGGCCTTCGCGCTGGTGATCCTCGGCGCGCAGGCCGTGACGACCGCGCCGTGGGCAGGGCTCGCCTGCCTCGCAAGCGGCGGCCTCGCGTTCCTGCTGCTGCTGCGGCGCGAGGCGCCGCGATCCAACCCGATGTTCCCGCTCGATCTGCTCCGCGGCAGGTCCTTCCGCCTTTCGGTGCTCGCTTCGACCTGCTGCTTCGCCGCGCAGTCCGCGGGCCTCCTGGCAATGCCCTTCCTGCTGCAGCACCAGCTTCACCAGGCGGCGCTCACCGCCGGCTTCTACATTACCGTCTGGCCCCTGAGCGTGGCGGCCGCCGCCCTGGTGGCGGGCCGGCTCTCCGACCGGCTCTCGACCGCCTGGCTTTGCGGCCTTGGCGGCGCGGCCTTGTCCGCAGGGCTGGCGGGCGCCGGCTTCTGGATCGACGTGACGAGGCCGGCGACGCTCGTCCCATGCCTGATGCTCGCCGGGATCGGCTTCGGACTGTTTCAGTCCCCGAACAACCGGAACATGTTCCTCTCCGCGCCGGCCGGGCGCAGCGGCGCGGCTGGGGGCATGCAAGGCGCCGCGCGGGTCACGGGGCAGACCTTGGGCGCGCTCGCAGTGGCGCTCTTCTTCAGCCTCAGATCCCTCGACACTGCGATGAAGTGCAGCTTGGGGCTTGCGGCGCTACTGGCCCTGTGCGCCGGCATCGTCAGCCTGTGGCGCTCGACCGCGGTGCGTCATGGCGGCGCCGAAAACGAAGGTGCTTAGTCTCGACTGTTCAACGCTGTGCGGGCGTCGATCGGCGGTCGAGAAGGTCGCGGACCCTTGTCGCCAGCTGCTCGAAGGTGAACGGCTTGGTGATCAGCTGAACGCCTGCGTCGAGGCGCCCCTGATGAACGATCGCGTTGCGCGAGTAGCCGGTCGTGAAGAGCACCTTCAGGCCAGGCCGGAGGCCCTCGGCGGCGTCCGCAAGATCGCGGCCGCTGCGGCCTGGGAGAACTACGTCGGTGAACAGCAAGTCCACCACCCGGTCGGACTCCAGGACGGCCAGCGCCTGATCGGCGTCCGCCGCTTCGATGACGTGGTACCCCAGTTCCGTAAGGATCATCGAACTGTAGGCGCGCACCTCTTCATTGTCCTCGACGAGCAGGATCGTCTCGCCATCACTGCTGTGCGGCGCCGCATGGATCACCTCCTGCACCGCCGCATTCGCCTCGCCGAAGTGGCGCGGGAAGTAGAGCTTGACCGAGGTGCCCTGGCCTTCCTCGCTGTAGAGCGTCACGTGGCCGCCGGACTGTTTGACGAAACCGTAGACCATGCTCAGGCCAAGCCCGGTGCCGCGCCCGACTTCCTTGGTCGTGAAGAAGGGCTCGAACACCTTGCCGGCGGTCTCCTTCGACATGCCTGAACCGGTGTCGCTGACGCTGACCATCACGTACTGTCCGGGGATGACCTCGGCGTCCGTTGCGGCATAGGCTTCGTCGAGCGACGTATTCCCCGTCTCGATGGTTAGGCGGCCGCCTCGCGGCATGGCGTCGCGCGCATTGACCGCCAGGTTGAGGATCGCGCTCTCGAGCTGGTTCTGGTCCACCTCGACGGTCCAGAGCCGCGGCGCGAGGACACCCTCCAGTTCGATCTGCTCGCCGAGCGTCCGGTGCAGCAGGTCGGTCATGTCCCGGACCAGCCGGTTCAGCTCCAGCGGCTTGGGCTCGAGAGGCTGGCGCCGCGAAAAGGCCAGCAGTCGCGTGGTGAGGCTGGCGGCCCGCTGGGCGCCCTGTTGGGCCATGTCGAGCGCGCGGCGGATGCGCGCCTCGTCGCCGGGCTTCGCACGGGCGATTGTGTCCAGCCCTCCGATGATCACGGTCAGGAGGTTGTTGAAGTCGTGGGCCACGCCGCCCGTCAGCTGGCCGACCGCCTCCATCTTCTGGGCCTGGCGCAGCGCATCCTCCGCCCGGGTGCGCTGGGCGACCTCCCGGGCCACACGATCCTCCAGCGCCGCATTCAGCGCCTGGAGTTCGGCCTCGGCGCGACGACGCTGCGCCAACTCCGCGCCCGCGGCCTGGAAGAGGTTGGCGTTGTCCATGGCCACCGCCGCCTGGGCCGCCAGACCGACAATTCGCTCCTCCGACAGCGCGCTGAACATGCCTGGCTCGGCGTGACCGAAGAACAGGCCGCCCAGCACCTCTCCACTGCGCGCCTTCACCGGCGCCGCTAGGTAGCTGACGACGGGCAGGTGCCCGTCCGGCTGCCCATGATGCGGCGCGACCTGCCCGTAACGCGGGTCCTCCTGGATGTTGTCGGAGCGGACGACACCGGTCCCCTCGAACGTCGGCACGAAGACCGGCGTGTTGCGCGGCATGGGGAAGCGATCGAACGCCTCGCGCGGCGCGCCGGACAGCGTGTACAGCGTGTACCGCTCCCCCGCCTCATCGACGACATTGTAAAAGAACGCGCCGAACTGGGCCCCCGTAACCTCTACGCCTGCGTCCACGACGGTCTGGACGAGCTGCTCCAGGTCGAGATTGCCCGACACCGCCGCGGCGGCGCGATTCAGGATCTGGAGGGCCCGGGTCTGGTCTTCGAGGGCCGCACGCACCACCCGCTCTTCAGTCACATCGATGATGACCCCGGTCATCCGCAAGCCGTCCGGCCCTGACGCCTCCACTTGCCCACGGACCGCCACGCGCCGCTCCTCCGGCAGGCCCTGGAGGCGATACTCCTCACGGTAGGTCGAGCGGGTCTCGACCGCATGGTCCACGGCGGCGACCACGCGCTCGCGGTCTTCCGGATGAATTCCGGCCAGGAAGGCGGCCAGCGGCAGACCCTCGGCTGCGCGCTCCAGCGGAACCCCGAACGCCTGGGCCAACGGGCCCTGCAGCGTGAGCTGGTCGCTGTCCACGTCCCACTCGAACACCGACACCCGGCCGGTCGAGAACGCCAGCAACAACCGATCCTGGGTCATCAGGTAGCGCTGCTCGCTCCGGAACACCGCCCGGTTCGCTTCGCGGCGCACCTCCGCCATCTGGATGTTCGCGTTCACTCGCGCCAGCAGTTCTCGTGCCGCGAAGGGCTTGATCATGTAGTCGTCGGCGCCCGCTTCCAGGCCCTCGACCTTGGCCTCCTCGCCGGCCCGCGCCGACAGCAGGATCACAGGGACGCCGGCCAGCGCGGGGTCACCGCGGATCCCGCGCAGCAGGTCGAAGCCGTCCACCTTCGGCATCATGACATCGCTCAGCACGAGATCAGGCAGCGACCTGCGAGCGGATTCGAGCGCGAGGGCGCCGTCGGACACCGATTCGACGATGTAGCCCTGACCCTCAAGCAGCCGAGAGACGTAGCCAAGCATGTCGGCGTTGTCGTCGGCGAGCAGTACGCGCTTCCCGGCTCCTGGCTGCGCGCCATCGGGCGCCGCGAGCGCCCGCATGCCCGAGGTCGAGAACTCCCCGCCGGCCTCGATCGTCGAAGCGGCCTCTGGCAGCCACCGCAGCGCTTCCTCGACGTATTCCTGCGCCCGAGCGCCGGCCCGTGGGGCCGGTCCCTCTTCCTGCACCTGCTCGGCCGGCAGATGCGAGCGACCGAACGGCAGGGTCACCGTGAACGTGGCCCCCCGGCCCGGCTCGCTCTCCACCGCGATGTCGCCGCCATGCAGCTTCACCAGCTCGTGCACGAGGGCCAGCCCGATACCGCTGCCCTCGAAGCTGCGCCCCTGGGCGCCCTCCACGCGATGGAACCGCTCGAACAGGCGTGGAATCTCGGCCGCGGGAACGCCGATCCCGGTGTCGCGCACCCTGATCGCTACGCCGCGGCCGTCGCTCGCCGGCGCTACCGAGACCCCGATCTCGCCCTTGAGGGTGAACTTGAAGGCGTTGGAGATCAGGTTGAGGAGCACCTTTTCCCACATCTCGCGGTCGACGTAGACCGGCTGCGACAGCGGCGCGCAGTCCAGCCGCAGCGCCAGGCCCGCCTTCTCCACCGTCGACCGGAAGCTGGACGCGATCTCGGCGCTGAACTGCGAGAGGTCGGTCGGTTCGAAGACGGCGCGGACGCGGCCAGCCTCGATGCGGGAGAAGTCCAGCAGGCTGTTGACCAGCCGCAGCAGCCGTACGCCGTTGCGGTGGGCCAGCGCGACCTGGCCGGCCACATCCTGCGCCTCCGCGTTGCCGGACAGGATATCCTCCAGCGGGCCCAGCATCAGTGTCAGCGGGGTGCGGAACTCATGGCTGACGTTGGAGAAGAACAGCGTCTTGGCCCGGTCGAGTTCGGCCAGGGCCTCCGCGCGGCGGCGCGCTTCCTCGTAGGCGCCGGCGCTGGCCAATGCGGCCGCGATCTGGCCGGCCACCAGGCCCAGGAAGCCGCGGTAGTCATCGTCGAAGAGCCGGAACGGATTGAGCCCTACGACGAGCACACCGCTACGCCTGGCGTCGCCCGATGAAATGGGCAGCACAGCAGCTTTGCGGCTGGACCGATCCCAGACGCCGGGCGGCAGGACCGCGGCTACGTCATCCCCGATCTCGACAACCTGCGCCTCGTGGCTCGTCAGGACGCTCGCCACCGGCCACGGCGAAGTCTGATCCGCGTCAATGGCGTCTGCAGCGCCCGGCGCACCAGGGGCGAGGCCGGTCGTTCCGGCCAACACCAACGTCCCGGCGTCGCCCTCGCTGGCATAGACCAGGCCGAAGGTCACATCCCACGGATGGGCGCGCAATGCCCGCGCACTGCGCTCACAGACCTGGCGCCAATCGTGGGCGTCGACGGTCTCGGTGGCCAGCTCGCGCAACAACCCCAGTTGCCGTTCGCCGATGACGCGCTGGGTGTCGTCCGTGTTGGCGCAGATGATGCCGCCGGGCCTTCCTTCATCGTCCGGGATCGGGCTGTAGGAAAACGTGTAGTAGGTCTCTTCCGGGTAGCCGTTGCGCTCCATGATCAGGAGCTGCTCCTCGACGTAGGTCCCTTCGACACCCTTCATGGCCGTCGCCAACAGGGGTCCGATATCCGACCAGATCTCCCGCCAGACCTCCGACGTCGGCCGTCCGAGCGCCCAAGGATGCTTGCCGCCGATGATCGACTGGTAGGCGTCGTTGTAGAGGTAGAGGAGCTTCGGCCCCCAGCCGATCCAGATCGGCTGGCGCGACGTGAGCATGATACCCACCGCGGTCTTCAGGCTCTGCGGCCAACTTTCGGGAGGGCCAAGTTCGGTTGCGGCCCAGTCGTGGGCTCGGATGAGCGAACGCATCACCCCGCGGCCGGCGAGAAAGCTCAGCCCGAGCGACGGCGCCGCCGCGCCCTCTGTATCCGACATTCTCGGCCCCCCGAACTCAGCTAGACCACTCAGCCAAGCGCAATGTCCGCCGCCCCGAGAAGGGCGTCAGCTTTGCTGTTTAATGCGAATGCCCACCGCAAGTTCCGAACCCGCTGCCGCGATTGGCGGAACGCTGAATGCCGGATTCACCAAGGTCTTGATCCGCGTCAAGTTCCCCTCGCCCGCACCATGCTCCTTTGACGCTGACTTCTGCGCATAGGAGCACCGCCATGACGGTCCATCGCTCGCCCGTACAGTTCCTGCCCAGGATCGCCGGATCGGCCGGCAATGCCTTTGCACCCATTCAACGGGAATTCGACCGCCTGTTCGATCAGCTGGGCAGCGGCTGGGCTGCGCTCGCCGACGTCGAGCTGGCGCCGAAGATGGACATTCGCGACACCAAGGGTGGCCTCGAGATCTCGCTGGAACTTCCAGGCATGACCCGGGACGACGTGAAGATCGCCGTCGAGGACGACGTTCTGACTGTCAGCGGCGAGAAGAAGACCGAGAAGGAAACCAAGGAGGAGGACTATCGCCTCTCAGAACGGACCTACGGCGCCTTCTCCCGGTCGGTCACCCTTCCTCGCAGCGTCGAGGCCGGGAAGATCACGGCCACGATGAAGGACGGCGTGCTCAAGCTGACCGCGCCGAAGAACGGAACCGCCAAGACCAAGTCCATCGAGATCCAGCCGGCAGACTGACCCCCCTTGCTTTGCAGGCTGGCGAGCGCCCCGGAAACCTTTCCGGGGCGCTCCACCATCTTTGGTGATATGCTGCTTTGGCCTGCAGACCCCAAGGCCGGGAGGTCGACGTGCAGCCGGATTTCATTCTCCGTAAGAACATCGAACGCTTCCGGCATCTGCTCGCGGCGGGCAATCTCAGCGCGCTGCAGGCGAAGGTCGTGGCCAACCTTCTCGAGCTGGAAGTGGAGGCGCTGGCCACGTGGCAGAACGCCGAAGACGCCCCGAAGCCGCCTTCGGCTCAGTGAACGCCCCTGTTGCAGCGCCTCTGCGGCGCGTGATCGGCGCAACTTGATCCAGCTCAACGCCAGGCGCCGCGGTCGACACTAGGTTCCCTCCCAGCTTGAGCGGCCCCCGACCTGCGGCGGCCCCGCTTCGCTGGAGGCTCCAATGTCAGAGACCCAGACCCGCCCCGTCGCCGACCGGCGGACAGCCCCCGCCACCTTCGCCAACATCCTCGTTCACGTGGAGCCGGAACTGTCGGCCTCCCATCGCACCGAGGTGGCCGCGGCGCTTGCGCGCGACTTTGACGCGCATCTGATCGGCCTGGGCGCGGAGGCGTTGGATGCCGCGTTCATGGCTGAGCCCTACAGCGGCCTGCTGATGGGCGAGTGGATCGTGGCGGCTCAAGAGCAAGTCGCGCGGCATCTGCAAGCGGCGGAGGCGGCGTTCCGGCGCGACGCCGCAGGCCTCGATATGGAATGGCGCACGGTGCAGGCGTTTCCGAGTGCAGCCCTGGTCCAGACCTCAAGGGCGGCGGACCTGGTCGTCGTGAGCCCCGTGGCCCGGACGGCCTCCCACTATCGTACCGCCAACCCAGGCGAGGTGGTCCTGGGCTGCGGACGCCCCGTGCTCGTGGCGCCCGACGCCGGTCGTCATTTGCGCGCCGCCAGCATCGTCGTCGCCTGGAAGGATACCCGCGAGGCGCGGCGCGCCGTAGCCGACGCCATGCCCTTCCTGCAGCGGGCGGAGACCGTCGTGGTTCAGGCCGTTTGCGCTGCCGACGACGTGGAATCCGCGGCCTTCCAGGTCAACGATGTGGTCGCCTCGCTCAAGCGCCGCGGGATCGCCGCCAGGTCCGGTGTCACCACCGCCAGGGACGACGATGTCGTCAAAGAGCTCGATCGGATCGCCGACCTGAACGACGCCGACCTGATCGTCGCCGGCGCTTACGGTCACAACAGGCTTGCCGAGTGGGCGTTCGGGGGCGTCACAAACGACCTGCTGCATCACCCCAAACGCTTCGTGCTGATGAGCCACTGACCG
>NZ_CADEGK010000064.1:0-5487 GCF_902826855.1 uncultured Phenylobacterium sp. | reverse complement strand
CGCCCATGAAGCGCGTCATCGAAGGGCTTTGACGGACGCCGCGGCGGACCCCCTGCCCGCGCAAGAGATTCGGCCTGAGAGGCTCAAGAGCGGCTCCCTCGCATCAACGCCGGGAGCCGTTCCTGCGCACCTGCCAGTCGAAGCGGTAGCTGCGGCGAACGCCGACCCGCAGATCGGGCGCGTCCGCGGTGACGCCCGAGCCGATCGTGACCTGCCACAGATTTCCGGACTGCAGCCGATAGGTGGCGCCGAACAGCATCGTGCCGAGCTGCAGCGTTTGTGAGCCGGTCACGCGCGCACCGTTCTGCTCCGTCGGCCGTACCATGCTGTGATCGTAGCTGATGCTGAGCGAAAGCTTGTCGTTCAGCGAGAGCCCAAGACCAACGCTTGCCCCGAACTGGTCTCCAGGCGCTATGAGGCCGAAACCCTCCCCTTTGTCGCGCTTGAAGGTGTGTTGGTAGGTGAGGTTCGCGAAAAGCACGGCCGGATCGCTGGGCCATAGAAGCGAGACGCTGGGCTGGACCGAGTAGAAGCCGGTTCCCGTCGGCAATTCGAGTTCGGCCCCGGTCCGCTGGTCGCGCGGGACCCCGAAGGGGGAAACCCCGGTCGGAAAACGGCCGCGCAGGTGACCGACAACGAACGGCCGGCTCGCGTTGCCGCTGAGCAGCTGCATATGAATGGCGGCCTCGACGTCGCCGAACGCGGCTCCGTCGCTGGGCACTTCGACATCGCCGTTCGCGGCCTCGCCCACCGGGCGCAGCGCCACTGTGTCGCTGCGATAGATGTAGGGCACGCGGATTTCCGCCTCGAGCCCGCGCATCAGCCCGACGCGACCGGTGACGCTGGCGACGATGGTGTCGCGGTTGGCGTCGGTCACCACGATGTCGCCGAGGAGCACGCCTGGCAGGACACTGAACCCGACCACCTCCGCGCGGGTGACGTCGGAGCGTATGTAGTCGACCATCGGCTCGATACTGAAGGACCCGGGCGGCAGCAGAACGCCGCCGCGATCGGGCGCGGCGGCCAGCTCCGGGAGGGCCCGCTCCGCCTTGGGGCGCTCGCCCACCGCCTCCGGAGGCGGCGCGGCCGTCGTCTGTACGGGGCCTGGCTCCTGGCCACGTCCGCGGGCCATGGCGAGCGCGGCCAGCTCGGTGGGGACGGCATCGGACCCGGCCGCAGCCAACGCGCTGCGCAGGAGCATGTTGGCCTCATCAATCCCGCCCCTCAGAACTCGTCCGTGGGCTTCGAGCTCCGTCATTTCCGCGCGCAGCGCCTGCTGGCGCGCGTCCAGGGCCGCCGCGGCCTGAATGAGGTCCGCCTGGCGCTGCAGGGCCTGGGTGATCGCCGCCTTCGCCTCGTCATCCCGAGGCCCGAGGTCGGTCCCGCCAAGAGCTGGCGCCGCCGCCATCGCGACGAGCAGCGCCGCGGCAATCGCGCCTGCGGATGCGATGTTGTGGGTCTTCGGTATCAAGGCTCTGTTCTCCCCCCGTACGCGTTGTCGCTGAATCTCAGAAGCTGCCGACCGTCGACGCGAAGCTCTGCAGGGCGCTGCGGCTGATCATCTGCCGAGCGACATCGGCCCCGGAGACATCGATACGGATATCGTTGATCAGCTGGATCTGGGCCCCATCGCGGCTGTTGCGGAGCGCGATCACGGCGCCGGCGAGGCCTCGCACCACCTCGATATCGACCCCGTGCGCATCGCTCCACCGCTGCAGCCCGCCGGCTTCCAGCGTGGGCAGATCGATCGACCGGCCGTCGACGGACAGGGTGGACGTGAACCTGATATCGACCACCGCGCCGGAGGGCAGCGCAAAGCCGCCGCGGGCCTCGGCCAGCTCTTCCTTGAGCGCCGGCGACGCACCGTCGAAGAGATCCCCCGCCCGCGAGGAGGCAGGCTGAACCGCGGCGGCGACCAACACGGCCATGAGCATCCAAGACCGAGACATCGTCAAAACTCCCCGGGGCCACGGCCGAGCCAGGTGGCGGTCATCAGCGCCTCGCGCGTGGCCAGATTGTCGAACCGTGCGCGGGGCAGCGCCGTCCAACTCGATGTTTCGTTGAACCGGCTGCGGCCGATCGCGGCCTTTCCTTCGATGACGAAGAGCAGCCGATTTCGCCAGATCGCCTCGAAGGCGGGCCGATCGTAGCGCTTCAGGCCGACCGCCGGGTCGGCGACGAGGACTTCGCGATCTGTCAGCCCCTTGATCACGACGAAGTGCCGGTAGCCGTTGGGCTCGATCAGGACGATGGCCGGCACTCCGACCTTCTGCAGCCGGTCCAGCGACTCTCGATAGGCGTTCGAGGTCAGGCCGTTCTTGGCGAGATACTGCTGCATCTCGAGCAGCGAGAACCCGCGCCTGCGGATCTCATTCTGGTCGCCCGCGGCAAACATCGCCTGGAACGCAGCGACTTCGTCCGTGGGCATTTCGTAGTGGTAAGTCAGCAGCGTCGCGAGCGCCGCGGAGCCGCAGCTGAAGTCGTACCGCTGGCGCACGACTCCCGTGAAGCGCTGATCGATCATACTGCGGACAGGGATGCCGAACTGACCGACAGGGGTGCGCACCGGCACCTCGGCGGACCGTGCGCCCGCGGCGCCAAGCGTCATCGTCATCGCCATCGTGGCCGACACCAGGAGGGCGCGGGCGCGGGTCATGGCGTCACGTTGATCCAGACGTTCGTCTGCACGACGACGGACGCGTTGTTGCCGGCGTTCTGAACCACCGTGAACACGCCGGACGCGCCGTTGAACGACCCATCAATGGTGTTCTGCTGGGTGACGTCGGCCGGGCCCTGGAACACGACCTGGTTGCCGGAGACCAGCGACACCGGGATGAGCCCACCACGGCCGCGCACCTCGACGAGCGCCTCGGCGGGCCGAGGCGCGGCCTCCGCTCCGAAGAGCGAAACCGCCGCTGCAATTGGGGGCTCTGCGGGCTCGGCGACGGGCGCCGAGGACACAACCGCCGCCGCCGCGAAAGCGGCTGCCATTCCGTTGAACATCTCGCACCTGTGAGAAGGCGCCGGCGACCGCCCGACAGGACGGCCGCCGGCCATTGCCGACGACTACGATCCCGAGGGGGAGATCGGGGTGATCGCCGAGGACGTGAAGTTCGCGATGAACCCGACGGACGTTCCGGCGGTGACGATCGAGTTGTTGCCGGCGTTCTGGGCGATGGACACCTGGCCGGTCGAGTTCACGTTGGTCAGGCTCGCGAGCTGGGTGAGCTCGTTCGCCCCCTCCGTCGCGGCGAACACCAGCACGTTCGAGGTCACCGAACCGAGCACATCGTTCGAGCTGACGAGCGAGGACTCGTCGAACCCGACGTCGTTGCCGGTTCCGCTGCCGACCGTGTGGGCGATGTGCACCGTATTCTTGCCACCACCCGAGCCGCTCGCCGTGCCGTCGTCGACCGCCACCTGGTTGTCGGAAGCCTCCTGCTCGAGGCTGGTCACCAAGTGGCTGCTGCCGTCCGCGCCCACCGTCTCATCCACAGCGAAGTTGCTGAGGATGCCGCCTTCCAGCACGGTCTGGGGGTTATCTGAACCCTGGTTGGCGACGAAGTTCACCGCCGAGCCGGCGTTCACGACAGCATGCTGGCCTGAGTTCAGCGAAATCGAGGCCTGGCCGACGCTCGAGAACGCGTCGATGGTGGATTCCTGCGAGATCGTATTCGACGCCCCGACGAAGCTGGTCGTGTTCTGATTGACGGTCCCCGTCAGCGCGTTCCGGCTAGCGGTCGTGCTCTTGTACAGGCCCGTGTCGTTGCCCGGACCGGAGCCGACCGTCCAGGCGATATGCTCGCTGTCCGAGCCGCCGCCGTCGGCGGTCGCCTCACCCTGGCCGGCGGCCTTCGGGGCTTCGATCGCCGGCGGTTCGCCAGGCGTTTCCGTGGGGGTGTTACCGCCGGTTTCCTGGGCCACCGTGGCGCCTGCCAGCAGGCCGCTCGCCATGACTGTGCAAAGCAGAATTTGCCTGAGCTTCATAGCTTATCCTTTCCATTTCGGATGTTCGCGAGATTGTTCTCGCTATCAGTCCGCACAGGAAGGGATAGTGGAAGCTGATATGCTTAACTTGACCGCAATCATGTTTGCTAACTATTTATCGGGCCGGGTTTCGGACCAACGGGTTGCCCGCGAACAAGGCCGCGCCGGCTGCTATCTGCAGTAGTACTCACAATCCGTGATAGCCCAAATGGGCCGTTCGCCTGGCTTCTGCGAACCTGCGCACGACGAAGGTCAGGCGGCGGCGGGGCGCTGTTCAAACGGCTGGGGAAGAGACTTGAGGGCCGGAATGCGGACTGTGAAGGCCCGCGGGCCTCGAAAGGCGACGATGCCCTGCTCTTGCAGGGTCTTGATCACGCGGCTCAGGGTTTCGGGCGCGAGGGCCAGGAAGTCACCGATGTCGCGACGGTTCATGGGCAGCGGGACCGAAGCGCCGATTCCCGAGCGCCGATCCGCCAACCCACTCAGGAACCAAAGCACGCGTTCCCGCGCCGGCAGGTGCGTGACGTGTTCCACTTGATGCGCGAGCGCGTTGAACTGAGTATTGATGGTCCGTATGAGCTCGAAGGTAAGTTCAGTCGACTGCGTCGACAGTTGCAGGACGGAATCCAAGGCGTACCGTGTGAGCTCGACGTCGCCGATGGCTCCGGCCGACGATGTACGCTCATCGACACACAACCCGAACAGATCGCCGGGAAAGAGGAACCCCACGATCTGGCGGTGTCCGTCGGCGCCATTGATCTGAAGGCGCACGCAGCCGCTGACAACGCGAAAGACCGCCGAGGAGGGCTCGCCCTCGTCGAAGATGATCTGACCCTTCTTGTAGCGCACGAGCCGTTGGCGCGCTCCGCTCAGCAACGATGCAAGATCGCTCATCCATCCCTCCTTGCCGCGCTGCCCCGGTGAGGGATGCGCGCCTTGCACCCACAACTGGCCCCAATTTTCGCCTGGCGCCTTGATTTCGCGCAATCCGGCGAACCTCCACGCTGGGGGCCCGGCTGAGGGCGTTGGCAATCGGGGTGACGAAGGACGAGCCGCTCGTGTAGCTCACGTCAACGAGCACCCGAGGCTCAGGCGCATTCCCTTGAGGTATCCTCTTCGCACCGAGGCGGCCAGGAAGGCGGCGGCCCGCTTCCGTTCCGCCCGCTTGGCGCCGGTGACGAGCCGAACGGCGCCGCGGTAGGGGATCAGAACCTGAACGGCGTCGGTGACCCACTGCGAGCCATCGTTGACTGCGTCTCCAGCATCGACATCCGGTCCGAGGGCCTGGTCCAACGTCTCGATCTGGCGCTCGATCTCGTCGCAGGTCGCAGGCTGCGGGGTCTCGTAGGGGGCCTTAGCGACTCGCGCCAGGACCTCTGGCGTTCCAGCGCCGACCCCGCACTGAGGTTCCGCCGCGCCAGGTCCGGCTCGCGGCGCGGGGCAGCCGCCGGCGTGACGCACCCGCGGTAGCCACACGGCGCCACCGCCCCGCGACGCCCC
>NZ_CADEGK010000063.1:18147-21994 GCF_902826855.1 uncultured Phenylobacterium sp. | reverse complement strand
GCTGGCACCCCACCCACCAGGCGAACCACCAGAAGGGCGGATGAATCAGGTCGATGCCGTGGTCGAACAGGTTGCCGATCTTGGAAGAGGTCAGGGTCACCCGCGCCAGCTTGCCATCCACCGTGTCGAGGAACGTCATGAGCCAGGCGCAGACCAGGCCCCAGGTGAACTCGCCCTTCCAGAAGAGTGCAAAGGCGGCGATTGTGAGCAGCAGGCCCAGGAATGTCACATGGTTGGGCCGGATTCCTGCCACAGCGCACCAACGGGTGACGATCCGCGCCGGGACCGGCCAGAGGTACTTGGTGACGATATCGGTGACGCCCTTATAGGAGCCCGCGAAGGTGCGGGCCTCCACTGCGCGGACGTTGTCCGACGTCAGCCGCACCAGGACTGGCGGCTCCTTCTTCCGTAGCGCGCTGTTGTAGGCCAGCTCGGCCAGAGACAAGTGCTCCAGTCCCTTAGGCGAGGCGCCGTGCGCCAGGAGCTTCGCGGTGTCTGCAACCCGGCCCGCCGGCACGTGCGCGGCCACCGCCTCGCCGTCATCGTTGAGCAGCACCGCGTTCGGGCGCTTGCTGAGGGCGGCGAGGAGGGATTCGTCGTAGACCCAGTTGCCCAACGCCAGGACCACGCCGCCGGCGGCGGGCGGCTCGGACACCACCTGCAGGCCCGCGCGCAAGAAGGTGCGGCGCAGACGCTCGGCGGCCGTCATGCCCCACAGCCGCACATCACCCGCGCCAAGGATCATGCCGGCCACGGCGGCCGCGGGTTCAGTGGACGTCGTCAAAACTGGCCCGGGCCCCTCACGCAAATCGCTGCAACCTGATACCGAGCGCCGACCTCTTAGGAAAGCTCGTGGCCCTCGTTTGACCGCCTTCCGCCTCGCCCATCTGTCGGACCCGCACCTGGCGCCCCCACCAGCGCGCTTCCGGGCAGGAGATCTGGTCTCCAAGCGGCTGCTGAGCCGCCTGGCGTGGCGGCGCAAGCACCGCCGCCATTCCCGCGCCGTGCTGGACGCCCTGACCGCCGACATCGCCGCCCGGGGCCCCGACCACATCGCCATCACGGGAGATCTGGTCAATTTCGCGACGCCGGAGGAATTCGACGCCGCACGCATCTGGTTGGAAGGGCTGGGCGACCCGGCCGACGTCACCGTCAGCCCCGGCAACCACGACGCCCTGGTCGCCCGCGGGGCGCCGGCCAGCTTCGCCCCCTGGGCCCGCTGGCTGGGAGACGGCCCGCCGGGCTTCCCCCATCTGCGGGTTCGCGGGCCCGTGGCGATCGTAAACCTCTCCTCGGCCGTCCCCACCCCGGCCCACAGCGCCCGCGGGCGGCTGGGCGCCGCCCAGATCGAGGCCGCGGCCGGGCTGCTGCGCGAGGCGCAAGGCCTCTACCGCATCGTCCTGATCCATCATCCGCCCGTCCCCGGCCTGGTTTCCCCACGCAAGTCCCTCGTCGACGCCGAAGCTCTGGGCGCCGTCATGGCCCAAGCCGGTGCGGAACTCGTCCTGCACGGCCACGCCCACGAAGGGTCCCTTGCCGTCCTCCGTGCTGCAGTCGGATCGACTCCTGTCTTAGGCGTCCCCTCGGCGTCGTCGACGGCCAGGGCCACGCACCGCGCCGCCCGTTGGCAGGAAATTGCTGTCACCCGTGATGGCGAGGGGTTCCGCGCCGAGGTCACCGCCCGCGGCGTGACCGCGGACCTGCGCTGCGAGACGCTGGGACGCTACCACCTCGGTTAGCGAAGATATTTCATCCGGATGGAGATCGCGTTCTCACCGGGTTGAACCCGGAATCGCGCGGCCGAGATCGGCGGCAACCCGATCCGGGTCTCCGGGTCGTTGGAGAAACCGAAGCCCTCCGCCGGCAGGCCCACCAGCGTTCGGTCGAAGTCCCGGTCCCCATCGGCGTCGTGGTAGACAGCCACCTCGTAGTTGGCGGGCGGCAGCCAGAAGCAGGTCCGAACCGAGGGCGCTGCCCTGGTCCGCACGCGCAGGAGCTTCCCGCCCCGGGCAAGGAACCGGCGCTTGTCATCCGGATAGACCGTAATGGCCACCTCGCCCGCGCTGGAACGGATGCTGTGGACCTGGACGTCCAGCCTCGCGGCCGCGGCGGTCCGCACGCCCTCGCATCCCTGGTCCGCAACCGCCGGCGCGGCGCACGCCAGAGCGACTAGGAGGCCTGCTGCGGCCGTATGGCCTTTCATGCTCAGGACCGGCTCCCTATGATCGCAACGCGGCTTGGCCGCTCACTTGGCTCGGACAATTCGTGACAAATCCCACAGCCCGCAAGTTCGGCTTCCCCACTACGCTCGTCGCCGAGACCGAATACTGGTGGGTGCTCGTGCGCCCACAGCAACCGACCTACGGCGCCCTTGTGCTGGTATGCAAGGAGGAAGCCAAGGCCTTCTCCGAACTCACCTCGGCCGCATTTTCAGACATGAAACGGGCTGTGGACGGGATTGAGGCGTTGCTTCGCCACACTGTGGCCTACGAACGCATCAACTACCTGATGCTGATGATGGTCGATCCCGACGTCCACTTCCATGTGCTGCCCCGCTACGATGGCGAACGGCAGTACGGGGGCCACAGCTTCCGGGACGCGGGGTGGCCTGGTCCCCCGGCCCTTGCGTCGCACGTCGCCCTGAGCGAGGAGGAGGCGGCGGCTCTGGCCGCCGACCTCGCCGCCCGCTGGCGATCATGATCGCCGCCTCCCGGGGGACCGTTTGAGCCTCGTCGACCGCTATCTTCTGCGCCTGGCCCTCTGGCCGATGGTCGGCGCCATGGGAGTGACCCTCGTCGCGCTGCTGCTCGAGCGGATCCTGCGGCTCCTGGACATGCTGGCGGCTTCCAACGACCGCTTCGGCTTCGTCGCCCAATTGGCCGTGAACCTGGTGCCGCACTACGTGGGCCTGACCCTGCCCGCAGCCTTCTTCCTGGCGCTTATGGTCGTGGTGAACCGGATGAACCAGGCCTCGGAGGTTGACGCCCTGCTGGCCGCCGGCGTGTCGCTGACCCGGCTGGCGGCGCCCTACCTGTGCCTGGCCGCGGCGCTGACGGCGGTGAGCCTGCTGGTCTTCGGCTTCCTGCAGCCCTACAGCCGCTACGCCTACCGCGCCGTGCTGCATTCGGCCCAGAACGCCGGCTGGAACGGGCTCGTGCCGGCCGAGACGATCCTGATCCCGTCCAAGAACCTGACGATGACCACCGACGCAGCGGACGCGGCGGGCCAGCGCCTCAGCCACGTCTTCATCCGCCGGATCACCGAACAGGGCCGCGAGGAGATCACCACCGCTGGCATGGCCGAGATCCGCCGCACGCCCGACGGCGCGTCGGTCAAGCTCCTGCTGAAGAACGGCCAGCAGTTGCGCTTCAACGACCAGGGCCGTCCGGAAGTCCTCAGTTTTGAGGATTTCACGATGCAGCTGCCGGTGACCGGACCCGCCCGGCTGCTCCGTGCTCGCGGCGGGGACGAGCGCGAGCTCACGCTGCTGGAACTGGCCAGGCAGGGCGCTACCGGAAACTCGATGATCGCCCAGGCAGAGCTGAAGGCCGAACTCTACGCGCGCCTGGCCAAGGCCTTCGTGCTTCCCCTGCTCACCCTTCTGGGCGTGCCGCTGGGGCTCTCGGCCAAACGCAGCGGCCGGGCGCCCGGGATCATCGTCGGCGGCCTGCTGCTGCTGGTTTTCTTCCATGCGATCCAGCTCGGTCAGGGGTTGGCCGCTACGGGTCGTGCATCGCCCGAAATCGCTGTGGGCGGCCCGTTCGTCGTCATGGCCGCCATCGCGTTCACGGTCTTCCTTACCAGCCGCAAGCGGCCGGGAGAGACACCGGTCGGCCGGGCGATGGAA
>NZ_CADEGK010000063.1:0-18137 GCF_902826855.1 uncultured Phenylobacterium sp. | reverse complement strand
GGCCGAGGGCTTGCGGCAAGCTGCCATCCTTAAGGCTGAAGGCGAGAAGCAGGCGCGCGTTCTTGAAGCCGAAGGCCGCAAGGAAGCAGCCTTCCGCGATGCTGAAGCCCGCGAGCGCGCGGCTGAAGCCGAAGCCCGCCGGGACGGCGGCATGACCTTGTCGAGCTATCTGCTGCGCCTGATGGGCTCGCGCGTCCTGGCGGCGCTTGCGGTCCTCATGGGCATCCTCCAGATCATCGACCTGCTGGACGTCACCACCACCATCCTCGACCGAAAGCTGGGCGCCGCGGGCGTGGGCTACTACGCCCTGCTGCGCGCGCCGCGGCTGTTCGAGCAGGCCGCGCCGCTGGCGGTGCTCGCGGGCTCCCTGTTCGCGTTCGGCAAGCTGGCGGGCGACAGCGCCGTGACCGCCATGCGGTCCACGGGTATCTCGGCCTACCGGATCACCCTGATGGCCCTGCCGGCGATCGTGGTGGTCTCCCTGGCGCAGCTGGGCGTCGGGCTGGTGCTTGCCCCGCACACTGATGCGGTTCTCTCCGAATGGTGGCAGGGCAGCGCGCCCAACGATCCCGACAAGGCGGTCGAGCCGGTGACCTTCCGGCTGCGCAACGAGATCGTCACCGCCGTGCCACGGGACCCCGACGGCCGCAGCCTGGAGAAGGTGACCATCTATCGCCGCGACGCCACGGGCCGCCTGGTGCAGCGGACGGACGCCAGGGCCGCTGTCTACGAAGGCGACAGGTGGCGGCTGATCGAGCCGCGGTTCGAGACCCTGGGGACCGCCAGCATTTCGGAGGCCAGCGCCACGACCCAGGACTGGTCCCGCGACCTGACGCCCGGCGATGTCCGCGCTCTCGCCGGGGGCCAGACCGTGGTCACGCCGCAGGAGGCCAGCCGGGCCCTGCAGGGCGGCCTGTCGGTGCGGCCCAGGACCTTCTACGACACGCAACTGCAGCGGGCCTGGGCGGCGCCGGTCGCCTGTCTGGTGATGCTGCTGCTGGCGGCGCCCGTCGCCCTGGCCAATTTTCGCGGCGGCGGAGCGACACTGCTGGTGGAGTGCCTGGCTGGCGGCCTGCTGTTCCTGGTGTTCGACGGCGCCTTCACCGCGCTTGGCGAGAGTGGAGCCGCCCCGCCGGTGCTGGCCGCGTGGGCCGCGCCCGCGATGTTCGCGGCTCTAGGTGTGACCGTGCTGCTCTACCTGGAGGGCTGAGTTGCCATCCGGGGGAACGGCCGCCGGCCTCGAGATCATTCCGGTCCGCTCGAAGGCCGAGCTGGAGCGGTTCATCCGCGTGCCGATGCGCCTGGGCGCGGACGATCCCAACTACATCGCGCCGCTGATGTTCGAGCGGCGCGAAGCCCTCACGGCCAAGGGAAATCCGTTCTTCGCCCACGCGGACGTACAGTTCTGGCTGGCAGTGCGGGGAAAGCGCGACGTGGGCCGAATCAGCGCCCAGATCGACCGGCTGAACCCCCAGACCGCGGAGGGCGTCGGCAACTTCGGCATGGTCGCCGCGGAGGATGACCCCGAGGTGTTCGCAGCGCTCTTCCGCACCGCCGAGGCGTGGCTGCGCGAGCGCGGCTGCAGGACGGCGCTGGGTCCGGTGAACCTGTCGACCAACGAAGAGGTCGGCCTGTTGGTGGCAGGGGGCGAGAACCCGCCGATGTTCATGATGGCGCACGATGCCGGCCATACGCCCGGCCGCATCGAGTCGGCAGGGTACGCCAAGGCCAAGGACATCTACGCCTACGTCTGCAGCGTCGCCGACGATCTGCCGGCGCCGATTCTGCGCCGGGTGCGCAAGCCGCCCGCCGAGGGGGTCGTCCTGCGCATGCTGGAGATGAAGCGCCTGGACGAAGAGGTACGCACCCTCACCGGCATCCTCAACGACGCCTGGTCGGGCAACTGGGGCTTCACGCCCACGACGGAGGCCGAGACCAAGGCGCTAGCGGATACGCTGAAGCTGGTTCTGGACCCGCGCCTCACGTGGTTCGCCGAGATCGACGGCGAGCCGGCGGGCTTCATCGTGCTGCTGCCGAACATCAACGAAGCGATCCGCGACCTCGGCGGCAAGCTACTCCCCTTCGGTTGGGCGAAGTTGATCTGGCGGCTGAAGATCCAGGGGGTGAAGACCGGCCGGGTCCCGCTCATGGGCGTGAAGCGCAAGTTCGCCGCGACGCTGCGCGGCCAGCTGCTGCCCTTTCAACTGATCGACGCCACGGCCCAGGCGGCGCGCAAGCTCGGCTACGAGCGCTATGAACTCTCTTGGGTGCTGGAGGACAACGTCCCCATGCGCCGCATCTGCGACGCCGGCGGGGCCAAGATCTACAAGACCTACCGCCTCTACGAGAAGGCCCTCTAGGTGGCAGGGTTCGCGGCCCTGGTGCTTGCCGGCTCGCGCGCCGGCGCCGCAGACCCGGTAGCGGCCTACGCCGGCGCCGCCCACAAGGCGCTGATCGTGCTTCAGGGTCGCACGTTGCTGGCCCGGGTCGTGGGCGCGTTGCGCGACGCCGAGGCGTCCCGGATCGCCGTGGTCTCCAGCCATCCGGAGGTGCGCATCGAGGCTGCGCGGCTGGGCGTGGAGGGGCTGGACGAGGCGGCCGGGCCGAGCCTCAGCGTGGCCGCAGCCGCGGGCCACCTCGGGACACCACTGCTGGTCACCACCGCCGACCACGCCCTGCTGGAGGCCGCCTGGGTGCAGCGTTTCCTGGCCGACGTTCCGGTCGGGGCCGACGTCGCCGCCCTGGTCGCCGCCCGCGCCACGGTGGAGGCGGCCGCCCCGAGCACCCAGCGCACATGGCTCAAGCTTTCCGATGGCCACTGGTCCGGCTGCAACCTGTTCTATCTGGCCAACGAGCGGGCGCTGGGCGTGGTCGACCTCTGGCGTCGCGTGGAGGCCGAGCGAAAGCGGCCCTGGCGCCAGGCGCAGATCCTGGGAGCCGGCATGCTCCTCCGTTACGCCACGGGCCGTCTTTCGCTGGAGGATGCCGCCGGGCGCCTCGGCGAGCTGGCGGGCGTCCGTGCCGCGGTCGTTCAGAGCCCCTTCGGGCTGGCGTCTGTCGACGTGGACAAGCCGGCCGACCTCGACCTCGTCCGGCGGATCGCGGGCGGCTAGTCGCCGTGGACCCCCGGCTGTCGATCCTGAAGCTCGACGTCGCCACCACATTCCGGCTGGACGATGCCGGCCGCATCCTGTGCGAGAACGACCCGGACGGATCGCCTGGACCGCGCGCCTTCGTTGCAGGCTGCATTGCGGGCAACGTCGTCCATCTCCGCGCGGATGTGGGCCGGGGGACAGCGGCCGAGATCGCCGCCTTGGTCGCCGCCGAACCGCCGTGGATCGATCCGCAGGCGCGTCCCGGCTGCATCGACCAGATCGCCCGGCTCCTGGATGGGCCGCCGGCGCGCCTGGAGGTCGGCTTCAACTATGTATTGCCAAGACAGGCGCTTCCGACGGGTCGTTTCGTCTGCGGGAACACCGCGCAAGGCGATGCGCTGCTCGCGAGCCTGTGCCGGGACGCGATGCCGGCTCATCTCCTGGCCGCCGGCTTCGTCAGCGTCGGCGACTTCTGGCCGCCCTGGTGTGTCGCGATGCAGGACGGGGTCATCGCCGCGATCGCCTTCTCCGCGCGGCTCGCGCCGACCAGCGCGGCGGTGGGTGTCTACACCTTCCCGGGATTCCGCGGACGCGGACTGGCGGCGGCGGTAACGGCTCGCTGGACGACGCTGCCCGGGCTCGGAACCCCCAGGCTGTTCTACGGGACGAGCAAGGCGAACCTGTCGTCGCAAAGGGTCGCCGCGCGGCTGGGCCTCGAGCGCGTCGGCCTCGGCCTGCGGATCATCTAGCGCCAGCCGGCCGACAGGCGGTTGAGGTTCTCGACATCGGCGGGGAAGTCCATTTCACCCCACTCCAGGCCCTCGATGGAGCAGACGCGGACGTCGACGCCGCTGTGCGCCAGCTCGTCGATGACGCTGAGGTACCAGCGGCGCAAACCCTCCGGGTGGGCCAGCACAGCCTCCACGCCGGCGGCGAACTTGGCCGCTCCCGCCTTGGAGAAGCGCAGGAATCCGATCGATTCGGCGTCGTAGGCCTCGATGGTCTTTCCGATGGCGCGCAGCTTACCGGCCTCGGTAAGCACCTTCATGTCGTCGGCGTCGTACGAGGGCTTGCGGTCGATGGTGACTGTGATGTCGCCCTCAGGGGCGTCCAGCAACCGCTCGGCCACGCCGGGGCCGAACAGGGTGTCGCCGTTCAGGACCAGGACCTCGCGGTCGAACTCGGCCCGGACGATCCAACACGAGGCGGTGTTGTCGGAGACGGTGTAGAACGGGTTGAAAGCCAACCGCACCGGCATTTCGAGACTGAGGCGCGCGACCTCGGCCTCCACCGCATCGGCGCGAAACCCGGTTACGATCACCGCTTCCTCGACGCCCGCGGCCTGCAGCCGCAGGAGCTGCCAGGCCAGGAGGCTCTTGCCCGACAGTTCGATCAGGCACTTGGGCCTGGCCTCGGTGAGCGGCAACAGGCGCTTGCCCTGGCCGGCCGCGAGGATGATGGCTCTGTGGGGCAAGGTCACGGGGCGCTTTTCGGGGGTTTCGAGCGGCCGGCTCTCAGGTCGAAGTCGATCTCAAAGCGAAGAGACCCCGCAAGGCGCAGGCCCGCGAGGTCTCGTCTGCCGTCTGCAGGCGGCGCGGCAGGCGAACGCCGCAATGTCTCGCCTACTTCAGGTGTTGCGCCAGGTGTTTGTTCATCTCGAACATGCTGACGGCGTCCTTGCCGTGGAAGATCGGCTTCAACTTGGCGTCGGCCAGGATCTCGCGCTTGTTGGCGGGATTCTGCAGGTTGTTCTTCTTTATGTACTCCCACATCTTCGACACGGTTTCCCCGCGCGAAAGCTGGCCCGGGCCCACTACTGCAGCCAGTTCGGCCGAGGGCGTCAGCGGCTTTTGCAGGGCGTTCGTGTTCTTACCAGTGGCCATGGGCTCCCCCAGCTGAAAAGTTTGTCGCGACGTTCCTGCGGGGGTCGCCGGAACCGACTCGCTTGATGCATCCTAGCGCGACGCGCGCCCCGCGCCACAGAAGAACGTTACGTGGCGTCGCAATGGATCACCTGGGAGTTGTGGCCTCCCGGGAAGGAGCGCCCGAGTGGGCTTCGCATTTTGACGACGATGAGCGGTCTGCCTTCGGTCACCCGGCCAGATCGACCGTCACCTTGGCCGAGAGGCCGGGACGCAGCCTGGCGATGTCCGGCTGGCCCGGCTCGAAGCGGAGCCTGACCGGCACACGCTGGACGATCTTGGTGAAATTGCCCACGCCCGGCTCGAAGGGCAACAGAGCGAACTCCGAGCCGGTGCCCGGCGCAAAGCTGTCGACGCGAGCGCGCAGGATCACGCCCGGCAGCGCGTCGACCTGCACCTTGGCCGTCTGGCCACGCAGCATGCGGGCGGTCTGGGTCTCCTTGAAGTTGGCCGTGATGTACGGGCGGTCCAAGGGATTGACGACCAGCAGGCGCGAGCCTGGCTGCACATAGTCGCCGACATTGGCCTGCCGGTCGCCGACGACGCCGGCGACCGGCGCGCGGATCTCCGCGTGTTCCCTGTCCTGGCGGGCCAGGTCGAGGGCGGCGGCGGCCTTGGCCCGCTGGGCCTTCGCCTGGGCGACCGCGGCCTGCAGTTCTCCCCGGCGGCTGTCGGTGGCGTCCTGCTCGCTGCGGCTGAGCGCCAGGCCCGCACGGCTGCGGTCGGCCGCGGCCGCCGCTGAGATGGCCTGAGCTTCGACCCGTTCGGCGGCGCTGTGGGGCGCATAGCCGGCCTTCTGCAGGGCGTCGTAGCGGCTCCAGTCGGCGCGGGCGCGGCGCACCTCGGCCTCGGCGGCGCGGATGCCGGTCTCGGCCTGGCGCACCTCGGCGGCGGCCATGGCCTGCTCCGAGCCCAGGCGCACCAGAGAGGCCTGGGCCGCGGCGATGGCCGCATCGGCCGCGGCCAGCTCGCCCTCGGCGGCCGCAACACGGGCGGCGTATTCCTGCGCGTCCAGGCGGACCAGCAGTTGGCCGGCGGCGACCGGCTGGTTGTCGCTGACCAGCACCTGGGCCACCTGGCCCCGCACGCGCGGCGCGACGATCGTCATGTCGGTCTTGATGTAGGCGTTGTCGGTGACCGCCGTAGGCTTGGCGGCCAGCAGCCACGCCGCGCCGCCACCACCCACCGCCAGCGCGGCGGCCAGCACCAGCACGCCGCGCGGGAGCCGGCGCCTCGGCCTCGCCAGCGGCGGATCGACAGGCGCGGCCTCGGCCGTCGAGATAGCTTCGATCTTCATTGTTCGAACACCAGCAGGGTGGACGTGGCGGTGGCGTAGAGGCGGCCCTGAAGGTCCGTCAGCCGGCCCTCGGCAAAGGCGGCGCGGGCCCCGGCCTTGATGACCTTGCCCTCGGCGCGGACCGGACCGGTGTCCTTGGTCATCGGGCGATGGTAGGCGACCTTGAGCTCGAGGGTCGTGTAACCCTGGCCTGCCTTCAATACGGAATGGACTGCGCAGCCGACGGCGCTGTCCAGCAAGGTCGCCGCATAGCCGCCATGCACCGTGCCGATGGGGTTGTAGACGCTCTCGTCGGGATGGCCGCCGAAGACGACCCGACCCTCCTCGATCTCCACGACGTCGAAGCCCATGGTCTTGCCGATGCCCGGGCGGCGCTCGGGCCGCGCGGGGTCGAAGGCGGCTCGGAGTTGCTCGAGGCCGGTCATGCGGTTGCGGTCGGGCGTTGTGGCGGCGGTCATTGGTCGATCCCCATTCGGGTCTTGAGGTTGGCCCGCGCGTCGGCGAGCAGGCGGGCGGCGTCTTCATCGTCGGACATGGCGCGGGACAGCGAGACTGCGCCGGCCATCTCGGCCAACAGGGACGCCGCCAGGTGGCGACGATCCTCTGAGAGCCAGTTCTGCAACCTGCCGATTAGAGCGCGCACGCCGCGCTCGTAGGCCTGGCGCACCGGCTGGCCCTGGCGAGGCAGGTCGCTGGAGAGCGTGGCGATCGGGCAGCCGCTTGCGGGGTTATCGCGATGTGCTGGCGAGACGTAGGCATCGACGAACGCGCCTAGCGACTGTGGCCCGTCCAGGCCGTCCAGCATCCTGGCGAAGCGTCGTGCGCTCTGGCCGAACGCCTCATCGATGGCGGCCACCACAAGCGCCTCCTTGCTGGGAAAATGGGCGTAGAAGCCGCCGTGGGTCAGGCCGGCCTCGGCCATGATCTCGGCCACGCCTACGCCTTCCGGGCCCTTCGCCCGCACTGCGGTCGCAGCGGCCCGCACCACCTTCCTGCGGGTCTCTTCCTTGTGAGTGTCGCTATAGCGCATCGCCCATCGAGCCTTTATATGACCAGTATCATATTATGTACCTGGGCCGGAATCGCAAGAGATGACCGCCGCGACCATCACCGCCGCCTTCCCGCCCGCTGGGCCCGCTGCGCTCGGCGATAAGCGAAAGCTGTTGATCTTCGGGATCATGGCGTTCGGCCAGTTCATGGCGCTGCTGGACATCCAGATCGTCGCCGCCTCACTCAACTCGATCCAGGCGGGGCTGAATGCGGGGCCGGATGAGATCGCCTGGGTCCAGACGGCCTACCTGATGGCCGAGATCGTCATGATCCCGCTGGCGGCGTTCCTGTCACAGGCGCTGTCGACGCGTTGGCTCTTCACGCTCTCGGCGGGCCTGTTCACGGTCTCCAGCCTGCTCTGCGGCCTGGCCTGGGACATCAATTCGATGATCGCGTTCCGGGTGATCCAGGGCTTCACCGGCGGCGCCATGGTGCCGCTGGTGTTCGCCACCGGCTTCCAGATGTTCGAGGGCCCCAAGCGGGCGATGATCCCGGCGATCCTGGGCATGGTCTCGACGCTCGCCCCGACACTGGGCCCCAGCCTGGGCGGACTGATCACCGAGTACTACGACTGGCGCTGGCTGTTCTTCATGAACATCGTGCCGGGCGTCGCCGTGACCATCGCCTTCGCGTTCATCGGCAAAGTGGATGGGGCCGCGCCAGGCATGCTGAAGCGCATCGACTGGCTGCACGTGGCGTCGCTCGCCGTGTTCCTGGGCGGGCTGCAGTACGTGCTGGAGGAAGGCCCGCGCCACGAGTGGTTCAACGACACCGCCGTGCAGGTGGCCGGCTGGCTCTCGGTGGTGGGCGCCGTGGTTTTCTTCGAGCGCACGTTCTGCTCGACCATGCCCGTCCTGAGGCTCACGCCCTTCCGCCGCCCGACCTTCGCGATGGCCTGCGTCCTGAACCTGGTGATCGGCGTCGGCCTCTACGCGGCGACCTTTCTGACACCGGTCTACCTGGGCCAGGTGCGAGAGTTCTCCAGCCTGCAGATCGGCACGACCGTGTTCGTCACGGGCGTGGCCATGACCATCACCGCCCCCATCGCCGCGCGGCTCTCGACAAGGGTGGATGGGCGCTACGTCATCGCCGTCGGCTTCGCGATGTTCGCCGCCTCGCTGTGGATGTTCTCCGGCGTCACCGACGACTGGGGCTTCCGGGAGCTGTTCTGGCCGCAGGTGATCCGGGGCCTGGCCATGCTGCTTTGCATTGTGCCGGCGGTGGGCATGGCGCTGAACGGCGTGCCGCCGGAGGACCTGCGTTACGCCTCGGGGCTCTTCAATCTCATGCGCAATCTGGGCGGGGCGATCGGGATCGCCGTGGTCAACACCTGGCTGATCGACTTCACGCGCGAGCAGACTGCGCGTCTTTCCGCGGCCATGGGTGAGGCGCCAGACCGGGCGCTGGGCGCACTGAACGGTCTCAGCCAGATGGCGTCGGCGTGGACGCCGGACGCCAGCCGCGCGCTGGGGATCGGCCAGGGCGTAATGGGCCGGATCGTCGGCCGCGAGGCCGCCACCCTCGCCTTCGCAGACACCTACCGTCTGATGGCCTACCTGTTCCTGGCCGCCCTGATCATCGTGCCGTTCGCCAAGCCCGCGCCCAACGTGGCTGGCCCGCCGCCTGCGGAGCACTAGGCAGTCCCGACGGAAATGCGCTCAATAGGGCGAACGGAGGAGCCCCCCATGACCGACACCATCCTCTACCAAGTCCCGGCCCCACACGTCGCGCGGATCGTGCTGAACCGGCCGGACAGCCGCAACGCTCAGGATACCGGCCTGCTCTACGCGCTGAACGGAGCCTTCGACCGGGCGGCGCAGGACGATGAGGTGAAGGTGATCATCCTGGCCGCGGCGGGACCGCACTTCTCCTCCGGTCACGACCTGCGCGAAGGCGGCTCGATCGCAGAACAGATGGAGCCCTTCGGTATCGTGGGGACCTGGTGCGGCTTCGGCTGCGCTGGCGCCGAAGGGCGAATGGCGCGGGAGAAAGAAATCTACCTCGGCCTCTCCGAACGCTGGCGCAACATTCCCAAGCCCACCATCGCCCAGGTCCAGGGCAAGTGCATCGCCGGCGGCCTGATGCTGGCCTGGCCCTGCGACCTCATCGTGGCGTCCGACGATGCGGCCTTCTGCGACAACACCGTCGGCATGGGCGTTGGCGGCGTGGAGTACTTCGCCCACCCCTGGGAGTTGGGGCCGCGCAAGGCCAAGGAACTGCTGTTCACCGCCGACTGGCTGAGCGCGCTGGAGGCCAAGGCGCTGGGGATGGTGAACCATGTCGTCCCGGCCGCGGAGCTGGAGGCCTTCACCCTGGCGCTGGCCACGCGGATCGCAGCAAAGCCGTTGTTCGCACTGAAGCTGGCCAAGGAGGCGGTGAATGCCGCAGAGGACGCCCAAGGGCGCGCCGGCGCTATGAACACCGCCTTCGCGCTGCATCAGCTGGCCCACAGCCACAACATGCAGGTCCACGGCATGGCGGTGGATCCCAGCGGCCTGCAGGTGCGCCCGAAGGCCACGGCCTAGCCCCGGCGGCCTTCCCGTTTGACTTGCCCCCACGGCACACGGCCAACCTCACGCCAACTAGAGAAGACTGCCTGGGAGGCGTGCCGCGATGGGTTGGACCTTAGCCGAGATCTGGGAAGCCGTTGCGGCCGCCCAGCCAGATCGCGCCGCGGTGATCCAGGGCGAGCGGGTCATCACCTGGGCCCAGTTCGACGCCCGTTCTGACGCCCTGGCCGCCCACTTCATCGCCAAGGGGATGAGCCAGCAGGCGAAGGTTGCGGCCTTCCTCTACAACGGGCCCGAGTACCTCGAGAGCTACTTCGCCGCCTTCAAGGGCGGCTTCGCGCCGGTCAACACCAACTACCGCTACGGGCCGGAGGAGCTGGTCTATCTGTTCGACAATGCCGACGCCGAGGCCATCGTCTTCCATGCGGGCTTCAGCGAGATGGTCGACCAGATTCGCCCACGCCTGCCCCGCGTGAAGGCCTGGGTGTCGGTTGCTGAACCGGGCCACCCAACGCCGGCCTGGGCGGACGACTACGAGACGGTGGTCGCCAAGATCCCCGCGCGGCGCCCCGTGCGCGCGCCCTGGGGCGTCTCCGGCGAGGATCTGCTGCTGCTCTACACCGGCGGCACGACCGGGATGCCGAAGGGCGTGATGTGGCGCCAGGACGACCTGTTCCAGGTGCTGGGCGCCGGGGGCAATGCCGCCCTGGAAATCCCGCCGGCGACGTCCATCGAGGAGCTGATCACCCGCCACGCGGCGCCGGACCACCAGCGGCCCATCAGCCTGATCGCCGCGCCGCTGATGCACGGGACCGGTCAGTTCTCCGCCTTCATCTCCTTCTTCAACGGCGGCTCGGTCGTGGTGCTGCCATCGCGCAAGTTCGATGCGATGGAGCTCTGGAACGAGGTCGAGCGGTTGAAGGCCACCGGCGTCGTCCTTGTTGGCCTCGCCTTCTCAACCCCTATGCTGGAGGCCCTGGACGCCAATCCCGGGCGCTGGGACCTGTCGAGCGTCCGGAGCATGAGCTCATCGGGTTCGATGTGGAGCTACGAGAACAAGCGCGGCCTGCTTCGCCATATCCCGGCCGCCGTGATCGCCGACAGCTTCGGCTCCTCCGAGGCGGTGGGCCTGGGCGCCTCGGCCTCGGCCGCCGGCGCGGAGGCGCAGACCGCGGCCTTCATGCTGGGGCCGAACACGGCGGTCTTCACCGAGGATGGCCGGCGCGTGGTTCCGGGTTCCGGCGAACGCGGCCTGGTCGCGGTCACCGGCTTCCTGCCGATGGGCTACTACAAGGACGAGGCCAAATCGGCGGGCACCTTCAAGATCATAGAAGGCATCCGCTGGTCGGTGCCCGGGGACTGGGCCGAGGTGAACACCGACGGCACGCTCAAGCTGCTGGGCCGCGGCTCGGTCTGCATCAACACCGGCGGCGAGAAGGTCTTCCCGGAGGAGGTCGAGGAGGCGCTGAAGCGCCACGCGGCCGTCCGCGACGCGGTGGTCATCGGCGTGCCGGACGCCCGCTTCGGCGAGCGCATCTGCGCGGTGGTGGAACCGGAGGCCGGCGAGGCCCCGACGCTCAGCGACCTGTCCGAGCACGTGCGGACGCAATTGGCCGGCTACAAGGCGCCCCGCGAACTGGTGGTGGTGGACAGCATCGGCCGCGCCCCCAACGGAAAGGTCGACTACAAGGCCGTCAAGGAGCGCGCCTTGGCGGCGCTGGGGGCCGCAGCCTAGCCAGGGGGTGTTGACCGGCAGGCGGTTGACACCTTTCGCTGGCCAACGTCACCGCCGCGGCTCACCTGCTGCAGCTACGACCGAGGCCGGTCCTTGGAGCGGCCAACTTGGATGGGTCGGGCGGCTAGCCCGGCTGACTTCTAAGGCTTCGCACGAACTCCACCAGGGCCGAACGGGAAACACCGCGGGGCAAACCGGCGTAGGCCTTGAGCAGCTCGAGCGCGCCCGGCTCGGCCAGCAGGGCCGCGACCTCGTCCACTGCGCCGGACGACGCGGAACTCTCTCCGAACATCTCGGCCACCGGCACGTCGAGCGTCTTGGCTATGCGGGTCAGCATGGAGGCGGACACGCGGTTGGCGCCGCGCTCATACTTCTGGATCTGCTGGAAGGTCACGCCGGCGGCTTCCGCCAAGGCCTGCTGCGACAGCCCCCGCACCTTGCGCAGCAGCCTGATCCGCGCGCCGACAGCGACGTCCACGGGGTCAGCGGCCGCATCGGGTCTGTTGGCCATGAGGTCTCGGATCTCCTTAAGAAACGTGAGCTTCAGCGCGCGCGCCTGGTCTCGTCATCCACTGGCGGAACGATGGTCGCCTGCGACGCAGGGACATCCGAGATGCAGAAGCAGGCCTCCGCGATGGCGATTCCCACGGCCCGCCGCAGCGGCCTGAAAGCCGGAGCATCGCGCTCGAGGTGGATCAGCTCTTCCTCGTAGGGGGTCAACAACTCCACCAGATTCTGAGCCAGACGCCTAGCGTACTCAGGGTCTTGAATCATTGCGTCCCCTCTTTGTCGGAAACTCGACCATCGGAGACGCGAACGCAAGCAACCGCAGCGGGCGCTGGGGTCAACTTCCATGCTCCCGGAGAACGCCGCCTATTCTGCGGCCGCGGCTTCACGCTTGCGGCGACGGCGCTCGGGGCGGTCAAGGAGCTTGCGCAGGGTCGCCGCCAGCACAGCGGTCTCGTAGGGCTTGTCCAGCAACGGAAACTCGCGGCCCTCGATGACCCGGTTCTCTCCCACGAAGCCCGACGTGAGCAGAACCCGCAGGTTCGGGCGCAACTCGCGGGCGGTGCGCGCGAGGCTCAGGCCGCTGACGCCGCCCGGCATCACCACATCCGTGAACAGGAGGTCCAGGTCGCGGTCCGCTTGCAGCGCGGCCAGCGCCTCGGCGGCGTTGGTGGCGGTGACGACCTGGTAGCCGAGGCCGGTCAGCACATCGAGGGTGAGCGCCAGGACCGTGCTGTCGTCTTCGACCAGCAGTATCCTCTCGGAACCGCCCACCAGCTTGCCGATGGCTCGGGCGGGCGTCGGTTTCTCGGCCTCAGCGTCGCTGGCCGGCAGCAACAGCTTGAAGGTTGCGCCCTTCCCCGGCTCGCTCTCCAACCGCATCTCGCCGTCCGACTGACTGACGAAGCCGTAGACCTGGCTCAGGCCCAGGCCTGAACCCTTGCCGACATCCTTCGTGGTGAAGAAGGGTTCGAACACCCGGTGGCGGACCGCCTCGTCCATGCCGACGCCGGTATCGCGCACCTCGATCGCCACGTAGCCCAAGGGGGTCGGCCCCGCCTCGCGCCGGGTGGCGATCGTCAGTAGGCCTCCCTCCGGCATCGCGTCGCGGGCGTTGACAGCCAGGTTCAGCAGGGCCGTCTCCAGTTGGGTTGCGTCCACGTGGGTGGCCAGCGGCTTATCGGCGAGGTCCAGCTCCAGGGTCACCGACTCTCCCACCGCCTGACGCATCAGGGGCGCGAAGGTGGTGATGAGGGCGTTCACGTCCAGGGTGACCGGCGTCAGGCGCTGACGCCGCGAGAAGGCCAGCAGCTGGCCGGTCAGGTCTCGGCCCCGCTCAGCGGCCTGGCGCACCGCGTCGATGCGGCGCATCCGGCGCTCCTCCTCCTCCTGGCGGGTGGCCAGCATGTCGATGTTGCCGAGGACGACAGTGAGCAGGTTGTTGAAGTCGTGGGCGACGCCGCCGGTCAACTGCCCGACCGCCTCCATCTTGCGGGCTTGGGCAAGCTGTTCCTCCAGGCTCTTGCGGTCGGTGGCGTCAAGGATGACGCCGAATATCTCCTGGCCCTCGCCGTCCTCGCTGGGCGCCAGCACGCCCTGGTCCTGTAAAACGCGATACTGGCCGTCGGCGCAAAGCCAGCGGAACTCCACGTTGTAGCTGCCCGTCTGCCGGGCGCCGGAGACACGCTCGGCGACCAGCTCGAGGTCGTCGGGGTGGATGCGGCTGGCGCCGAACTCAGCCTCATCCGTGAAGCGGTGCGGTGCGAAGCCGGTGATCTGCTCGATACTCTCCGAGACGAACAGGGTGGCGAACGGGGGCTCGGCCCGCCGGGAGTGGAACACGATCGGCAGCGACTTCAGGATCGCTTCCTGGCGCGCCTCAGTGCGACGCAGAGCCTTCTCGGTACGGGCCTGTTGCGCCTTCACCCGCGCGTGCTCGTCCAGCAGCCACTGCTGGTACGCCGACTGGCGTTCCACCTCCTTGGTCTTCAGGAACAGGTCGACGAAGACCTGCACCTTGGCCTTGAGGATGAACGGATCAATCGGCTTGAACACCACGTCAACGGCCCCGGCCGAGTAGGCCTGAAAGATGTGCGCCTCATCGCGGAAGATGGCGGTGAGGAAGACGATCGGGGTGTGCTGGTTCTTCTTGCGCGTGCGCACCAGGGCGGCGGTCTCGTAGCCGTCCATGCCGGGCATATGCAGGTCGAGCAGGATCAGGGCGAACTCCTCGACCAGGAGCTTCTTCAGCGCGTCCTCACCCGAGCGCGCAACAACCAGCTCGTGGCCCAGATCAGACAACGCCTCCACCGCGGCGAAGGCGTTGCGCTCGTCGTCGTCGACGATGAGGATCCGGGCCGTCAGCGGAGCGTCCAGGTCGGGCGGAGCGTTGGGCTCAACCCGCCGTGATGGCCCCGTCGCGGCGATGGCGGCGGGATGGGATGTCACGTCAACTCGCTTGCGGCATCAGGGTAACCACGGTGTCGCTCGCAAGTTTCATTGAGTCCGCCCGCTGTATCGACACACGCAGGACCGAGATCAGGTGATCGATGTCCACCGGCTTCGACACATAGTCAGATGCGCCGGCCTGGATGCACTTCTGCCGGTCGCCCTTCATCGCCTTGGCCGTCACCGCGACGATGGGCAGGTCGGCGGACGCCAGGCGCGAGCGGATCTCGCGGATCGTCTCGTAGCCATCCATGTCCGGCATCATGATATCCACCAGCACCACGTCCATGTCGCTCCTGGCTTCGAGAATCTCGAGGCCGGCGCGTCCGCTTTCGGCATAGCTGAGGTCTATGCCGTACTCCTCGAGCGCCGAGGCGAGGGAGAATATGTTGCGGATGTCGTCGTCGATCACCAGCACCTTGCGGCCGGTGAGCACCGCGTCCTCGTGCTTGGACTGGCTGAGTTTCGCGCGCGCCGGAGCCGACAGGCTCTCCAGTGGCGAGTGCAGCAAGAGGCTCGTCTGGTCGACCAGCTGATCGGGCGTGCGCGCCATGCGGACCAGACCGACGAACACCGACAGGCGCAAGCGCCGGTCGTCGTCAGGATCAAGCTCAGCGGGCGCGTAAACCACCACCGGCGTGCAGCGGCCCTCCGCCTGCCGAAGCTGGTCGATCAGTTGCGGCACGGGAAGCGCGGAGCCTTCCACCACCACCGCGTCGGGCTGCTCGGAGCCCGGACGGGCGATGACGGCGGCGACGTCCTCGGCCACCTCCACCTGGGCGAAGCACTGGCGAAGCGTGTCGGCCGCCTCACCCTCGCCGCCGACCAGAACGATCTTGCGATCGACCTTGTCGGCGAAAGTCTTCACGCCGGCCAGGGTGGAGACCACCACCTCGCGCTCAACTGGCTTGTGGGTGAAGCCGAAGGCGCCCATCGAGAGGCCCAGCCCCTTCTGGTCGTCGGCCGAGATGACGTGCACAGGGATATGCCGCGTCTCGGGCGTGCGCTTGAGGAGGTCCAGCAAGGCCAGGCCGTCCATATCCGGCAGGCCGATGTCGAGCATGATGGCGTCGGGACCGAAGCGCCGCGCCAGTGAGGGGGCCGCCCCGCCCTCCCCGGTCACCACGCCTTTGAAGCCGCCGTCCCGCACCAGGTTGAGCAGGATCGAGGCGAAGCGGGGGTCGTCCTCGACGATCAGCACCACGGAGTCTTCCGAGGTGATCATCTCCCGGTCGTCGGCCACCTGCTCCACCGGTTCGTCCGAGAACGACGAGGGCAACGCCATCATCGGCCGCTGCATCGGAGGGGCCAGACCCCCGCGCGCGGGGGCGGCCTGCTGCGGACTGAAGTTCAGCGGCAGGTACAGGGTGAAGGTAGAGCCTTTGCCAGGCGCCGAGACCACGCGGAGCTCGCCGCCCAGCAGGCGTGTAATCTCCCGGCTGATCGACAGGCCCAGGCCCGTGCCCCCGTACTTCCTGCTGATCGAGCCGTCCGCCTGCTGGAAGCTCTCGAAGATGATCCTCTGCTTGTCCTCCGGGATGCCGATGCCCGTGTCCTCGACCGTGAAGGCCAGGACCTGGCCGGCGGTGTTGAGGTGGTCGTTGGTTGGGTTCCAGCCGGACTGGGCGCGGGCGACCTTCAGCCTCACATGGCCGCTCTCCGTGAACTTGAAGGCATTGGACAGCAGGTTCTTCACGATCTGCTGCAGCCGTTTGTCGTCGGTGTACATCGAGCGCGGCAGGGCGGGATCGAGGTCGATGATGAAGTCCAGCTTCTTGTCGGCCGCCACCTGGCTGAACGTGCGGTCTGTCTGGTCCTTGAGGCTGGCGAAGGACATCTCGCTGATGTCCAGGGTCACCGTGCCGCTCTCCACCTTGGTCAGGTCGAGGATGTCGTTGATCAGGCCCAGCAGGTCCGCGCCGGCGGCGTGGATGTTGTGGGCGAATTCCACCTGCTTCTCGCTCAGATTACCCTGACCGTTGTCGGCCAGGAGTTTCGAGAGGATCAATAGCGAATTCAGCGGCGTGCGCAGTTCGTGGCTCATGTTGGCCAGGAACTCGGACTTGTATTTCGACGTCAGGGCCAGCTGTTCGGCCTTGTCTTCCAGCGCGATCTTGGCCTGTTCCACCTCACGGTTCTTGGCTTCCACCTGCTGGTTCTGGACGGACAGCAGGTGCGCCTTCTCTTGCAGCTCGGCGTTGGTCTGCTGCAGCTCCTCCTGCTTGGTGCGCAGCAGTTCCTCCGACTGACGCAGGCTCGCGGCCTGCTGTTCCAGGCGGTCGTTGGTCTTCTTCAGCTCCTCCTGCTGGGCCTGCAGTTCCGAGGTCAGCAGTTGCGACTGCTTCAGCAGACCTTCGGTGCGCATGTTGGCCGCGATGGTCGAGAGCACGATGCCGATGGATTCCATCAGCTGGTCGAGAAACTGCTGCTGGGTCTCGTTGAACTCGCCGAAGGTCGCCAGCTCGATCACCGCCTTCACCTCGCCCTCGAAGAGAGCTGGCAGGACGATGATGTTGGCCGGCGCGGCTTCGCCCAGCCCGGATGAGACCTTGACGTAGTTCCTGGGTACGTTCGACAGCAGGATGCGACGCTTCTCGTAGGCGCACTGCCCGATCAGGCCTTCGCGGAGCCTGAACGAGTTCGCCAGGTGCTTCCTGTTGTTGAAGGCGTAGGAGGCGGCGAGGTTCAGGACCGCATTCCCCGCCTCGTCCCGGTCTGAGACGTAGAAGACCGCGTGCTGGGCGTTGATCAGCGGGGCCAGCTCGCTCAGCACCAGGTTCGACACGGTCGACAGGTCGCGTTCGCCCTGCAGCATGCGGGTGAAGCGGGCCAGGTTGGTCTTCAGCCAGTCCTGCTCGGTGTTCTTCAACGTCTGATCGCGCAGGTTGCGGATCATCTCGTTGATGTTGTTCTTCAGCTCCTCCACCTCGCCCGAGGCCTCGACGGTGATTGAGCGGGTGAGGTCGCCCTTGGTCACCGCGGTGGACACCTCGGCGATGGCGCGGACCTGGGTGGTCAGGTTGGCGGCAAGTTCGTTGACGTTGTCGGTCAGGTCGCGCCAGAGGCCGGCTGCCCCGGGCACGCGGGCCTGGCCGCCCAGCTGGCCTTCGATGCCCACCTCCCGGGCCACGTTGGTCACCTGGTCGGCGAAGGTCGCGAGCGTCTCGATCATGCCGTTGATGGTGTCGGCGAGCGCGGCGATCTCACCCTTGGCGTCCAGGGTCAGCTTGCGCTTCAGGTCGCCGTTGGCCACGGCCGTCACCACGTCGGCGATATTGCGGACCTGGCCGGTCAGGTTGCCGGCCATCATGTTCACATTGTCGGTGAGATCCTTCCAGGTCCCCGCCACGCCGGGCACCTGCGCCTGGCCGCCGAGCTTGCCCTCGGTGCCCACTTCGCGCGCCACGCGGGTCACTTCCGAGGCGAAGGCGTTCAGCTGGTCCACCATGGTGTTGATGGTGTTCTTCAGCTCCAGGATCTCGCCGCGCACGTCCACGGTGATCTTTTTGGAAAGGTCTCCGCGGGCCACGGCCGTGGTCACGTCGGCGATGTTGCGGACCTGGCCGGTCAGGT
>NZ_CADEGK010000062.1 GCF_902826855.1 uncultured Phenylobacterium sp. | reverse complement strand
GCCATCAGCGCCTCGCCGCTTTCGAAAACCTGCAGGTAGACCTGGTCGCGTCGGGCGTCGATGACGGCGGCGACCAGTCCGGAGCCCTCCGCGGCCAGCGCCTCAAGGGTCCCCACGCCGACCACCGGGATCGACAGCGCCGAGCCCAGGCCCTTGGCGAACGCCACACCGACCCGCAATCCGGTGAAGGAGCCCGGCCCGACCGTGGCGCCGACGCGCTGCAGAGCCGAGAAGGGCAGCGCGGCCTTCGCCATCACCGCCTGGGCCATGGGCGCGAGACGCTCCTGGTGGCCGCGCGCCATCACCTCGCTGGCATGGGCCAGCACGCGATCGCCGTCGAGCACGGCGACCGAGCAGGCGCTCAGGCAGGTGTCCAGCCCCAGGACGATCATCGCGAGGGGGTTAGCGGGTTCGCCTGCTTCACAAAAGAGCGATGCTGCCTAAAGGGCCTGTTCGACCGCCGTCACTTCGGGGACGTAGTGCTTCAGCATGTTCTCCACGCCCGCCTTGAGGGTGGCGCTGGAGGAAGGACAGCCGGAGCAGGCGCCGCGCATGTTCAGCCAGACGACGCCCGTGGCCACATCGAAGCGGTTGAACAGGATATCACCGCCGTCCTGGGCCACCGCCGGCCGGATGCGGGTATCGAGCAGATCCTTGATCTCGGCGACGATCTGGGCGGTGTCGCCCTCGTAGACGCCTTCGTCATGGCCCCCCGCCTCGCTGTCGGCGGCGTCGGCGAAGAGGGGCCGCCCGGACGTGTAGTGGTCCATGATCGCGGCCAGGATCGGCGCCTTCAGGAACGCCCACTCCTCGGTGGGGTTCTTGCCCACGGTGAGGAAGTCCGGCCCATAGAAGACGCGGGTGACGCCCTCGAGCCCGAACAGTTCGGCCGCCAGCGGCGAGGCGTTCGCCTCCTGCGCCGAGCGGAAGTCCCGCGTACCCTCGCCGAGGACCGGCTTTCCGGGCAGGAACTTCAGGACCTCGGGGTTCGGCGTGGCTTCGGTCTGGATGAACATGCGCCAGAGATGGCGCTGGCGGCTCGAAAGCGCAAGTTTTCAGGCCAGTTCGGCGATCTCGTCGTCGGTGAGGTCGCCCGGGACGATGGTGATGGGAACCTTGCGTTCGCCCCACTTGACGCCCTCCTTGGCGATGGAGGCCACCAATGGACCAGGGCCGCGTCCGCCGACCGCTGCGGCCAAAACCATGATCTTGATGTCGGGGTCGTCGCTCAGCACCTGTTGCAGCGCCGCGCGGGTCGAGTCCGCTTCGATGATCAGGAATTCCGGCGGCAGGCCGGTCTCGGCCTGGACGTACTCCGCCGAGGCGCTCAGCGTGGCCTCCGCCTCTTCCCGCTGCTGGCGGGCGATCTCCTCGCGCACGCCGGACCAGTGCTCGAACACCGCGGGCTCGATCACCCGCAGCAGGGCCACATGGCCCCCGGTGGAGCGCGCGCGACGGCAGGCGAAGCGCAGGGCGGCCTGGAACTCCGGCGTCTCGTCCGCCACCACCAGGAACTTGCGGCGCATGGTCATGGGATGAGCCTAGACCCTAACCGGCCCAGAACCCCACCAGCTTCTTCACCTCCGCCACCGTGGGCGCGGCGATGGCGCGGGCGCGGTCTGCGCCGTCGCCGAGAATGCGGTCGATCTCGGCCGGATCGTCCAGCAGGCGGCGCATCTCCGCCCCGATCGGGCCCATGACCGCGACGGCGAGGTCGGCGAGCTTCGGCTTGAAAGCTCCGAAGCCCTGGCCGGCGTACTCGGCCAGGACCTGCGCCTCGGTGGTCCCCGCGAGCGCCGCGTAGATGCCGACCAGGTTCCTCGCTTCGGCGCGGCCCTCCAGCCCGTCGGCAGTCTCCGGCAGCGGGTCGGGATCGGTGCGGGCCTTGCGCACCTTCTGGCTGATCGTGTCGGCGTCGTCGGTGAGGTTGATGCGGGAGTTGTCCGAGGGGTCGGACTTGCTCATCTTCGCCGACCCGTCGCGCAAGGACATGATCCGCGCGCCGGGCCCCTGCGTCAGCGCCTCGGGCAGCGGGAAGAAGCCCGGCGCGTCGAAGTCATGGTTGAACTTGGCGGCGATGTCGCGGCAGAGCTCCAGATGCTGCTTCTGGTCGTCGCCCACCGGCACCTTGGTGGCCTTGTAGACCAGCACGTCGGCGGCCTGCAGCACCGGGTAGGTGTAGAGACCCACGCTCTCGCGCTCCTTGTGCTTGCCCGCCTTGTCCTTGAACTGGGTCATGCGGTCGAGCCAGCCGAGGCGGGCGACGCAGTTGAACACCCAGGCGAGCTCGGCGTGCTCGGGCACGGCCGACTGGGCGAAGATGGTGGCGACCTTGGGGTCGAGGCCGGTGGCCAGGTAGGCGGCGGCGATCTCCCGCACCTGGCCCTTCAGCTTCGCCGGCTCCTGCCAGGCGGTAATGGCGTGCAGGTCCGCGACGAAGATGAAGGTGGGGATCTCGTGCTGCAGACGCGCGAATTTCACCAGCGCGCCAAGGTAGTTGCCCAGGTGCAGGTCGCCCGTGGGCTGAACGCCCGAAAGCACGCGGTCTGGTCCAACAAAGGAACTTGGGCCCGTGAACTGGGCCGGAGCAGGTTCGGTCATGATGTGAGGCTTCTGGATTGAACGGGCAGGCGGGCGCAAGGCCCGAGGCGGGGAGTCAGCGGATCAGCGCCATCGCCGAGTGGTGCGGTTCGAAGCCATGGTCGCGCCAATACCGCCGGGGCGGCCTCAGGGCAAGTCGGTGGCGGGCGCGGCCACGTCGCCCTTTCGACGGCGGAAGGCGGCGCGAGCCTCGGCGGGCGTGACTCCGCCCAGGGCGAACAGCAGCAGCGGGTAGAGCGCTGCGCCGCCGATGCAGACCAGCAGGACAGTGATCTCCTTGGCGCCGAGAGGACCCAGGCTGACCCCGGCGAAGGGCGCCTCCAGCACCGGCCGGAAGTGAGCGGCGGCGGCGACGGCCAGCCCCATGCCGGCGCTCGCCAACGCCACGCGCACGATCTTCCCCCAGGCCCGCGGCGCGGGGCGCCAAACGCCCGTGGCGCGCAGCTTCAGCCACATTTGCAGGACGGTGAGCCAGGAGGCGATGGAGGTGGCTGCCGCGATGCCTGGGAAGCCGATGGTGTAGAACAGCGCCACGCCCAGGACCACGTTCACGCCCACCGAGATCAGCGAATAGACCATCGGCTGGCGAGTATCGCCGCGGGCGAAGAAGGCCGGCTGCAACAACTTGATCAGGACGAAGGCGGGCAGTCCCCATCCATAGTGGAACAGCAGCTTACCGGACGAGGCTGCGTCGTAGGCTGTGAAATTGCCTCGGGCGAAGAACCCGTCCGTCAGGTACCCCGGCATGGCTGCCAGCGCCGCCGCCGCCGGCAGGCACAGCGCCAGGCCGAAGACGATCGCCTGGTCCATCGCCGCCTGGGCGTCGGCATGGTCCTCCTGCTGCAGGGCGGTAGCGAGCCGGGGCAGCAGTGCGACCCCAATGGCCACGCCGATCAGGCTGAGCGGCAGCTGGTAGAACCGCTCCGCCATCGCCAGCCATACCCGCATGCCGGCGACCTGGCTCGCCAGCATGGCCGAGATGAAAAGGTTGATCTGGGTAGCGCTGGAGGCCAGCACGCCCGGCGCCATCCGCCGCGCCAGGGTGCGCATCTCGGGCGTCAGCTTCAGCGCGCGCGGGTAGATCCGCGCGCCGGTCCGGTGCGCTCCCCACCAGCAGACGCCCGCCTGGCTGACGCCGGCGACGATCGTCGCCCATGAAGCAGCGTAGGCGGCCGCCACGGGGTCGTTTTGCGGCAGCACCGCCGCCAGGGTCACTACGTTCAGGATCGCCGGGTAGAGGCCATAGATCACGAAGCGGCCGCGGGCGGTGAGCACTCCGGCGAACAGCGAGGCGATCACCACGCAGGGCAGGTAGGGCATCGTGATCTGGGTGAGGATCACCGCCAGCTTGAACTTGGCCGGGTCGGCCATGAAGCCGAAGCTGTAGACCATCATGATCCACGGCATCGCCAGCTGGCAGACCACCGTCAGCGCGATGGTGAAGGCCGCCATGGTCGCCAGCGCATCGGAGGCGTAGCGGTCGGCGTCCTTTCCCCCCTGGCCGGCCAGCCGTTTGGCGTACTCCGGCACGAAGGCGGCGGCAAACGCGCCCTCGGCGAACATCCGGCGGAACAGGTTGGGAAAGGCCTGCGAGGTGAAGTAGGCGTCGCCGGCGAAGTTTGCGCCCAGCTTGGCGGTGATCACCAGGTCGCGGATCAGGCCCAGGAAGCGGCTGACCAGGGTCAGGGCCGCGAAGATCGCCGACGAGCGCAGCATTCCCGGCTTCCTGGGCTCAGGCGTGGGGGCGGTGCTCGTCGTCTCGGTCACCGGGCGTAGGTCGGCTGTGTTGGGGAAGACGTCAACCTAACGGGGCTGGCGCCGTCGCGCGTGTGGAATATTGATGGAGGGGCGTGGGAGGGGGCCTTCGATGTTCGACGCCTATGTGGCCTTTCAGGCGAAGCTCCGTCCGACGGCCTTCGCGCTCATCACGCCACAGCGATGGGCGACCTACGGCGAGCTGGACGCCGACGTGAACCGGTTCGCGGCCGGCCTGCGTGATCTGGGCGTTACGCGCGAGCGGGGCGTGGTCTCGATCCGGATCGCGAACGACTACCTGACCCACGTGGTCCTGCTGGCCCTCGCACGGCTGGGCGTCGTCTCGTCACCGCATGACGACCCCTCTCCCGACTTGAGGCTGGTGTTGGCCGAGGCCGCCGGACCGGGAGAGCTCGCGCTGACCGCCGACTGGTTGAAGGCGACTGGCCGCGCCGAGCCGCGCCCCGTCACGCCGGTGCGCATCGGCCCCGACGAGCTGATCCGCGTCATGCTGTCGTCGGGCACGACGCGCACCGCCCGGCGGGTGCCGCGGACCTGGCGCATGCTGGAAAGCAACACCCGCACCTGCGCCGCGACCTACTGCGCCGGCAAACCCGGCCGTTGGGTCTGCCTCACCGGGATGAGCACGGGGCTGGGCCAGTCCATGACGCTCGCCGCCTGGAGCCTGGGCGAGGCATCCGTCGCCGACTACACCCCCGGCCAGCTGGCCGAGAGCCTGGAGGCGCTCAGACCCTCCATCGTCGGCGTCACGCCCAGCTTCCTGCGCCAGCTCCTGGCCGAGCTGCCGGCGGGGCTGGGCGTGCAGGCCGGCCTGCGGATCGTCAGTACGGGCGGCCTGCTGGCGCCCTCCCTGGCGCGCGAGGCGCGGCTGCGGCTCGCGTCGGAGATCCTGATCACCTACGGGGCCGCGGAGACTGGCGGCAGCACCATGGCCGACGGGGCCTGGCTGGAGGACCACCCCGGCGCGGTCGGACACCCGGTCCCGAACGTGCGTGTCGAGGTGGTGGACGCCGATGGCCGGCCGGCGGCGCCCGGCGAGCAGGGCGAGATCCGCATCTTCAGCGACCGCCAGTCCGACGGCTATCTCGGCGACCCGGAGGCGACGGCCCAGGTGTTCCGCGACGGCGCATTCTATCCCGGCGACCTCGGCCGCCTCCTGCCGGACGGCTTGCTGCTGATCGACGGCCGGGTCGACGATCGGATGGTCGTGGACAGCATCAAGTTCCTGCCGGATGCCCTGGAAGAGGTCGCGCTGGCCTATCCGGGCGTGCGCGACGCCGCCGCCTATGCGGCGCCGGACGCACGGGGGATAGACGTCTGCTGGCTGGCGGTCGCGGCGGACGCGGACCTGGACCGCGAGGGCCTCGCCCGGCATATCGCCCGCAGCAGCGTGCCGCTGCCCACCGTACGCTTCGCCTGGATCGAGGCTATTCCGCGCAACGCCGGGGGCAAGATCGAACGCCGCCGGCTGCGCGAAGAGACCATCGCGGTGCTGGGCGGCGGCCGCTAGCCTGCTAGGCTGGGGCGAACGGGGCGGAGGACAAGATGGCTTTGAAAGTGATCGGCTCGGGGCTGGGCCGGACGGGGACGATGTCGACCAAGCTGGCGCTCGAGCAGCTGGGCCTGCGCTGCCACCACATGGTCGAGGTGTTCATGAATCCGCAGAGCGTGCCCCTGTGGATCGACGCCGGGAATGGCAAGCCCGACTGGGATGCGATCTTCGACGGCTACGAAGCCATGGTCGACCACCCCGGCTGCGCCTATTTCGAGGAACTGATGGCCTTCTACCCCGACGCCAAGGTGCTCCACACCGTGCGCGATCCGGACAAGTGGTTCGACTCGACCCAGGCCACGATCTTCAATCCCGACCGGCCACTGCCGGCCGAGGGGCCGATGCGGGAGTTCTTCGATCACCTGCGCCGCTTCTACGGCGGCGACATGAACGACCGGGCCTTCATGACCGACTTCTTCCGCCGCCAGACCGAGCGGGTGGGCGCGACGGTTCCGAAGGAACGGCTGCTGGTGTTCGAGGTGGCGCAGGGCTGGGGCCCGCTCTGCGCCTTCCTGGGCCTGCCGGTTCCGGAAACGCCCTACCCGCGCGAGAACTCCACCGAGCAGTTCCAGGCGCGGTCGGCGGCGATGGCCGGGCGGGGGATGGACCCCGCCGCGCTGCGCGCCGAAGTCGACGCCGCCAAGGGCCGTTAGCGGGCTACGCTGGCGCGGGCGCGCTGCAGGTTGGCGCGAGGACGCGGCGTCTCGGCCTCGGCATCCGCAAGGGCGGCCAGGAGATAGGTCTTGAGCGCGTTGCCCCTGCGCGCGTCGGTGAGCTTCGCGCCCTTTTCATCGACCACGTAGAAGCAGTCCGTCGCCCGTTCGCCATAGCCGTCGATGTGGGCCGAAGTGATCACCAGGCCCGCGTCGGCCAGGGTTCGCGCCAGGGCGGCCAGCAGGCCCGCGCGGTCGCGCCCGGAAGCCTCAACGACGGTCGCGGTCTCCGACGCGTCGTTGTCGAGCATCACCACAGGCGTGATCGCGAAGGCCGCCGTGCGGCCGCCATCGCCCTTGCGCCGGGCTTCTCGCGGCGTGGGTTCGCCACGAGCGGCGGCGGCCAGGTCGTCCGCCAGGCGGATCAGGACGCGCGGGTCGTTGGCCCCGAATGGCGCCCCGGTGATGTCCTGCACGAAGAAGACATCCAGCGCCTGGCCCTGGCGGGACGTGAAGACCCGAGCGCCCACCACGTTGGCCCCGGCGGCGGTGATGGCGTCGGCCAGGTCCATGAACAGGCGCGGCCGGTCGGTCGCCGCGACGATCAGCTCCGAGGCGTTGAGGTCCGGACGCACCGCGCAGACGGCCGCGGCCCCGCGACCCTCCCGCGCCGTGCGGGCCAGACGCGCGTGGTTCAGCACTTCGTCGTCCTCGAAGGCGGTGAAGTAGGCGTCCTCCATGGCGTCGCCCCAGGCCTCGGCGCCCGGCTCGGCCCGGGCCAGCCGTACGCGGGCGTCGTAGGCGGCGTTCTCCTGGTAGCGGCGCAGCGCCGCGGCGGCGTCCGATCCGCGGCCGCCGCGGAACACGGCCTCGGTGGCGGTGTAGAGCTCACGCAGCAGCTGGCCCTTCCAGCCGTTCCAGACGCCGGGGCCGACCGCCCGGATGTCGGCCACCGTGAGCACCAGCAACAGGCGCATGCGCTCGGGGCTCTGCACGATGCGCGCGAAGTCTGAGACGGTGCGCGGGTCGGAGACGTCGCGCTTCTGGGCGTAGTCGCTCATCACCAGGTGATGCTCCACCAGCCAGGCGACCAGCTCGATCTTGGAGCGTTCCAGGCCCAGGCGCTCGCACGCGGAGCGGGCGGCGCGCGCGCCGGCCACCTCCTGGCCGCCTGTCCCGCCCTTGCCGGTGTCGTGCAGCAGCATGGCCAGGAACAGCGCCTCGCGGTCGACGATCAGCGGCATGATCGCGGTGGCAAGCGGATGGTCGGCCTGCAGCCGACCGGCCGCCACCTCGGCGATGACGCCCACCGCGCGCAGGGTGTGCTCATCCACCGTGTACGAGTGGTACATGTTGAACTGCATCTGGGCGACGATGCGCCCGAACTCCGGCAGGTAGCGGCCCAGCACTCCGGCCTCGGTCATCAGGGTCAGCGTGGTGCGCGGGTCGCGGCCGCGGGCCAGGATGTCCAGGAACACCTTGGCGGCGTGACGGTCGCGGCGGACGGCCGAGGTGATCAGGTTGATCGAGCGGTTGGCGGCGGTGAAGGCGTCGGGGTGCAGGTCGAGGTTGCGCTGGTCGGCGATCCGGAAGAGCCGAAGCAGGTTGACCGGATCGGCCTCGAAGATCCCCGGATCCACGTCCAGGCGGCCGCCGACCTCGTGGAAACCCGGCTCCGCCAGGGGCTTCCGCTTCACCGAGCGGCCAGGGAGGAAACGGGAGATGCCCCGCGGCGCCAGCTTCACCTGCTCGGCCTCGAGCTTGGCGGCGAACACGCGAGTGAGCGCGCCCACGTCCTTGGCGATCAGGAAGTAGCGGCGCATGAACCGCTCCACCGCGGGCGCGTCGCCACGGTCGCCATAGCCCATGCGCCGGGCGATCTCCGGCTGGAGGTCGAAGGAGAGCCGCTCCTCAGGCCGCCCAGTGGCGAAGTGCAGATGACCGCGCACCGCCCACAGGAAGTCGAAGGCCTGGATGAAGCTGCGCACCTCGCGGCGCGCGAACATCTCGAGCTGCATCACCTTCTCGAGCGACTGGCCGGGGTGCAGGTACTGGGCGATCCAGAACAGGGTGTTGAGATCGCGCAGGCCGCCCTTGCCTTCTTTGATGTTGGGTTCGACCAGGTAGCGACTGGCGCCGGCCCGGGCATGGCGCTCGTCGCGCTCCTTCAGCTTGGCGGCGACGAACTCGGCGCCGGTGCCCCGGACCACCTCGTTCTGAAAGCGCTTGATGAGTTCGTCGGCCAGATTGGCGTCGCCCGTCAGCCGGCGCGCTTCCAGGATCGAGGTGCGGATCGTGAAGTCCTCGCGGGAGAGCTTGATGCACTCCTCGATGGTCCTCGACGCGTGGCCGACTTTGAAGCCCAGGTCCCACAGCGCGTAGAGCATGTACTCGATCACGCTCTCGGCGTGGGCGGTCTGCTTGTAGGGGCGCACGAACAGGAGATCGATGTCGGAGAACGGCGCCAGCGTGCCGCGGCCGTAACCGCCCACCGCCATCAGCGCCAACCGCTCGCCCTCCGTGGGGTTCCGGGCGCGGAAGATGTGCACCGTGGTAAAGTCCCACAGCGCCGAGATCACCTCATCGGAGACCCCGGACAACAGCCGCGCGGTCTCGATGCCGCCGGCGCCATTCTCCAGCCGCTCCTTGGCGATCATCCGGCCGCGGAACAGGGCCGCCTTGAGGACATCGAGGGCCGCCTTGCGTTGGGCGACCTCGTTGCCGGCGTTCTCCAGCGCCGCCGCCGACAGCTGGGCGCGCAGCCGCACCCCGTCGACGACGTATTCCAGGCGGGTGGGTTTCAGGCGCGGCGGCATGGGCCGGTGATATAGGCCGATCCGCGCGCGAGCGTCAGGTCTGGCGGGTGATGAGCTTCGGAGCAAACCCAGCCAAGGTCAGCGCGGCGACGACGACGAACGCGATCCACAGCGTTATGACGACGGCCGCGGCGAGGCGGCTGACCGGCCGGGTGGCGGCTTCGGCGGTGGCGCGGTGCTCGGCGAGGACGTGCGGCGGGATCAGGCGCAGGACCAGCCACAGGCCGGCGGGGACGAGGATCAGGTCGTCCAGATAGCCGAGCACCGGGATGAAGTCCGGGATCAGGTCGATGGGCGAGAAAGCGTAGCCTGCGACGGCCACGGCCAGGGCCTTGGCGTACCAGGGCGTGCGCGGGTCGCGGGCGCAGAGCCACACGGCGTGGGCGTCGCGCTTCAGCGCCTTCGCCCAGCCGCGCAGTCTGTCGAGCGTCAGGCCAGGGCCTTCAGCTCGGCCGCCAGGTCGGTCTTTTCCCAGGAGAAACCGCCCTCGTTGTCCGGGGTGCGGCCGAAGTGGCCGTAGGCTGAGGTCCGCGCGTAGATCGGCCGGTTGAGCGCCAGGTGCTCCCGGATCGCCCGCGGCGTGGCGCCGCCGATCATCTGCGGCAGGATCGCCTCCAGCTTGGCCGGATCGATCTCGCCGGTGTTGTGCAGGTCCACGTAGAAGCTGAGCGGGTTGGCCACGCCGATCGCGTAGCTGATCTGAATGGTGCACTTCCGGGCGAGACCGGACGCCACCACGTTCTTCGCCAGATAGCGGCAGGCATAGGCGGCCGAGCGGTCGACCTTGGTCGGGTCCTTCCCGGAAAAGGCGCCGCCGCCGTGCGGGGCTGCGCCGCCGTAGGTGTCGACGATGATCTTGCGCCCGGTCACCCCGGCGTCGCCGTCCGGCCCGCCGATCTCGAAACGGCCGGTCGGGTTCACGTGCCACTTGGTCGTCTTGGTGATCAGGCCCGCGGGGATGATCGCCTCGATGTACGGCCGGATCGCGGCCTCGATGCGCTTGGGCGTGGCCGCATGCAGGCCGATCCGCTTCTTGTGCTGGGTGGAGACGACGATCTGCAGGATTTCGACCGGGCGGTCGTCCTCGTAGCGGATGGTCACCTGGCTCTTGGCGTCGGGCTCGAGCACGTCACACTCCCCGGAGTGCCGCACTTCGGCCAGGCGCTTCAGGATGTCGTGGCTGTACTGCAGGGTGGCCGGCATCAACTGCGGCGTCTCGTCGGTGGCGTAGCCGAACATGATGCCCTGGTCGCCGGCGCCCTCTTCCTTCTTGTCGGTGGCGTCGACGCCCTGGGCGATGTGGGCGGACTGTTCGTGCAGGTGGCAGGCGAACTTGGCCTTGGACCAGTGGAAGCCCTTCTGCTCGTAGCCGATCTCCTTGATCGCCTCGCGAACCTTGGGCTCGAGGCTCTTCACGATCTGCTTGGTCAGCGCCTTGTTCTCGGCCTTGGAGCCGCCCGGCTTGCCGGCGCGGACTTCGCCGGCCAGGATAATGCGGTTGGTGGTCACCAGGGTCTCACAGGCCACGCGGGCCTGGGGCTCAGCGGCCAGGAAGGCGTCGACGACGACGTCGGAAATGCGATCGGCGACCTTGTCCGGGTGGCCTTCGGACACGCTTTCGCTGGTGAAGATATAGCTGGAACGGCTCAAGGGGCGGGGCTCCGAGGTTGGCGGCGACCGCTCCGCGGCCGGCGTAGGCGAGAAGGCCTATAAAGAAATCCTTATGTCATGCAAGCTGCGCCGGCTCCCTATTCGGGACCCGGACGCATCCGCCGCCGCTTGCCTGCAAACCAGGCGCCGGTCGAAACGAGCAGCAGGCCGGCGAACGGAATGTCGCCCCAACGGCTGTAGAGCGTGGGAACCGCGGGCGAGGGCAGCTGCGCGTCGATCACCCCATAGGCGCCCAACTCGAGTTGCTTGCGCGCGAGCACCCGCCCCTGGGCGTCGATGATCGCCGAGACCCCGGTGGGCGTGGAGCGCACCATCGGCAAGCCCTGTTCGATGGCGCGATAGCTGGCGATGTTCAGGTGCTGCCAGGGTCCGCTGGTGGCCCCGAACCAGGCGTCGTTGGAGACGTTCAGGATCCAGGCGGGCCAGACCCGGCCATCCGCCAGGCCGGGAAACAGCGCCTCGTAGCAGATCAGCGGCTGCACCGGCGGCAGGCCGGGCGCGCTCAAGGGCCGCGGTCGGGGGCCGGGACTGAAGTCGTCCTCCATGTGAACCAGGCTGCGGATGCCCAGCACGCGGGCCAGCTCGCCCAGGGGCATGAACTCACCGAAGGGCACGAGACGGTGCTTGTCGTAGACCCCGATCACCCGCAGCGCCCCGGCGTCGCGGCGGAAGGCGACCAGGGTGTTGTAGTAGCGCTCTCGGCCATCGGCGGCGCGCTCGAAGCGGTTGGCGCCCATCAGCAGGACCTGGCCGGGCGCGACGAGGTTGCGGAAGCGTGTGGTGTACTGCGGATCGACGATGAACTGGTCGATCACCACCGGCAGGGCTCCCTCGGGCCAGACGACGATGTCAGGACGCCGATCCAGCGGAGCCGTGACCGGCAGGCTCGTCAGCTCGGCGTACGCGCTGAACACGAGGTCGAGATTCTCGGGTTTCCACTTGTCCTTCTGGTCGATGTTGGCCTGGACCACGCGGATGATCGGGGCGTCCTTGGTGTGGATCGGCCGGGCCGCCGCCGCGAGCCGGCCGGCGCCGCCGGCGTAGAGGGCGGTGAGCGCGACTCCGGCGGCCACCAGCACCCCGGCTTGGGCCAGGCGTCGTACCGGCAGCACGACGATCGCGGGGGAGGCGGCGATAGCGAACGTGATCCAGGTCAGGCCATATGCCCCGACCACGGCGGCGGCCTGGGAGGGCGCGGAACCCGCTTTCCAGGCCTCGCCGACCAGGTTCCAGGGGAAGCCTGTGAGCAGGTGGCCTCGCAGCCACTCGGCAGTCGCGAAAACGCCGGCGAAGACCAGGATCTTCCAGGCGCTGCGCGGCCGCAGCGCCCGGTAGGCGAGGCCCGCCAGCCCCCAGAACAGCGCCAGGCCGCCGCCCATCAGCACCACCGCGAAAGGCGCCATCCAGCCGTGGACGCGGACGTCGACCAGGAACGGCTCGGCGATCCACCAGGTGGAGACGCCGAAGTAGCCTAGGCCGGCGATCCAGCCCATCAGGAAGGCCGCACGAAGAGGTTTGGGACCCTGAACCGTCTCCAGCCGGATCAGGATCAGGCCCAGGCCGAGGAGACCGATGATCAGCCCCCAGGGCGGATGGGCTATGGCCGCAGCAAGGCCGCCCAGGAGCGCGGTGGCCGGCGGATACCAGCGCGGACGGCTCAACCCTAGGCCTCGACGGCGGGCGCGGGCGCTGCCGGCGCGGTGCGGCGCACGCGCACCCGCTTCACCCGTCGGGGATCGGCGGCCAGCACCTCGAAGGTGAAGCCATCCGGATGGTCGATGGTCTCGCGCCGCTGCGGCACCCGCCCGGCCAGGGTGTTGACCAGCCCGGCGACCGTGTCGATCTCTTCGTCCACGTCTTCAGGCGCCAGATCGACGTGGTCGCCCAGCGCGTGTTCGAGCTCCTCCAGCGGGGCGCGGCCGTCGACGATCCAGCCCTCATCGTCGGTGGCGATGGGCATGTAGCCCTGGTCGCCCTCCTCGTCGTGCTCGTCGTCGATCTCGCCGACCAGCATCTCCAGGAGGTCCTCCAGGGTCACCAACCCATCGACGCCGCCGAACTCGTCGATCACCAGGGCCATGTGAATTCGCTTGGCGCGCATGGTCGAGAGCAGCTGTGCGGCGGTCTGCGACGGCGGCACGTAGAGCACCTCGCGCACCAGGCTGTGGCGGCCGGACAGCACCTTGTCGCCGGACTTGGGTTGGCGGGACTTGCGCGCCAGGAGCTTGAAGACGTCCTTGACGTGGACCACCCCGACTGGCTCGTCGAGGGTTTCGCGATAGACGGGCATGCGGCTGTGCTCGGCCTCGACGAAGCGGGAGACCACCTCGGCGAAGGTGCAGCTGCGCTCGATGCCGACGATGTCGGCGCGGGGCTTCATGACATCCACGACGCGCACGTCCTGGAAGGCGCGGGCTTGGGTGACCAGTTCGCCACCGGACTCGGTCTGCTGGTCCGGCATGTCGTCGGCGGCCATCTCGGCGGCGCCGCGGAAGAAGTCGATCAGCCCAAGCAGGCCTCGCCGGCGGGCGGGGCGTGGTCGGGCGGTTGGACCGGGGTCGTTCATGCTCTCCTTAACCGGCCGCGTACGGGTCGGGCACACCCAGACCGGCCAGCACCGCACGCTCGAGGTCTTCCATGACCTCGGCGTCATCATCGCCGATGTGATCGTATCCGAGAAGATGCAGAACGCCGTGAACGGTCAGGTGCTGCAAATGGTGGCTGAGCGGCTTGCCCTGCTCGGCCGCCTCGCGGGCGCATACGCCGTAGGCCAGGGCGATATCGCCCAGGTGACGCTCGGGGTTGGGGGCCGCCTCGAACGACAACACGTTGGTCGGGCCGTCCTTGCCGCGGAACTGTGCATTCAGGCTGGCCACAGCGGCGTCGTCGGTCAGCAGGATCGTGACGTCCTCGTCCGCCGCCTCCTGGCTGTCCAGCGCGGCCAGCGCTGCGCCGCGGGCCAACATCACCGCGTCGGGCAACGCGGTGGTCCAAGCCTCGTCCTCGACCTCGACGTCGATCAAACGGTGCGCCCGCGCTTGGCGGCATCGGCGTCGTACGCGCGCACGATGCGCTCGACGAGCGGGTGGCGGACCACGTCTTCCGCCTCGAACCGCGTAACCCCGATGCCCTTGACGCCTTCCAGCAGGCCGACGGCATGGGCCAGTCCGGAGTCGCCGGGGTTTGGCAGGTCGATCTGCGTCGGGTCGCCGGTGACCGCCATCCGAGCGCCCTCACCCAAACGGGTCAGCACCATCTTCATCTGGGCCCGGCTCGCGTTCTGGGCCTCGTCGACGATGACGAAGGCGTGGGAGAGCGTGCGACCGCGCAGGAAGGCGATCGGGGCGACCTCGATCTCACCCTTCTCGCGGCGGCGGCGCAGTTGCTCGGCGCCCAGGATGTCGGTCAGCGCCTCCCACACCGGGGCCATGTAGGGGTCGACCTTCTCGTTCATGTCGCCCGGCAGGAAACCCAGGCGCTCGCCGGCTTCCACCGCGGGGCGGGCCACCACAAGGCGGTCCACGGCGCCGCGCAGCAGCATGCCGGCCCCGTGCGCCACGGCCAGGAAGGTCTTGCCCGTGCCGGCGGGGCCAAGCCCGAACACCAGGTCACACTCGGCCAGCGCTTGCAGGTACTTCGCCTGATTGGCCGTCTTGGGCGCCACCTGGCCGCGGCGGCCGATGGGCAGGGCGTTCGCGCCGCCCGCCGGAGCCCCGCCCGAGCGGGCCTGGCCGATGGCCACGCGGATGTCGGCCTCGGAGATGTCGAGGCCCTGGTCGGCGCGCTCTGCGATCGTCTGGACCGCCTTCTTGGCCTGACCGCGGGACCTGGCGTCGCCGCTGAGCGACACGCCGCCGCCGGGGGTTTCCACCAGCACGCCGAAGGCGTCCTCGATCAGCGCTACGTGGCGGCTGCCGACTCCGGCCACCGCGCGCAGTGCGGCGTCCGAGAGGGCGATGAATTCGGGCGCGCGGCTCACGCGGACTCCAGCTCCAGCGCGCCCGCCAGGCTGTTGCGGGCGGCGCTCTCGATCCTCACAGGAACGATCCGGCCCAGCATGCGATCCGGCGCACTGACGTGGACGGCCTGCAGGTAGGGGCTCTTGCCGACCAGCTGGCCCGGATGGCGGCCGGCCTTCTCGAACAGCACCGGCAGCGTCTTCCCTGCCTGGGCGGCGTTGAACGCCTGCTGCTGCTGAACCAGCAGGGCTTGCAGGCGCTGCAGCCGCTCGTCGGCGACCTCCGTGGCGACCTGGCCCGGCATGGCGGAGGCCGGTGTCCCGGGGCGGCGGGAATACTTGAATGAGAACGCCGAGGCGTACCCCACTTCGCGCACCAGCTGCAGAGTCGCCTCGAAGTCGGCGTCGCGCTCGCCTGGGAAGCCCACGATGAAGTCGCCTGAGATGGCGATGTCGGGCCGTGCGGCGCGGATGCGCTCGATCAGCCGGATATAGCTTTCCGCCGTGTGCGCCCGGTTCATGGCCTTCAGCACCTTGTCCGACCCCGCCTGCACGGGCAGGTGGAGGTAGGGCATCAGGGCGTCGACCTCCGCGTGGGCGGCGATCAGGGCGTCGTCCATGTCGCGGGGGTGGCTGGTCGTGTAGCGGATGCGGTCCAGGCCCTCGATCCGCGCCAACCGCCGGACCAGGGCCGCCAGGCCACCCTCCCCGGCGTAGGCGTTGACGTTCTGGCCCAGCAGAGTAACCTCGCGCACGCCCTTGGCGGCCAGGGATCGGGCTTCCGCCTCAATGCTGGCGGGCTCGCGCGACCACTCGCCGCCGCGGGTGTAGGGCACCACGCAGAAGGTGCAGAACTTGTCACAACCCTCCTGCACGGTGAGGAACGCCGAGACGCCGGCCGGTCGGCGGGCCGGCAATGCGTCGAACTTCTCATCGGGCGCGAAGTCGGCAGCCAGCCGCTCGCCGCGGGCGCGGTGGGCGCGTGCGATCAGTTCCGGCAGCTGGTGGTAGGCCTGCGGGCCCACGACCAGGTCCACGGCGGGCTGGCGGCGCATGATCTCCTCGCCCTCGGCCTGGGCCACGCAGCCGGCGACGGCGATGGTCATGGCGTGCCCGGCCTCGGCGCGGGCGGCCTTCATCAGCTTGATCTGGCCAAGCTCGGAATAGACCTTCTCGGTGGCCTTCTCACGGATGTGGCAGGTGTTCAGCACCACGAGGTCGGCGTTCGCGGGATCGTCCGTCATCCCATACCCCAGGGGCGCAAGGACATCGGCCATGCGCTCGCTGTCGTAGACGTTCATCTGACAGCCGTAGGTCTTGATGTAGAGGCGCTTCTGCGGCGCGGTCTCGGACATGGCGCGGTTTATGGGGGTGCGGCCCTCGCGGCGCAAGTTTGCGGCGGCGCGAGCCAGCCCCTTCCCGCGGATAGGAAGGAGCAAAGGCGCGCCTCGCCGATCACCCCGGAGCGTTCAGAAGCGACATCAGGAACGCCGCGCCGGGCAGCAGCAGGACGAAGCCGACGGTGGTGATGGCGGCGGCGATGAGCTCGCGGTGGTCCGCGGCCTCGCGGTGATCGGTGAGGTCATAGTGATCGATGCAGTCGGTGGTCATGGCGGGCTCCAGCGCGCGGGGTCGGTTGACCTCCATAAAGGTCATCCAAAGTCTCGCGACAAAGGATAAGGCGGCCGTTCAGGTGAGCTCAGATCACGCGATGCGGCGCAGGCCGTCGGCGTCCGCCTGGGCGATCAGCCAGTTGCGGAACTTGCGGATGTCCGGCCGGTCGGCCTTTTCCGGGAGCGTCAGGATCCACTGGCTGTAGGAACTGAGCAGCTCGATATCGAACGGCTTCACCAGCCGCCCGGAGGCCAGTTCGTCCTGCACCAGGGCGGCTTCGGCGAGGGCGACGCCACGCCCGGCCATGGCCGCCTCGATGGCCAGGTAGACGTTGGAGAACTGCTGGCCGCGCTGCCAGTCGACCTCCGGCGCGCCGGCCAACTGCAGCCAGTGCCCCCAGTCAGGCTCGGCCTGGGCCAGGTAGACGTCGGCCAGCAGGGGGACGTTGGCCAGGTCGCGGGGGTGGTTGAGAGGGGTCTGCTCCAGGAGCCGTGGGCTGCACACCGGGAACAGGAACAGCGAGATCAGCTTCTGCGCCGCGAACCCTGGATACGGCCCGCGCCCGAAACGGATGGCCACGTCGTAGGGGTCGCGCGCCAGGTCCACAGCGGTGTCGGAGGCGGCGATCAGCACCTGGATATCCGGATGGCGCTCGTTGAACAGATGCAAACGCGGCACCAGCCAGCGGGCGGCGAAGGAGTGCATGGCGGTGACCGCCAGGGGGCCGGGACGCGCGCCCCGCACCTCAGCGACCGCCTCCTCCATGCGGCTCAGCCCTTGGCGCACGCCGGTGGCCAACCGGCGGCCCGTGTCGGTCAGCCTGACCGCGCGATTGAAGCGCTCGAACAGCCGCACGCTGAGCTCGGCCTCCAGCGACTTGATCTGGCGGCTGACGGCGCCCGGGGTAATGGCCAGGTCCTCGGCGGCCTGGAGGAAGCTCTCATGCCGCGCGGCGGCCTCGAAGACGCGGAGCGCCGTGAGGGGCAGGCGGGGCGGCCGGCTCATGGGGCCAGGAACAGGTGGCGCGAGGGGCAGAGGTCCGCCACCGGACACTGCTCGCACTTCGGCCTGCGGGCGACGCAGATGTAGCGACCGTGCAGGATGAGCCAGTGGTGGGCGCGGGTCAGATAGGGCTCGGGGATCTTGCCCATCAGCTCGTCCTCGACCTTGTCCGGGGTCTTGCCGGTGGAGAGGCCCAGGCGGTGCGCCACCCGAAAGACGTGCGTGTCGACGGCGATGGCGGGCTCGACGCGCAGCTCGTTCAGCACCACCGAAGCGGTCTTGCGTCCGACCCCTGGGAGGGCCTGCAGCTTCTCCCGCTCGAGCGGAACCTCGCCGCCGTGCTCGTCGATCAGGATCTGCGCCATCCGGATCACGTTCCGGGCCTTCATGTTGTAGAGGCCGATGGAGGAGATGAACGGCTTCAGACCCTCCTCGCCGAGGGCCAGCATCTGCTGCGGCGTGTCGGCCACCTTGAAGAGCCTGTCGGTGGCCTTGTTGACCGAGACATCGGTGGCCTGGGCCGAGAGGGCCACGGCCACGACCAGCTCGTACGGGCTCTTGTAGTCCAGCTCTGTGCGGGGGTCGGTCTCCTGGGCCTCGAACCGGTCGAACAGCTCGGCGATCCGCGCCTGCTCGGCCGGCTTCAGACTGCGGGGCTTGGGCGGCGCTTTGGCCACCCTCAGCCCCGGTCCACGGCGAACGGGCCGAAGGCCTGCTGGACCGGCATGATCTCCAGGGTGTTGACGTTGATGTGGGCGGGCAGCTTCAGGACGCTTTCGCAGACCAGGGCCACGTCGTCGGCGCTCATGGCGTGAACGCCGGCGTAGACCTTGTCGGCGGCCGCCTGGTCGCCCTTGAAACGGACCACCGAGAACTCGGTGTCGGCCATGCCCGGCTCAATGGAGGTGACGCGGACCTTGGTCCCCAGGAGGTCGGCGCGCAGGTTCAGCGAGAACTGGCGCACGAAGGCCTTGGTGGCTCCGTAGGTGTTGCCGCCGGGATAGGGATAGCTGGCGGCGACCGACGACAGGTTCATCACGTCGCCGCGGTCGCGGGCGACCATGCCGGGCAGCACCGCGCGGGTCATCCGCACCAGCCCGGTGACGTTGGTGTCGATCATCGTCTCCCAGTCGGAGATGTCCGCCTCGTGGGCCTTGGAGAGGCCGAGCGCCAGACCGGCGTTGTTGTACAGGATGTCGATGTCGGTGAAGGCCGGCGGCAGGCTGGGCAGCAGGGCGGCGATCGAGGCCGACGAGGTGACGTCCAGCTCGCAGGTCAGCAGCCGCTCGCTCTTCAGCTCGGACGTCAGCGCCGCGAGCCGCTCGGCGCGGCGGCCGGTGGCGATCACGTGCGCGCCGGCGGCCAGCAGGCGGCGCGCCATCGCCTCGCCGAACCCGGAGGTGGCGCCGGTCACCAGGGCGATGCGGCCCTCCGCCCAGTTATCGCTCATGTTCGCACCCGTGGTCCGCCAGATGCGGCGTGGATAGGGGCTGTCGCAGGGTGCGTCCAGACGGAGCGCGCCGGCCAGTTCCGCCCGCGCGGACTTCGGCGTATCGTCGGCGCCATGGCCTGGCCGCTCTACATGGACGCCGAGATCAAGCCGCACCGGTCGCTGTCGCAGCGCGGGTTCATCATCCTGATCAGCGCAATCACCACCGCCAACGTCGGTGCGGCGGTCGTCTTCCTGAGCATGAAGGCCCACCTTGTGCCGATCTTCCTGGGGCTGGACGTGGCGGCGGTGGCGGTCGCCTTCCTGGCCAGCTTCAAGGCCGGCCGGATCGTGGAGCGGGTGCAGGTCAGCGCGGCGGAGGTGAAGGTGACCTACGAGGCCGGCGACAAGGTGAAGGTCGTCTGGGAGAGCCCCACCGCCTTCACACGGGTGACCGCCGAGCACGACGAGGAGAACCGCTGCATGGCGCTGCGCCTGGCGCTGTCGGGCCGCCAGACTGCGGTGGCCGCCGCGCTCAGTCCGCGCGAACGCGGCGAGTTCGCCAAGGCCCTGGAAACCGCCATCTGGCGCGCGCGGCGCGGCGGCTAGGCGGGCGGGGCGTTCAGGGGCGGGGCCGGCAGGAGCTCATCGAACAGGAGCCGCCAGCCGGCCTCGTCGTTGCGCCAGATGCGCACGTAGTGGCCCCGCTCGGTCCTGCCGTCCCGGGTCCATTGGGCGAGGCCGTAGGTCCAGGCCAGGTCGCCGGCGTCGGAGGCCTGGCCGCCCAGGGGCGAGAAGGTGATGGACCGAGCGCGGGTCGCCGCCTCGGCTTCCAGTTCTGTACGCGACTTCGGTGGTGCGGCTTTCGAGCCGGTGATGCGGCCGTCGTCGGCGACAGCGGCGAGGAAGGCGGCCGGCGCGTCTGTCCGGGCGGCGGCGTGCAGGGCCCGCTCGGCCGCCGTGACCTGCGTCATCGCCTTGCCCGGCGACCCCGCCTGGCGGCCGGAGAGCCGCGCGTAGGCGACCTCTGACCCCTGCGGCGCGGCGCCGGTCGGGTCGCTGGGCGGGCCGCCGTCGAACAGCCACTTCCAGCCGCCGTCCGTCTGGCGCGCCCAGACGGTGAAGTACCAGGCCCGCGGCTGGCCGCCCACGCTGTACGGTCCGGTGGTGAAGCCCAGGTCGCCGGACCGCGCGATGCCGGCCCACAGCGGCCACCAGACCAGCGGTGGCCCCTTCGGCGCGGGAGCTGCGAAGGCGGCCTTGGCCAGGATCGGCTCCGGCGCCAGCACGATGCCCTCGGGCGCGGAGTGCTTCAGGAAACTGTCGCGCACGCCCAGCGCCAGTCCATCGGCGGCGAATGCGCGTTCTGCCGCGACCACCGGCGCGGGCGTGACTGGCGCGGCCGCGACCGGCGCCGCAAGAAGCGTCGCCGCCAGCAGGCAGGCGCCGTGCCAATTGCCGCGGGCTGGGCTATTCCACATCCGCCGGATGTGCCGGAGCGGATCGCTCGGGGTCAAGTAGATGAGTTTCACCGACGAGGAGATCGAGCGGTACGCGCGCCATCTGGTGCTGCGCGAGGTCGGTGGGCCCGGCCAGCAGAAACTGAAGGCCGCCACCGTGCTGATCGTGGGCGCCGGCGGGCTCGGCGCCCCAGCGGCGCTGTATCTCGCCGCGGCCGGCGTTGGGACCATCATCCTGGCCGACCCGGACGAGGTGGATCTCTCCAACCTGCAGCGCCAGGTGATCTACACCGAGGACGACGTGACCCGCCCGAAGGTCGAGGCGGCCGCCGATCGGCTGCATGCGCTGAACCCCCACGTCTTCGTGGCGGGGTTCAACGGGGCGTTCGACGAGGCCAGCGCGGACGAACTGGTGGACGGCGTCGACCTCGTGCTGGACGGCACCGACGATTTCGCCACCCGCTTCTGCGTGAACGCCGCGTGCGTGCGACAGGCCAAGCCGCTGGTTTCGGGCGCCATCGGCCGCTGGACCGGCCAGGTCGGCGTGTTCGGCCGCCAGCCCTGCTACCGCTGCCTGGTGCCGGAGATCCCGCCCGAGGCGGAGACCTGCGTCGCGGTGGGCGTTGTCGGGGCGCTGGCGGGCGTGGTGGGCTCGATGATGGCGCTGGAGGCGATCAAGCTCCTGACCGGCGCCGGCGAGACCCTGACCGGGCGGCTCCTGATCTACGACGCCCTGGCCGCCGAAACTCGCACGGTCCGCGTGGCCGGGGATCCAGATTGCCCGGTGTGCGGCCAGGGGAGATGAGCCCGCTCACGCCCGAGCTGGACGTGGCCGACCTGGAGGCCTCGCTGGGCTTCTACGTGCGCACCCTGGGGTTCAAGGTCCGCTATCGCCGCCCGGAGGACCGATTCGCCTATCTGGAGCGGGAGGGCGCAGAGCTGATGCTGGAGGAGGCCGCCGGCCCGGGCCGACGCTTTCGCACGGCTGAGCTGGAGCACCCCTACGGGCGCGGCATGAACCTCCAGATCGCGTGCTCGAACGCCGCGCGCCTGCACGCCCGCGTCGTGGCGGCGGGCGCCGAGGTGGTGATCCCGCTGGAGACCCGATGGTACCGCGCCGACGCGGTGGAGAAGGGCGCCCGCCAGTTCGTGGTGGCCGACCCGGACGGGTACCTGCTGCGGTTCTACCAGGACCTTGGCGAGCGGCCCGCTTAGCTTTCGGCGTCGCTTGATTCAGCCGCGAACGAACGCGAATGGGCGCGAACGCGCCGCTGAGACCGCAGGTCCCTGCCACCTCCTTGCTGAGAGGTCCATCTACCAGGCGAGCGGCGCTCCCGCAGGCAAGGCGCGTTCGCTGCGGTTTGCGTTCCTTCGCGGTTCAAGATGATAGCGCCTGCGGCGCGCTTCGACCTTGGAGGGAGCGTCGGGAGCGTCGCTCCGTCAGAGCATCTGGGGCAGGACGCGGTCGGGGGGCCGGTGGCCGTCCATCCAGCTCTTGATGTTGACGATCACCTTCTCGCCCATGTCGACCCGGGCCTCGCCGGTTGCGGACCCCATGTTCGGCACCAGGACGGCGTTCGGGCATTTCAGCA